>BNTW01000024.1 GCA_025996895.1 Bacteroidia bacterium | reverse complement strand
GGCTCGAAATACGCCCACGGAGCGCGTATGTAAAAAATGGAGGCTTTTTTTGCCATTGCATCATTCTTTGTCCAGAAGCTTGCCGCACTCTCCGACATCGTCTGATTAATAAAGGCATCCTTATACAAGGTCCATCCCATGCAAGGATTGCGCAGGAGCGAGGTGACATCTTCTTCCAAAGAGAGGGTTTGTTCGGGAGAATAGACCGATAGCGAAAGGATATTCGATTCGGAAAAAGGCGAACCGCTGACAGCCGTTCCCTCGCGCCGGATAGCAAAGGTTTTTGCCGTTTGGTCGTGAGTAATTTTGTAAGGAATATCTACATCGAGTGTAATTGCACTATTGGTTCCTACTTGCAAGTAACGTTTTTCCGGTCCGAACGGTTTCGACTCAAAAGCAAATCTGCGAATATTGTCAAGCCAATAGCTTTTGTTTGTTCCGCCAATTAAGGAAGATTCTATGGATACTTCATTGTTGAGAATCGAGATTTTCGCTCCATCAAAAAGCAGTTCATCCGTAAATTCTTCGCCATTTGACATATAAACAACCTTCAAAGAGGTGGTTCGCAGTTGGGCTTGTGCCGATGCTATGACAATAAGCAACAGCATTAATAATGTTAGAAAAATCTTTTTCATGAGAATCAATTTAAATTATTTAAGAACCTATTTTACTTTTACTTGAGTCAACACCGTCCATCCGTTCACGACCGGTTTGTCCTTTATTGCTAACTTAATACCAGGCGTATTGTTTTTCGTTTTATCCACAACGGCAACCGCCCATTGATAATTTCCCTTTGCTATTCCATCGGTGGAGACCGTCAATTGATACGGATAATCATACCCTCTGAGCCATTGGGAGGGTTCGGCTTGAGTGTCTATCCAGTGTTTTACAACTTCTCCTTTTTCGTTGAGTAAGGCGAAAGCGGTTTGGTATTTGTAATTCCAATTGGGAAGATTGTTAGGAAGATAGCCGTTGCCGGTATTTTTCCAATTGTGCTTTATGGTGAAATTTTGACCGGAGGTCAGTTCCGATGGAAGCGTAATTTCGGATGGATAAAACCTGTAGCCGCCTTTGCGAATGAATTTCTCTACCAAATCGGGAGCGACAGAAAGCCAGTCATTGGTTCTTGTATCCCTCAAATCCATCGAATTGAAGTGGTTCTGAAAAGCATGCTCAAAAGTGTTTTCGTAACAGTCGCGCCAGGTTTTGATGTAGGCATCTGTGGCGGTGGGAGGATTCGGGTCGTATCCGGGCCAGGCAAAGCCTTCGCCGAAAAGAGGCAGTTTGCCATACATCTCGTTGGCATACCCTTTTTGTGCCGGGTTGAAATGACCGCTACCCAGACCGTCGCGCCTTGCCCCGAAGCCTTTGCGGTCGAAAACAATGCGTTTTTCGGTAGCGTATCCGTAGTCCTGGTCAAAGCACATCACGGGAATCACTTTCTTGAAATTGGCGGCATAGAGGTCGGTGTACCATTCCATCACGCTTTCGCGGTTTTGTTGGCTTGGGTTTTTCCACGTAATACCCCAGCCTTCGCCGCCGCCTTTCCCGATGTTAAAGGCATCTACATAATCGACGATATCGGGGTTGTCATATTCGCGAGCAAGCGCCTGTACAAATTGAGTGATTTTTTCTTTGAAGACAGGGTCGTCAGGGTATGGGGTCCACCGATTGGGATCTTTGAAATACGATACTACCAATCCATTGGGAATAAAATAGCCTTCGCAACCCGCCTCTCTTACGTAGTTGGGCGTTGCCTGCATATAGCAGTCGTAGCCATCGGAGAACACACGGATATTGAGTCTTAATCCTCTGTCTAATGCTCCCTTAACGAGTTTTTTATAATTTTCATTGTAAATCCAGGCATATCTGCCTTCTTCCGGTTCCATAAACGCCCAAGGAGCGCGTATTAAGAAGATCGTAGCTTTTTTTGCCGCCTCATCATTCTTTGCCCAATATTTGTCCGCATCCTCCGACATGGATTGATCGTGGAACGATTCCTTATAAAGTGTCCAACCCATGCAAGGATTGCGCAGAAGCGAGGTAGTATCTTCCTCTATGCGAATGATTTGATTGCCTGCAATCTTGTTTTTTTCGATCTTATTCGTTCCGCAGCCAAAGACTACCGGTAAAAAAGATACCAATATTGATATTAAAATTTTCCTGTTCATTGTTTATTAATATAAAAACACACATAAAACTCCGTTTTTTACACACAAAAAAAGCGTGTAAACTTTGAATATTGTTTACACGCTTTTTCGTCTGAATCTTGATTTTTACAAGATTTACAAGATTCTCAAGATTATAATTGGGGTAACTATAATTTTGAGAATCTTGTATAAATCAGGGTTCAAGGCAAATTTCTGTTATTTCGTATTTGTTTTTGCCGGTGAATACGATGACGGCTGCTTTCAGGTCGGTATGTCCTTTTAGACGGTCGGATGCGAGGTATTGTTTTATCTGCTTCAAGCCTTCGTCGCGTTTTGCCGCTATTTCAGATTCTTTGGCGCCTGCTTTGCAGTATTTCAACTCGAATACCCATTCGTATTTTACTTGCGGCAGGAGAGGATTGCGTTGCAAATAGATGTCCGCTCTGCCCGGTACGGCTTCGTATTCGCTCATCGGGACATAAATCTTGCTCATGAACAGGTAAGCCAGCAACATCAGTTTAATATACTTCTCGTCGAAGCGTTGCAGGTCGTAGTCGGACAGTTTACTGAATGCGTTTTGTGAAACATAGTCAATAAACCGTTCCGCGTTGCCTTCCATCGCCAGCACTGTGATGGCTTCGTCAAGCTGCATGGATTGAATGGTCATATCCGGCGAGGTTTCCCGCATCAATTGTATCAGGTATTCCCAATACAAGGTTTTGATGGAATAATTGGGAATGACTAAGCGTACTTTGTTCATTACCGGCTCTTTAATCGTGAGCAATCCCATGTAGAACAACAGAGATACAAAATAACTGTTGTCGTTCAACATGTCGATAGAAAATTTTCGCAATATTTCGGCGACTATCTCGCCGTCCTTCACGATCTGGAGAAGCAATTCTCGATTGCTCTCGTTTTGTACGAGTTTTTTTAACCGTCCGTAATCCGTTTTCAGATTCAAATCCACGAGGTCGATAGGTGGTTTCTTGAATTGTATTATCTGATTGAAAAAATAGAGCATCATGGCCGGATTATATACCCTTTGTTTTCCGTCTATATTGAACAAATAGCCATCATAACAGGCTTCCATGTCCACATTGATAAGACTTGCATCCACTCCCGTTTCCCGCATCAACCATTCGACTTCTTCCTGTGTGAAACCCATCATTTCGTTATACTTTGGGTTCAGTGTAAGAATTTCGGCAATGTTGTAGCCGCTGGTGAGGTCGTCGAGCATTACCGGCGAGATACCGGTAATGAAAGTACGGCTTGGAATGGATTTGGTGGAGGCTTTTATCCGCTCGTAGAAATCGCGTACCAAACCGTTGGCAGCTATCATCGCTTTGTAAAAATCCTTCCCATAACGATTGCCCATCGCTATCAGGTCGTTGGCGAAGTGGTCGTATTCGTCAATGATGAAATAGAGTTTCACATTCTGCTGCTTGGCTGCATAAAAAACCATGTCTAATGCTTTAATGCCAGGCTTTTCGTCGTCAATCTGATTAACGTATTTATCCGCCTCCGGAAAAACAGGCTCATACATGCGAAAAAAATCACGAACAACATTCTGTACATTACTCGAAAAAGAATCTACAAATCCCTTTTCACTTGAAGTATCCATACCTGAGAAATCGAATTGCAAAATTGCATACGAATTCCTTTCGGGTGTCGGATGTTTGCCGATGTACAAGTCGCCGAACAGTTGGTCAAAATTTTCCGCCTCATTCATGTCATAATAACAGGATAAAGTCATAAAAAACAAACTTTTACCGAACTTGCGCGGACGTATGAAAAACTGATTCGGATTATTTTCGTTTTCTAACATCTCAATATACATGGTTTTATCCACGTAGGCATAGTTTTGAGTTCTTATGCTCTTATAATTGCTACTGCCGTAAGGCAAACGTTTATACTTCGCAGCTTCCATCTTTTGTGAAATTAGAATACAAAGATAAACAATTTAATGGAGAATGGAGAATGCAGAACTAATTCTCAATTCTCAATTCTCAACTCTCAATTTATTAAGCGTGTAAACAATATGTCAAAGAACGAGAGAGGCTGTCCATCCGAAAAGAGGACAGCCTCGCATCTTTTCTAATTGTAGTATTAATCTAATTTTTCGTAGGTTATAGTCAGTTCATTCAAATCCAAAGTAACCTTATAGTTTCCACCTTCACCGGTAAAGAAGTTGTTATCATCTGAAGGTAAACCTAAACCGTCCTGGAGACCGATATCAAACGTCCGAACTTTCCGGGTAGTTCCATCCATTACCCAATCCACCGGTATTCCACCGGCTGCAGGACGGACATTCCATCCACTAAAACTTCTTTGGTTAAGATATCTGAAAGAAGACCACGCTGCCATATTATAAGTAAAGGTATATACCCAAGGGTTTTCCTCGTCAAAATACAATTCCTGTCCCGCTGCCGGGTCAAATCCGCCGGGCATCATGTAGCCTACTAAAAACAACGATATTTTGGGGAAAGTCCATTGTTTCCATTCGCCGTAATAGAGTTCACCGGTTTCTTCAATCAAATAGACCGAACGGTATCTGTGGGATAACATTTTCTGTTCGGCTTCGGGAAGTTCCGTAAAAACAGCTGTTTTATACACATCCAATGTTGCCGTTGTTCCATCGACTTTTGTATATTCCACCTCTGATTTGATAAAATTGGGGTCGGCGGGAGCATCGTTCCAGAAAATCCAAGCCTTTTCGTCTCCCATTACCTGCGTCCATTCTCCTTGTTGCGCCGACCAAAATGACATTTGGTTGACAGTCCTGTCGGGGTATCGACCGGAATTTATTACCGATATAACATCCGATTCGTCAAAAGGAGAATCGGCGACTTCAGTTCCATCGCGCAGGACGGAGAACTCTGTGGATGCATTGTCGTGGGTAATCGTATAAGTTACGTCTTTGTCGAGCGCCACATTAACGCTTCCGATTTGCAAAGAACGATTTCCTTCCTGTCCAAACAGGTTTGCCGTCATAAACAACATCGCAACGCATGCGATAGTAAAAATCTTTTTCATTTGTAATTTTTTTTTTAGATTTAACATTCGGTTACTTAACAAATTTCACATGAGATGCTCCGGCTTGCAACACATACACTCCGTGAGGCAAATAGGCAATGTTGATTTCCGTATTCGTATTATCGGCATATCCGTTATAAACGGCATCTCCGGTAATGGAATAAACGGTAAATTGCCCGATAGCTTCCGATGCGTTGATACGCAATACATTACCATCCTTGTACGCTTTAAGCGAAGGAAGTTTCACTGCCTTAATACCTGATCCCTCGGTTGTTTCAAAAGCCAGGGTACGGATATTATCGAACGCATAGCTTTTGTTCGATTCAGCGATATCAGACGTTATGGTGACGGTGTTGTTGAGAATGATAATCTCCGCTCCGTCAAAAACCAGTTCATCGGTAACGGTTTCGTTACCTGACACATAAGTAACCTTCAAAGAGGTTGTTTGCACTTGGGCTTGCAAGCCCCCACTCATTGCCGCAAGCAATAAGGCTAAGAACGTTAGAAACGTTTTCTTTGTAATCTTTTTCATGAGATTTTTTTTAAAATTAATAATATTTATTTAAGAACGCTTTTTAATTCGCTTTTTCGTAATGAACCGTCAGATTATTTAAATCAACCGTGATATCGTAAGTCCCCGCCTCCTGATTGTAAAAATTTTTATCTTTAAAGGGAACATGTTCATTGGGCGTATTGCTATACAACTGAACAGAATAGGTAGCGCCGGGAGTTAGCTGGTCTTGCGGATATTTATCTACGGGTCGCACATTCAATCCGGCAAGCTCCCGTTTGCTCAGAAACCGGAAAGAACCTGTATTGAGAGTAAGCCTGCCGGTATATATGTATGGATTGCTTGGATCGAACGGAAATTCTATGCCTTTCAAGGGATCAAATTTCGCAGGAATAGCGTCCCCTACCAAGTACAGGGAAGTTTGCGGAAGCGACCATTGCAGCCAATCGCCATAAAAGATTTCGCCGGTAGGCTCGAAGGTAAATACCGAGCGGTATTGGCAAAACGCCGGCTTTTGTTCGGCATCTTTCAGGTAGGTTTGCGTTGTATGGAGTTCAATATCCAGGCTTGTGCTTTTTCCGCCCTTAGTATTGTATTTCAATTCTGTTTTCAGCAAACCGATGTTAGCCCCTGTCCAATGGATCAGTGCGCTTTGGGCGCCATAGAAAGAGATTTCGGATACAGTCTTATCTAAAAATCCCTTTTTTACTTCCTCAAATTCCGCTTCGGTAATTGTTTTCACGTCCACCGGTCGTTCTACATAGAGGGTATCCAATATGGCTACGTTATTTACTTTGGGAATAAGCTTGTGTTTAACGTCCACGGTCGTTACCTGAAGTTCTTTCAAATTTGTAACCGAAAATTTAGTCCCGGCGGGCGACCCTTCCTGCTTTGCGCCGTCTTTGCCGGTATAGCTATACGACAAACCATAATAATCGTATGAAGCGGAAGATATCCCGTTGATCCACTGAATTAAAGCGGCTGATGGAGACGATACGACAACCGGATTGGCTATAAGCAAATTGCCCAGATCCGAAGCAGTAAACGGCATCGCGCTTGTTGATATGGGTACCGAGCGATTGCCGTATTCGTCCACCGAATAAATAGTGAACGTGTAGGTTTTCGATTCGGTCAAACCGGTCACATTCACTAACGAAACAATGGAATCAATCAGCAATTCTTTGTCATCGTTATCATAAATGACCAATGTTTTTACCGCTTTCCCTAATGGCAACTCATTTGCCGGAACACCGTTGGCTCCCTGCAGCTCGATCTCCACCCTTTCGTATCCCACCCGGGGAGTAGCCGCCACATATTTATCGGGATAAACAGTTTCTTTATCCCCGTATTGCTTTACATTGTCGAACATATCGCCGCAGGATGACAACGAGCATATCGACACAATCATTAAAAAATTGAATAGATTTTTCATTTGGATAGATTTATTTAGTTGCTTTTCTGCCAAAAAGGGTTAACTCCGATAAACAGTACGCTTGCGACCGGTCAGCAAAAGATCCCAAGGCTTCGAATCTGAACCACCGGGTCGCTTTGGTGAAACCGGGTGCAGGATACATGTCGGCGGCGTCTCCATTTTTGCCCATGGTTATAATATCCATATCGCTTTTACCTACCGGAACAGGTATCTCGTGATAGGAAATAAATACCCATTGGTTTGTTTCCTCGTCTAAATAATACATATTATAACGAGATACACTGGGACTGGTACTCTTATAGTAAGCGCCTTTTGACGAGGCACCGACAGGGTCGGGATCGCTGTGACGTTGCCAGGTGGTGATACGGCTTAATTCGTAATAATCGTCCAACCTGACAATGAAGTTCCATGGACAGTTTCCATCTTCCTGTTTGCCGGTACGACCGTAGGGATACGTATTCAGATAATTCCAGTTATCGGCAAAATCAATGATACCGTCAATAACGACTGCCTTATTTCCATAAACCTGCGGAACTCCGGCTACCGAATCTTTGTCGTTGGGTAGCGCCCAATTGGTTTTAGGGATTTCAAAATCCAATAAAGGAATGACCTCTCCGAAATCTTTCGATGCGGTCATATTTTCGTACCTGTCACCCACCCGGATTTTAACGTTGGTTGGATGGTCGCCCGGTAAATCTCCAATCACCCGTTTTTCACTCTCCAGATTGGAAGTAAACACTTTGGTTAATGTATTTTCACCTACGGTGTAATCCACATAAATATTAATAGTTTGCTTCAAGGCGTCTTGCCATTGAATGACAATGGAATTGAAACTTGCTATCACTTCCACTGTTTCGAAAACATTCTGGATTAACGAGGAAGAAGGTTTGACGGAAACATCAAGCGCTTCCGACCGGTTGCCCGCTCTGTCCACGGAAAACAGTTGCACGGTGTAATCTTTTTCTTCGGCAAAACCAAAGACCTCCACATGATCCATAAAATAGGATGCTGAGAAATGGAATGTTTTTCCTTTTTCGTTGGTATATTGAGCATCCACGCTCAGCAAGTCTTCATCGGCGGGTATTTTGTAAAATATCTTTGCTCCACCCGAAAGCGGTTCAAAATGCGTAAACACAGGCGGGTTGGGCGGTGTTGCATCGTCCGAATTGATTTCAAAACGTTTGCCCTCGTCGCATGCGCTGAAGCTCAAAAGAAACAGCAGCAACAAAAACAAAACCCCTCCTGATTTTTCAATATAATTGATGATTGTATTCATATCATTTAATTTTAAAATTTTAATTCTTAACTCTTAGTTCTTAACTCTTAACTCAATTTACCATTCCGGATTCTGAATCAGATTGGGATTGGTGTTCATTTCGTTCAAGTCGATAGGCGTAAGATAATCCCTGATCAAAAATTTATAGGTTTTATTCGCCGGCGCCAGGACAAAGAATGTACTGGGCGTTGTACCGTATCTTGCCGACCAGCCCCAAAGAGGCGTGTTAAACTCGGTAAGCGCCTTTTTGTGCCGTATTACATCCCAAAACCGGATGCCTTCGAAAGCAAATTCATTGGCTCTTTCGCGCAGAATTATTTCGCGCAGTCCGTCTTGAGTGGTATGTTTACCCGGATTTTTTGCCAAAGCGGGATTCGACCAAACCTCTTCCACCTTGGGAATACCTGCCCGTTCGCGTATTAAATTGAGTAAGCCATACACCTCCGGCGAAGGACCTGCATATTCGTTTAATGCTTCCGCCTTCATCAGATAGAGGTCGGACAGGCGAATAATCGGATACGGGAACTTTTTCTTGTTAACAAAACCTTCGGATTTTGATTCGGGATTGACGAATTTTTGACAGGCTATTCCGGATAAGTAATAATTACCCTGGAAGGCATCATTATATCCGCCAACGGTACCCGAATACATCATGGTTCTGATTCTCACCGTTTGTCCCCGCCAATACCCTCCGTTGATACCGAGATTGGCATATAAACGAGGCTCTCTGTCCATGTAAAATTTGGCTGTCGGCACACTTGGTTGCATGAAACCCTGAAGGGGAATATATTCGGAACTGCCTTCCGCCGGAGTGCTTACTTCATCGTACATGGTTGCAGTGTTGAAAGTCCGGTCTTCGTCGATAGGAAGTCCGTTTTTGGTATAATACCGGGAAGCTACCATATACGAAGCGCCCATCCAATCCCATGCCCAGTTGCTGGAATTGACGGAAGCGCCTATGGCATCGTAGCCCGGCGGCAAGCGCATTTGCGATGCTTCGGATAAACTCTCTCCTGGGAATATATTGCTGTCGCCCCAAATCAATTCCTTGTTCCACGGATCCGCTATAAGCATCCTTAAATCGTAGAGCGTTTTAAGATTCGGATTTGCCTTATAATCCTCACTGTCATACGAATAGGGTGTTCCTTCAAATTTGTACAGGTCTATTCCGTTTGCTTTACAAATGTTGATGGCTTCATTCAGTGCATCGATTGCCTCTTTCCATTTCTCCTTGTCGTATTCCGGCGGGAAAAACGGTTGATTGTCGCTATCCAGAAAATTGCCGTAATATTCGCGGTTGCCATTAAAAAACGGGCTGGCTCTGAAAACAAGCACACGCGCCTTAATCGCTTTGGCTGCCACCTGGTCCACTTGTCCCAAATCACCACCGACTGCTTTTTCTATAAGCCCCGGAGTGGCTTTATCCATCAAACGGAGGATGTATTGGAAGCAATCTTCGACTTTCTGCCGTCGTTGATACAGGGCGTCTCCGGTGGCATTAGCGGGAACCACTTCGTCCGAAATGATAATCGGTCCGTAGCGTTGAAGCAACAGAAAGTGATAATAGGCTTTCAGGAATTGAACCTGCGACCGCCAAACCGTCTTTTCCATATCGGTCATATCCAATACACCGTCAATATGTTGCAGGAAAATATTTGCCGAACGGATGCCCTGGTAGAGATTTTTGCCGTTGCCTGTACCCGACCAGAAACCCAATCTCGGATTGTTAGACCCGGTAAGTCCCTGCATAATTCGAGGTGCTTCACACCAGTCGCCATCTGCCGGCACCCACTCATCGCCTAATGTAAGCGAAGTGAGATTGGCTTGATAATTATCGGGCATATAGCCATACACTTTTGCCAAGGCTTGAATAGCCTTATTCTTCATGGAAAAGAAATCTTCCAATTTCGTACTGTTGTCGGGAACGACATCCAGGTAATCGCTGCAGGAGGCGATGGACAACAGGGACAACAGGAAAACGAATATTTTTATTTTGTTCTTCATATTAGAGCTTATATTTAATAGTTTATTAAAGCATTATTTTTCATTCTCAATTCTCAATTCTCAATTAAAAAGCCAATTGAATACCTACATTAAATCTTCGCTGTATGGGATAGCCCAAACCATTGCGTCCCTGTTCGGGGTCCCACATTTTGAAAGGGCTGATTACAAACAGATTTTCCGCGCTTAAGTAGATACGGCTGTCCTGGAGATGGAGTTTCTTTATTCCACGAACAGTATAACCCAATTCGAGCGATTTCAGCCTGAGAAAAGAGGCATCGCGCAACCACCAGGTAGATGATTGTGTATTGTTGCTCAGCACATCCACAGAAAGACGGGGCCAGAAGGCATGCACATTCGGGTTTGTCTCGCTCCAATAGCTTTCAGCAACGATAGCCAAGGCATTTCGACGCCCGTTGGCAAAGGGTGCGATGCCGGTCGGCTTTGCCGGACTGCCGCCATCCATTACTTCGGGATTGATGAAGAAAGAAACCCGGGCATTTCCCTGGAAGAAAAAAGAGAAGTCAACATTTTTGTATCCGGATGACATACCGAAACCGTATTGTATTTCGGGCACTGTGGGATAGCCTATGGGAACCATGTCGTTCGCATTAATTATGCCATCGCCGTTGACATCTTTGTATTTTATATCGCCGGCTTCGTATTTGCCGAAATCCTGCCGTGGGGAATTGTCTATTTCAGCCTGATCGACAAATAGCCGTTCGGCAATATACCCCCACTGCTGATTAATGTTCTGACCTATTTTCGACAGGTATCTGTCCTTGAAATTTTTCTCGTCCACTTTCAGGTATTCATTTTGTGCAAAAGTGAAATTGACACGCCCGGTCAGCCAGAAATCCTTATTAAAAAAATGCTGGTAATCGAGCGAAGCATCAATACCTTGCGATTGCACTTTTCCCGCGTTACCGCTTATACCGGCTTCCAATCCTGCGCTGTTTGGGAAACTCGAACGTATGCCGTATATCCTGTCGCGGATGTCGCGGAAAATATCTATCTGCAATTTCAGCGATTCATCCTTAAAGAGACCGAGTTCCAATCCGAGATTGTATTTTTGCGAAACTTCCCAAGTCATATCGAGGTTGGCATACCGATCAATGGTATAGCCCGTATAGGTACCGTTAAATTGTTCGCCCCAAGTATAGCCGTTACCGCCGCTCGCTACGTTAGAAAGAAACCAGAAGCGATTTTTTCGTTCCGATATGGCGTCATTACCCACCAGTCCGTAAGTGAATTTCAGTTTCAGCGTATTGATTTTGTCTTTCAGGGAAGCCCAAAAAGCCTCGTTAGAAACCAGCCAACCGGCTCCGAATGAAGGAAAAAAGCCGAATTGTTTCTGACCGGTGAATTTTTCAGAACCGTTGTAGCCGTAGTTAAATTCCAGGAAATAGCGGGTATCGTAATCGTATGAAATTCTACCGGAATTACCGAGATTTCTTTCCGGGAGTGTTTCGAAAATATCCCCGCTGTTGCCGCCGGTAATCAGATTTTCCTGAGCCATACCTACGGTCATCACACCCACATTATGTTTATCAAACGAACGTTCCCAGTTCAAACGCGCTTCAAAATAATATTGCACTGTTGCATCACGGTAGGGTTCTACATCACCCATAGACGGACTGCCATCGGTAGGATTCAGGTTATATAACTTAAAATCCTGTGTTACCTGGTTGTAGGATTCCATGGTGTAATAATACGGTTTATAACTGCGCTTGCCGGAATAATAATTCCAGTTGTTGACGGATGCCTTGCCCTGAAGTTTCAGTCCTTTGGTAATGAAATCCAGATTTTGTATCAGGGTTGCCTGAGCGGTAATGGTGTTCTCATTCCGGTCTTCATAACCTCTTACCATTTCGGCATACGGATTATCTTTGGGTGTTGCGCCGATAGCCGTGCTTCCGAAAAGATGATGTTGCGTATATAAATTGGCGGCATCGGGTTGGTATATAGCTGGGAAATCGACCGGATTGGTGTTCATCACCATATTAAAAATGTCGCTTGCCGAGTTGTAGGGACCGGTATATCTTTCAAAACGCCCTTGTATTCTCGTGTCCAAGGTAGTAGTAGGCGTGAGTTTGAAAATCACATTGCTCCGGATATGAAAACGGTCGATATTGATGTTGTTGTTGAAATTATTGAGGTTGTCCACTTTCAAAAGACCGGTTTCATTATCATAGCCTCCTGCCACATAATAGGTTGCTACTCCACCTCCGCCCGACACATTCAGGTTTAACTTGGTATTGACGGTGGAGTTATTGAACAATTCGTTGTACCAATCGACATTGGGATAAGCCATCGGATTCTCGTTGTTGAGTGTCGATTGTATCTTCTGTTCGCTATAGAAAGTTCCGAATTCGGGAGAGCGGGTCAATTGCGCTTCGTTGTAAAGCCGCATGTAGTCCACGCCATCCATCATTTTCGGCAAGCGGGTGGGAGTGGCTACGTGCATATCCATGCGGGCGTTTATTTTTACGGGACCTTCCTTTCCGGGTTTGGTGTTCACCAGGATAATCCCGTTAGCGCCGCGAGCGCCGTACAAAGCCGTTGCCGAAGCGTCTTTCAGAATGGAAAAACTCTCAATGTCGTCCGGTTGCATTCGCGCAAGGTCGTTGCTGGTCGCTTCAAAACCGTCGATCAGGATAAGCGGAGAGGTTTTGTAACCGAAAGTGGTGACACCACGCACGAAGAATTGAGCATTATCCGCACCCGGTTCGCCACTGGTCTGATAAGAAATAATGCCTGGGATTTTGCCGGCAAAAGCGCCGGTGAGGTTGGCTGCGGGTACTTTCAAATCCGACATTTTTACGGTTTCGATGGAAGAAATCACGCTGGATTTTTTCTGCTTGCCGAATGCGACAACCGTCACTTCGTCCAACGATTGGCTGTCTTCATAGAGCGTGACTAATCGAAAAAGATTACGGTCTTTGACTGCCAATTTCAGCGTGATGTAGCCCATATACTGAAAAGTAATTTCTTTGGTAGCAGCGGAAACGGATAATGTGTATTCGCCGTTTACGTCTGTCATAGTACCGATACCCGTTCCTTCTATAAAAACACTTGCACCTATGACCGGCTGGTTGTCCGTTCCGGAGATGACTACCCCGCTGAGTTCGATACTCTTCGCCGAAGTTTCCGGCTCCGGTGCAGGCGCTTTTTTATTGATATAGACTTGCCGGTTTTTGATGGTGTAGGTGTTGTCGCTGCCGGCAAACAAGCGATTAAGCACTTGGTCGACCGGTTGATCTTTTACTTCCAGCGTGACTGTTTTTTTCAGATCGACTGTTCCGTCGGAATAGAAAAAGACAAAATCGCTTTGTTTTTCAACTTCATCCAAGACTTCTTTCACCGTTTTATTGACCATGTTGAAGGATAGCCTGGCAGTCTGCGCCGAAACGTTTTCTATCCCCACTATGCCTAAGGTCAACAAAAAACACAATAAGAGAAATTTTCTTTTTGTCATACTTTGAGTATTAATTTAATTGTTACTATTTATAGTTTTTTCAATCTATTATCTATTCTGTCAAATGGACATAAAATGCACCGTTCTGTTCTCTAACGGAAACAGGCGCTGTATTGCCGAAACCGTTCAGGACATCCTTCAGGTCGTCCATCAGGTCTAATTTTCCTGAAAATTTCAGATTGGCCGTTTTTTCATCGCAAACGACTGCTTTTCCATAATAATGGGAGAGCCGTTGAATAATTGTTTGCATGTTTTCACTCTTGAAATGAAATAAGCCGTCTTTCCATGAAGTATAATCATCGGTATTGACTTTGCTTATCCGAACAGATTGCCCATCGTGCGCCAATCTTTCGCCCGGGACGATTTTATATTCCGGTTGTCCGGCTTTGTTAGCGACAACGGAACCGGAAACCAAAACTACGGAGAAAAAGCCGTCTTTTTTATAAGCGGAAACATCAAAAGAAGTACCTAAAACTTGAACGTCCATATAATTAGTTTGGACGATAAATGGACGGCTTTTATCGGGAACTACACTCAGATAGATTTCGCCGTCAACAAAAATCGTTCGATTATCCGGCTCAAACACGGTGGGATAAACTACCCGCGTACCGGCATTGATCCACATTTCGGATCCATCGGACAACGTTAGTTTAGACCTTTTACCCAAGGGTACAATCAACTGATTGAAAACCGGTTGATTGGCTTTGCAAGACTCGTTATTGTCGGCAAGCGAATGATTGTCTGTGTTTATTGTAACTGTTCCCTGCTTGTCATATTCGATTTCGGCATTTTTCCCCTCAATAGGCATTTGCCTTTCGTCCGACAAAATCAGTTGTATATCCTGCGAGTTCGTTTGCGGAACAGACAGAGCAGCCATGTCGATTCTGTTTTCGGCAAGCTTTCCCGTTCCTTGAAAAAGCCAGGGGACAGAAACCAGCATCAATAAAAAACTGGCTGCCATGGAAAGGAAAATGTATAAATGCCTTATTTTCTGTGATTTTTTCAATTCTCGCTGTGTATTTTCCACTTGAATCCGTTCCCAGAGAGCATCCACTTCTTCATCGGAAAACTCTTCTTCTTTGACTTGCATACACTCAATAATAAATTTTGCCCACTCCGCTTCTTTGTGTTCTATGTTTTGGTTTGCCCAAAATGCATCGCTTTCGGGAGTGGGCTGCCGCACGGAATGAATGAAATAATCATCATTCAATAAATCGTCTGCCTTATAACCTGAATAATCTTTTTGTGCCATATTTCTTTTATATTTTAAGTCTTATTTGTTTTTTATACATATCGGGAAATGATTTTCTCATCTTGATGATCGAACGTTGAATCAGATTTTTTATGGATTGGTGATTCATTTGCATAAGTTTTCCTATTTCACCGAAATTCATCTCCATTATATAGCGATAATAAATAACTTCTTTTTGCCGGGGCGTTAAGACTTCCAATAGCCTGAGAACTTTTTCTTTTCTCTTACGATCGCTCTCCTGTTCCTCTAATTGATCTTCAATGGTATAATCCACCGAAAAGACCGGTTCGATGCTCTCAATCAAAGAGAGTTCCTTCTCTTTTTCAAACGAACGGAAAAGACTGTTTTTCACAGCGGAAAATAAATAGAGTTGGATATTGTCGGTTTCCTTCAATCGCGACCGGGTTTGATGGATATTTACAAAAACATTTTGAACACAGTCTTCGACGAGTTCCTTATCCGTCGAAAAGTTCATCCCGTAAGCCAGCAATTGTTTGGCATACTTGCGATAAATAAAGGCATAAGCCTGATTATCGCCGGAACGAAAGGCATTCCATATCTTCGTATCTTCCTGTTGGTGCGTCACGTTGTTTTTTCTAATAGTATTAACCAAAAGTTCTTCGCTTTGTATATATAATACGAAAAGGCAAAAAAAGTACTCACTTTTTTTATCTTTTTTTGCTTTTATGTTGTTAAACATAAAAAGACAAGGGCTGCTATTTCGCCACAAAGCCTTTTCAGGATGTTCCTGTGGTGCCATTTTGTAAATTTCCTCGAACACTATACCCTTCCTTTGTATATCCGGTTGGGATTTCAAGAGCATCCTGTACTTTTCCTTCACCGTTTTTGTTGAATCTTGAATGAGATTGCCCAAACCCGGTTCCATTTGCATCCATTATGACTGTTCCTCCGACAGCGATTACTTTACGGGCTAATTCTACCGTTTTTTCAACATGGATGCCTTCACCTGCCACCGATTAGATAATTATTTCTATGCTATCCGTACGAAGGTTTTGCATTAACCACCCCTTGATATATTGCATATTGTATTCAGCTGTAATAATGGCACTCCGTTCATCTATTTGTGTAAAGCGGGACGATTCGTAATTTTCTATCCAACCTTTCAGATTGGAGACGCCCCAATGTTCGGCATCATCAAACATCTTATTGACATCGTGGATGGGCTTGCTGAATGTAATTTTAATCGTTTCATATTCGCTTTCATTACTTCCGGTCGGGATATAATCGTTCAATCGGTTTTCTATTACATCATAGAATTTGTTGAAGCTGTCCTGAAAGATTTCGTAAAAACAACCATGTTTATCATACATCATTTCGACAGGAATGCCCCGTTGAAAGTAAAGCGCAACTTCCGCCAGCTTCCCACTGATAATCTTCACAAGATATTTCTCTTCATCTTCCTGAAGTTCATCTTCTTGATTTTTAGCTGTCAAAAATTTATGTATATTCCATTTGACCGATGTATGTAATTGTTCCCATTCATTACCAGCCATAACTAATAGTTCATTTTTGTTGTTCATTGTTTCTATTTTTATTTATTTGTGAATTAAATAATAACAATACGTTTCATAATGCTGTCATTTAATTTCATAGGCAAAAAGGATAATATGTTCAGAATTTGCAAGGTTTTTTGGAAAAATACCGCAAGCGAAGCGAGGATGATTTTTCCAAAAACCCGAAGGGCTTGACCTTGCTAATTCGCCCGGAACATATTATAACTTTGCCGTATGAAATTTGATGATAGCATGACAAAAAGAAACAGGAGCCGTTATTTGACCCCTGTATTATTTCTGTATTTCTATCCCCCAAAAAAGTTGATAAGTAAATTTGGTAGGTTAAAATATTCTTTGTATTTTTGTATTAGTTATTTGAAACGATGCAAAACACCGTGAAACAAAGCGCTTAGTTCGTTACTTATCCGTTACCTCTGTTTATTCTCTTTTGTTTTAACTTCCTGATAATAAATTTCTTTTATCGAAAGGTAAAAGATAATGAAAAGTTTGAATAATAACATATTTTACCTACTTTTGTTCTACAGAAATAACACAATTGAATGAAAGATTTTTGGCAACTACTAAAACGGTTTGTGCCTCCCTATAAAAAATATCTGGGGCTGAGTATTGGGATGAATATCTTGACGGCGGTGTTGAGTTTGTTCTCGTTCGCCCTGATGATACCGATTTTGAAAATGCTGTTCAAAATCAACACAACCGATTACAGCTACATTCCGGTACAACTCGATTTTTTCTCGCAAGCGTCGTGGAAACACTTTATCGAGGCCTGCTCCAATAATTTTTATTGGTATATTTCGGATATTATTACGACTTACAGCGAATCGAGGGCTTTGCTGGTTTTAGCGGTGTTTCTGATAGTTACGACGATTTTGCGTACGGCTACGATGTATCTTTCTTCGTATTATTTAATTCCAATCCGTAGCGGCGTTGTGCGGGACATTCGCAACCAAATTAATGACAAAATCGTGGTTTTGCCGTTGGCTTTTTTCTCCGAAGAACGCAAAGGCGATATTCTTTCGCGCATCTCGGGCGATGTGAATGAAATCGAAGCATCGGTCATGAGTTCGCTGGATATGCTGTTCAAAAATCCGATTTTGATTACGATTTACCTCATTGGGATGTTTGTGGTCAGCTGGCAATTGACGCTTTTTGTGCTGATTATGCTTCCGGTTGCGGGTTATATCATGGGACAAATCGGAAAAAAACTAAAAAAACGGTCGGCACTCGGCCAACAGCAGTGGGGTTTCCTAATGTCGCAAATCGAAGAAACATTGAGCGGACTGCGCATTATCAAGGCGTTTAATGCGGAAAATAAAATCTCAAAACGTTTTCACGAAACGAACAATCTGTTCCGAAATACGACCAACCGCATTTTCCGCCGGCAACAGTTGGCGCACCCAATGAGTGAATTGTTAGGAACGATAGCAGTGGCGATTGTCTTGTGGTACGGTGGCTCGCTGATTTTGAATGCACACAGTTCCATCGACGGCGCGGGTTTCATTTACTACCTGACCATTTTTTATTTGCTGATTAATCCGGCCAAGGAATTGTCAAAATCCGTTTATTCCATTCAAAAAGGCTTGGCTTCGATGGACAGGGTGGATAAGATTTTGAAAGCCGAATCGACGATTATCGACCCCGCACAGCCAAAAATCATCACTTTCAACGATAAAATTTCGTATGAAAATATCCATTTCCGGTATCGCGAAAATTGGGTGATTAAAGACGTCAATCTGGAAGTCCCGAAAGGAAAAACCGTTGCGTTGGTCGGTCAATCCGGCTCAGGAAAATCCACGATGGTCGATTTGCTTCCGCGTTTTTATGATGTGCAGGAAGGAAAAATCACCATCGACGGCACGGATATTCGCGATGCAAAAGTACAGGACGTCCGCCAATTGATGGGTATTGTCAATCAGGAAGCGATTTTATTCAATGACACCTTTTATAATAACATTGCTTTTGGTGTGAAAGAAACCACTCCGGAGGCTGTAATGGAAGCGTCCAAAATTGCGAATGCTTATGAGTTTATTGTCGCTTCGGAAAACGGTTTTGAAACCAATATCGGTGATCGCGGGTGCAAACTTTCGGGCGGACAACGGCAACGGATCAGCATTGCGCGTGCTGTCTTGAAAAATCCGCCTATCCTGATTTTGGACGAAGCGACTTCGGCGTTGGATACCGAATCCGAACGGTTGGTGCAGGACGCTCTGGAACGCCTAATGAAAAACCGCACGACGATTGTGATTGCGCACCGCCTTTCGACCATCAAGCATGCCGACCTGATTTGTGTGATGCATGACGGCGAAATCGTGGAAAGCGGCACACACGAAGAACTGTTCTCCCGCAACGGCTATTATACCCGTCTGTGCGAAATGCAATCTTTTTGAAGTATCAGCCGATATACGTTTCCAGCAATTTGCTGTCGTCCGAAAAAGCCAGTAAAATCGACATACTGTTTTCTGCGGGAACTAACACACTTTCTCCTTGCCTGATTTCGATGAAATTGCCTTTAGCGTCCGTGAGCGTTAATTTTCCCTCCAAAACGATATAAATCGCAAATGTATCCTTGTGCGTTTGTTGCAGTGTTTTTCCTTTTTTCTCCTCAATTAAACGTGTTGTAAAATACGGACAATCGATTAATTGTTGCACTTCTTCTTTCCCCGGTTGATAGTTCAATTTATAATCGGGATACACCTTATAATCAATTGCCTCTTTGGCCAATTCGGTGTGCAACTCGCGCGGATTGCCGTTGGCATCTCTGCGGTTGTAGTCGTAAATCCGGTAGGTGATGTTGGACGTCTGCTGAATTTCCGCGATGAAACAGCCCGCACCGATGGCATGTACCCGGCCGGCCGGCAAAAAGAACACATCGCCTGCTTTGACGTCGTGTTTCTGCAAATAATTAATAAATGTGTCGTCTTCCAGGCTTTTCACGTATTTGTCTGCGTCGATTTCTTCACGAAAACCGGAATACAGGAAAGCCTTATCAGCCGCTTTCACCACATACCACATCTCGGTTTTTCCGAACGAGTTGTGCCGTTTTTTCGCCAATTCGTCGTTGGGATGCACTTGAATAGACAGGGCTTGTTTGGCGTCGATAAATTTAATCAACAGCGGAAAAGTCGTTCCAAAACGTTTGATTACCTGTTTTCCTAATAATTTGTCGCCGTAATCGGCAATCAGTTCGTTCAGCGATTTGCCTTTCAGTTCGCCGTTGGCAACCACCGACACATCGCCTGCGACGCCGGAAATTTCCCAGCTTTCGCCAATACCGCTCTCCTGCGATTGAAGATTTTTGAATTTGCAAATATCTTCGCCTCCCCAAATAATGGATTTGAGAATGGGATTAAATTTGAATGGATAGAGCATATTTCTTATTTTTAAAATTCTACAATACATTTGATATTGGTTTGCCGGCCGGTCAGATAATCCGGTACGGCATTGGAGTGGCCTTTGGTGTCGTTAAACCACGAATAAGAAACCACGTTTTTGATGTCTAACAAATTGAAAACATCAACGCCGAGCCAGATATTTTTAATGTTGTTCCAAAAATTACTTCCCCGTCGATAGTGGTCGGCTTCGCGCCACAAGTGGTAACTCATGCCGAAATCGACACGACGGTAAGTCGGCGCACGAAATACCGGAATATAACTGTCATTCGGAATGCCGAATGGAAGCCCCTGCGCCCAAATCATACGCAAATTCGCCTGCAAACGCTTGTCTGTTCCGGGCATGTAGTCCGTAAAATAAAACGTGATATTGTAACGTTGGTCGGTTGGCATAGGCACAGACTGTCCGTCGATATTCTGCTTGGCCTGCATCAGCGAAAAACCCAGCCATGAATCTGTTCCGGGCACCATCTCGCCAAACAACTTGGTGTCAATTCCTACCGCGTATCCGTCAGAAATATTTTCGCCCTGATACAGCACGCGCACGTTATCCAGCGTATAAGGAATTAAATCGTCCAACTTCTTGTAATACAATTCTGTAGTGAGTTTAAACGGCCGTCCGTCCATCATTTTGAATTGGTAATCACTTCCCAAAACGAAGTGAATGGAGCGTTGTGAACGAATATCTTGATTGAAAACAATCTTTCCGTTGCCGTTTTCGTCACTCTCGATAATGCGAAACTCCTTATAAAACGGCGGTTGATAGTAAAGTCCGGTCGCAAAACGGAACGTAAAATGCTGATTTCGGCTCGGAACAAAGCCGAGTGAAGCGCGCGGACTAAAAATAAATTCGCGATTATAATTCCAATAACTTCCTCGTATTCCGGCGATTAATGAAAACAATCCCGCGTCGTTCCTGAATTTGTAAGTATCCTGCACATAGCCGAAAATCCGTGTCGATTGCAATTGGTTGTCCGTAAATAAATTGGAAAACATTTGCAAAGCCTCTTCGTTGTAAGGCAAGGAATAACCGACCGAATCCTGCAATTCCCATTCGCCGATACGGTCGCGAATGGTTTCCTGCTGAACACCGAACGAGCCTCTAACCGTGTGTTGGTTAAATCCGACCGTTCCGACTAACGAAGCATTTAATACTTTGGCATACAACCGATTGCGTGCGTGTCTGTGAAATAGTCCTGTTCCGATGACGTCTTCTTCTTCACCCGCTACGTTGCTCAACCAATATTCGCCGGTGATATCATACGCTTCTTCTTCCTGCGATTGAAAACCGGAAACCTGCAAAGCAATTTCAGCATTTTCCGCCAAATTATGTTTCAATGTGGCCGCTCCAAACAGTGTGCGGAAACGGTCACGTTCCATGCCGTCGAAATAGGCTTTGAATTTTCTTCTATCGCCTAAGCCTGCACCCCAAGAGGTTTCACGGTTTCCCGGATTGAAATCGTAGCTATTTTCGGAATAATTACCCAGCAAGTTCAAATTCCATTTCGGCGTAAAAGCGTAAGTCATATACGTTTGCACATCAATGGCGGTAGGATTGTAGTCACCTTTGGTGTCCAACGTATTCAAAAGCGTTGTTCCGCGCTTGTAGCGAATGCCGGTGATTTGTGTAAATTTGCCGGACGCGCTGCCCAGATAGGCACTTCCGCCCAGCATACTGCCCATAAAGCCGCCTTCCAACTTGTCCGGTTTTTTGTACAAAATGTCCAATACAGAGGACATTTTGTCGCCATAACGCGCATCGAAACCACCGGACGAAAAATGTACGGCTTCGGTCAAATCGGGATTAATAAAACTCAATCCTTCCTGCTGGCCGCTACGTACCAGCAACGGACGATAAACCTCAATTCCATTAACATAGACGATATTTTCATTGTAATTTCCGCCTCGCACCGAATATTGCGTACTTAGTTCGTTGGTCGAGGAAACGCCTGTGCCTGCGGTCATGACAAACGACTCGATACTTCCGCCGGTCGCATCGACCGAAAGTCTGCCCTGCCCCTGATTGATGCGTTCCATCGTGTTGGTCTGTATCCGGCTGGCCGTAACGACCGCCGTTTCCAATTCGTAGGATCGCGCCCGCATGCGCACATTCAGCACGCGGTCTTCCGTCAAATCGGTGATTTTCACTTCCATTGCGCTATATCCTAAGCACGAAAAAACGACCGTCAGACTGTCGCTTTTCCCAACTGAAAATGCGTACCGGCCTTTTTCGTCGGTCATCGCTCCATTCATGCTGCTTTTCACCTGCACGGTGGCCAATTCTATCGGCAATCCCGTCGGGTCGGAAACCACGCCGGAAATTTTAACGGATTGCGCAAAAACAGAAAAATACCCTGCGAAACACAAGGCTAAAATCAAACGAAATTTCATGATTACCGGATACATATATTTGTATAAACGGAATTTTTAGGATTTGCGTATATTTTGAAACAAAAAATCAGGGAAAATCTACAAACGGTTATGCTAACCTCTGGAAAATTATTTGTAGATTTTCCCGATTAGGTGTTTTGTTTGTAATTTCCGAGATTTTGACGTAAGTTTGTACTGCTTTTTCGGAGAGTCAGACATTCATGTTTAGAGTTAAGCGATTATATACATTTATTTTAGGTACATTTCTTCCTCTGCTTTTGGCGACGTTCAGCGTCTGCCTCTTTATCTTGTTAATGCAATTTATCTGGCAGTTCGTCAATGATATGGTCGGGAAAGGGGTCGGTTTCGGCGTGCTCGCCGAGCTGTTTTTTTATGCTTGCCTTTCTTTTACGTCGATGGCGTTGCCCTTGTCGGTTTTGCTCGCTTCGTTGATGACGTTCGGAAATCTCGGCGAACATTTGGAACTGATTGCCATGAAAGCGTCCGGCATTTCGCTCATGCGCATTATGCGGCCGTTGATCGTGCTTGCGATGGTTGTGTCCGGCATTTCATTTATTTTTCAGAACAATATCGTTCCGCCGGCACAGGTCAAGATGTACACAATTATTCTTTCTTTACGGCAGAAATCGCCGGACTTGGATATTCCCGAAGGCATTTTTTATAAAGAAATTACCGGTTACAACGTATATGTACGGCATAAAAACGCAAAAAACGGCATGCTGCACGATTTAATGATTTACGATTATTCCAAAGGCTCTGAAAATGCGAAGGTGATTGTGGCCGATTCCGGGAAATTAAAAGTTTCGACGGATAAAAAAAACCTTGTGTTGACGCTTTACAGTGGAAAATCGTTTGAAAATCTGGAAATGCGCAAGTCCCGAAGCATGAACGAAAGCATTCCTTACCGGCGCGAAACTTTTAAACTGAGGGATATGTTGATTGATTTCGATACGAATTTCAATATGGCAGACGCCTCGGTAATGGGAAACCGTGACATTGCCAAAAATATGACGGAACTGACGTCTTATATCGATTCCGTTCAATCCCAGCAGGATAGCGTTTCGTTACGGCAAGCACCGTATTTCAAAAAAACGGTATATACCGACGTTTTCAAGCCGGAAAACCGCTATGTCAACCGGACAAATAGCCAATCCCCCAGCGACTCCTTGTTTGTCAATGGATTTGAAAATTATTATAATCAACTAAATATCAACGAAAAAATCCGATATTTGCAAGAAGCCAAACGGAAAGCCGGGCAGGTGGAGTCCGATTACCTCGTTCTCACCAGCCAGCAATCGGACGTACAACGGCAACTGCGTTCGCACGAAATTCAGGTGCATAAACGTTTCAGCTTGGCGGTGGCCTGCCTGCTGTTTTTCTTTATCGGCGCACCGCTGGGGGCGATTATCCGCAAAGGCGGTTTGGGATTGCCGACGGTGCTTTCGGTCGTGCTGTTTTTGCTGTATTGGACAATTGACACCTTCGGCGGGAAAATGGCGAAGCAGGGCGTTTGGCCGGTGTGGGAAGGTATGTGGCTGAGTACGGCTGTGTTAGCGGCATTGGCCGTTTTCCTTACTTACAAAGCGGTGAATGAATATACACTCTTGAACGCCGATTTTTTGCTGGATTTCTTCAAAAAAATTAAAAAATGGAACATCAAACGAATATATGATAAAACTAAATAATATTGAGGAAGCTATTGCGGATTTTCGCGAAGGGAAATTTCTGATTGTGGTTGATGACGAAGACCGCGAGAATGAAGGTGATTTTATCATGGCGGCAGAAAAAGTAACGCCCGAAAAAATCAATTTCATGATGGCGAACGGTCGCGGATTGCTGTGCGCACCCATCACCGAAGACCGTTGCAACGAATTGGAACTCGAGATGCAAGTGTCCAAAAATACGTCGATTTACGACACTCCTTTTACGGTTACGGTCGATAAATTAGGCGGAGGCTGTACGACCGGCGTTTCGATGTACGACCGGGCGGAGACCATTCGCGCACTGGCCGACCCGAAAACCCGCCCCGAAGACTTGGGACGTCCCGGCCACATCAGTCCGTTGCGCGCCCGCAACCGGGGTGTCTTGAAACGCGCAGGACACACGGAAGCCGCTATCGACTTGGCGCGTTTGGCCGGTTTGTATCCGGCGGGTGCGTTGATTGAAATTATCAACGAAGACGGTACAATGGCTCGCTTACCCGAATTGTTGGAAGTTTCCAAAAAATACGGTATTAAAATAATCAGTATCAAAGACTTAATCGCTTACCGCCTGCAACAGGAATCGTTGGTCGAAATTGGCGAAGAAGTCAATATGCCTACACAATACGGCCATTTCCGCTTAATTCCTTTTCGACAGAAATCCAACGGATTGGAACACATCGCATTGCTGAAAGGCGAATGGAAGCCCGGCGAGCCGGTGTTGGTGCGTATGCACTCCTCGTGCGCGACCGGCGACATTTTCGGCTCGATGCGTTGCGAATGTGGCGAACAACTGCACAAGGCGATGAAAATGATTGAAAAAGAAGGCAAAGGCGCGATCGTTTATCTCAATCAGGAAGGGCGCGGTATCGGCCTGATGGACAAAATGCGAGCGTACAAACTGCAAGAGCAAGGTTTGGATACGGTCGATGCCAACTTGCATTTGGGACATGCTTCGGATGAGCGCGAGTACGGTGTCGGCGCGCAGATTTTGCGGGATATTCACATTTCCAAAATTCGCTTGATTACCAACAATCCCGTGAAACGGGCTGCCTTAGAGGGCTACGGATTGGAAATTGTCGAAAACGTCCCGATTGAAGTGGCCGTCAATCCCTACAACGAGGCGTATATGCGAACAAAAAAGGAACGCATGGGACATACTCTGCATAATCTCACCTAAATTAAGATTTTATTAAGCCGATTTTTGCGAAGAGTTCTTATATTTGCAGCCGATAACCTTGATAGTATTTAAATCTAAATAGCATGAGCACAAACAGATTTCAAGGCCAATGGCCGAAAATTGGTATCCGTCCCACGATTGACGGACGTATGGGCGGCGTACGCGAATCGCTCGAAAATCAAACGATGAACATGGCGAAAAGCGTGGTCAAGTTACTGCATTCCACGCTTAAAAATCCCGACGGAACGCCGGTAGAATGTGTCGTCGCCGATTCGACTATCGGACGGGTGGCCGAAAGTGCAGCCTGCGCCGAAAAATTTCGTAAAGAAGGCGTGGGCGTAACCATCACGGTCACTCCCTGCTGGTGTTACGGCAGTGAAACGATGGACATGGATTTACACACCGTAAAAGCGGTTTGGGGTTTCAACGGAACAGAACGGCCGGGTGCAGTGTATCTGGCTGCCGTATTAGCCGGACACGCACAAAAAGGATTGCCCGCTTTCGGAATTTACGGACACGATGTGCAAGATGCCGGAACAACCGAAATCCCGGAAGACGTCAAAGTCAAATTGTTGCGTTTTGCCAAGGCCGGATTAGCCGTAGCGACCCTGCGCGGAAAATCGTATTTGTCGATTGGCGCGGTCTGCATGGGAATTGCCGGCTCGATTGTCAATCCCGATTTCTTTGAAGATTATTTGGGCATGCGTTGCGAAGGGATCGACGAAGTGGAAATTATCCGCCGAATGACCGAAGGCATTTACGATAAAGACGAATACGAAAAAGCATTGGCGTGGGCTAAAGCCAACTGCAAGCAGGGAAAAGACATTATCAATCGTGCCGATTTGGTGAAAACGCCCGAAGGAAGCGCGAAAGATTGGGAATTTATCGTGAAAATGACGCTCATTGTCCGCGACTTGATGATTGGAAATCCAAAACTGAAAGCGATAGGTTTCGGCGAGGAATCGCTGGGACACAACGCAATTGTTGCCGGATTTCAGGGACAACGTCAATGGACGGATTTTTATCCGAACGGCGATTTTACCGAAGCGATTTTAAATTCTTCGTTCGATTGGTCGGGCATTCGCGCACCGTTTGTTTTAGCCACCGAAAACGACGCTTTGAACGGAACAGCTATGTTGTTCGGCTATCTCCTGACGCACACTGCACAGGTTTTCGCCGACGTACGGACGTATTGGAGCCCCGAAGCCGTCGAACGGGTTACCGGTAAAAAATTGGAAGGCCTCGCGTCCAACGGAATGATACATTTGATTAATTCCGGTGCGGCCAGCCTCGACGGAAGCGGTTATCAAAACGACGCAGACGGAAAACCCATCATGAAAGCATTTTGGGAAATTTCGGAAAAGGAAGCACAGGCTTGTTTGGACGCTACTACGTGGATGCCCGCCAACCGCGAATATTTTCGGGGAGGTGGTTTCTCGTCCAAATTTTTAACTCGCGGCGGCATGCCTTGCACGATGGTACGGCTGAATTTGGTCAAAGGATTAGGTCCGGTATTGCAAATTGCCGAAGGCTGGACAGCCGACCTCGATCCCGAAATTCACCATACATTGGATATGCGGACAGACAAAGGCTGGCCAACCACTTGGTTTGTGCCCCGTCTGAACGACACGCCGAACTTCAAAGATGTTTATTCGGTGATGAATAATTGGGGAGCTAACCACGGTTCCATCAGTTGCGGACACATCGGCGGAGATCTGATCACATTGGCCGCTATGTTACGTATTCCGGTTTGCATGCACAACGTCGCCGATGAAGACATTTATCGTCCGGCGGCATGGGCGGCTTTCGGCATGGATAAGGAAGGAGCGGACTACCGCGCCTGCCAAACGTATGGACCGCTATATAAGAAGTAATTACGAATTATGGGAGATTTGAAAAAAGGATATGAAGAGCCGGCAAGAGCGAAAACAAAACGCTTTTGCCAGTATCTTCCGCTCAATCCCGAAACGTTGGACGAATATAAATATTGGCACGATAACCGGAATATCTGGAAAGAAATTCCCGAAGGAATACGACGTGCCGGTATTTTGAACATGGAAGTCTATGTAATTGACACATTGGCTTTTATGATTGTAGAAACGCCGCTCGACTTCGATTGGGACGAGGCTTTCGGACGTTTGGCAACGTATGAACGACAGGCGGAATGGGAAACGTTTGTTTCCCGTTTCCAGCTGGCCGGAGAAGGCAAACGCTCGGAAGAAAAATGGCGATTAATGGAACGAATTTTTCAATTATATGAATAAAGAACAAAATGGACAAGCAAGCAAAAAGTAACTCCCTGTTTCAGGGAAAAGAAGGACAAAATTATCTGTTTCCTTTCATTCTGGTTTCGAGTTTATTTTTGATGTGGGGATTTGCTCACGCCCTGTTGGACGTGTTAAATGCTCATTTTCAGGATATTCTGCAAATATCCAAAGCGCGGTCGGCCTTGGTGCAAATGGCACTTTACGGCGGATATTTCGTGATGGGCATTCCGGCCGGCTTGCTGATTAAAAAATACGGCTACAAAAAAGGGATCATTTTCGGCTTACTGCTTTTTGCGGCCGGCGCGTTTCTTTTTTATCCCGCCACGCTGATCAAAACGTTTTATCCTTTCTTGATTGCCTTGTTTATCATTGCTTGCGGACTGACTTGTTTGGAAACGGCAGCCAATCCTTACACGACAGTCTTGGGGCCGGCCAAATCGGGCGCACGACGGATTAATTTGGCGCAATCGTTTAATGGTTTGGGCTGGATTTTAGGCCCTTTGGTAGGCGGATTGCTGATTTTTTCGGACGAAGGCGACCCTTTTGCCGCTTTGGCTACACCTTACATCGGTATCGGCATTGTGGTGTTGATTATTGCTGCTTTATTTATTAAAACGCCGCTTCCGCAAATTTCACTGGCCGGCACGACCGAAAAAAGTAAATCGCAAAGCCGTTACAAGGATTTATTAAAACACCCTTTGTTTATTTTTGCCGTAGTGGCACAATTATTATATGTGGCGGCGCAAACAGGTATCGGTAGTTTTTTTATTAACTATGTGATTGAAGTTCAGCCAAATATCAGTCATTTGCAAGCTTCGCAGATATTGGCTATCGGCGGAATGGGTATGTTTATGGTGGGTCGTATTTTTGGCAGTTACCTGATGAAATTTTATCCACCCAAAAAATTATTAGCTTTCTACGCAGCTATGAACGTTTTGTTGATGGTAGTGGTGGTGATGGGATTGGGTATGACTTCGGTGATCTGTCTGTTTGCTTCCTATTTCTTCATGTCGATTATGTTTCCGACTATTTTTGCGGTGGGCATCGATGGATTGAAAGAAAATATGGAAAAAGGCTCGTCCATTATTGTGATGGCGGTAGTAGGTGGCGCAGTTGTTCCCATGCTTATGGGGTATATTGCCGACATATCTTCCATGACGCTCGGATTTGTCGTTCCTCTGATTTGCTTTGCCGGTATTTTCGTCTTTGGATTGTCGAAATTAAAAAATTGAAACTGTAAAATTTGGCACGCTCTTTGCTATAACTTGCTTTCGTAACAAAATACGATGCGAACAATTCTTAAAAAAAAGTGTGATTTATGTTGTAAAACATATGAAATTATTTTAAAAAATGAAAAATAATATGATACACACACACATTACCCATCTGGCGGTTTAACAAAATTTAACACGTTATACGCCCTTGTAGCGCGTTTTTTCTCTCACGCGCGTAATATACAAAATTTATTTTTAATACGCAACAATCCCGAAGGCGTTTTCACCCCCCATCCCCCTGAAGGGGGAGCAAAGCCCTTTCAAAATTGTGCACTGCCACTCCCGCCCCTTCAGGGGCGGGAGTGGGGAGGGGTCATTCTCAACTCATAACTCATAATTTATAACTCATAACTCAAAAAAAAGTATGCGAACATTTATTTATCTAATCTTGTTTTTATTGCTTCCCTCTGGTGCCTTTGCCCAATGGGAAATGGAGCAACGCCTGCCGTTTTCCGTACAACAACAATCGTCCTTCGGACAACCACAATCCAACATGGATTTTGTGCAGAAAAGCGATTTCTTTTATCGCGAAAATCTTTCTGCTTTTAGTGAATTTTCGTCTTTTAATTCTTTCGGCGATTTCCTGACCAATATGTTTGCGTCGGGGTTCAGTTCGTTAGGAACAAATGACGAGCCCACCGACCCCCTCGCCCCCGACGAAGACGTTTATAATGCTTTGCGGGAAACACAAATCCCTGTGGGCAACGCGATTTTATTTATAGGTTTAATAAGTTTATTATATATGATGATTATTTTTATTCGCAAATATGCGGCAACGTTGCGCGTAAGGGCGTTGCGCGCAACGCCCCTACCGGCCCTGATTTTCTTTTGCCTGTTCTTTGCAACCAATTTGCACGCGCAAGACCCGATTGAAGTTACCCATCCGTCAACCGATATTGTGTTGAATGGCTACGCTTCTACTTTTATAGTTGAGATTACCAACTTAACGGCAAGCAATTACACTGCCCCGAAATTGATGGTAACGATGGCAACAGGTTGGAATTATGTCTCTAATGGTGCCGGTTATCCTGTAGTCGTTTCGAGTAATACCGTTACTTTGACTTTGCCGATAATTAATGCTGGGACAAAGTTGACTATTCCTATTGATTTTGTAGCTAAATGTAATGCTGTACAGAATAATCCATTGATTTTTAAACTCACGGACAATGAGGGCGATATTATGGAATACATAGTACCTTCTGTCACCTTCCAGTCTGCGGTGTTGAGCTTGGTGTCTTCCGGGCCTGCGGTAATGACACGCGGGGTGGATTTGTTACGTACTTTGACGTTGACCGAAGTGAATCCGCAAGCTTATCTGCCAGCAGGCGACTCGATTAATATAACATTAGGAGGAAACTATAACTATTTTACTATCACCGGATTGGAATATTTTAGCGCATCCACAAACGATTGGAAATCGGTTCCTGCCGGATGTTTTGTAAAGAAAAGCAACAGTAGTTATACTTATAAATGGACAGAGGCCCTCTTAATGGACGTTGGCGACCAAGATAATAAATTGGAATCCGGCGAATCGTTACAATTGCGGGAAACAATTAGCTATACGGAATGTGCGCGGGGTGCAAGAAATTTTACAACAACTTACACACCTCAATTTTGTGGCGATATGTTAGGGGGATCACCAACTGTACAAGTGCGGGTAGATGTGCCTGCAATTTCTCCGGTCATTGCTATTACTCGAAATGCTGTAACGTTGCCTACAGGTATTGGTGTTCCTGCCGAGAGAGGGAAGATGGTATTAAAGATAGACACGGATTCTCCTTTGCTAAATCCAAATATACAGATTACTCATAGTATTTCTACAATAAACGTAAATGTTATCGGTGCTTATATTTCAAATGCCTCAGGAAATACAAATTTAGGAACTTTAACTGTTAGTAATAATACAATAACCTTTGCAGACGGTTATACAATGCCGCAGGGTACGACGTATATCTCGTATGAATTTGAATTACCATTTTATTTTAATCAAAATCGTTGTACATTTGACAATTTACCGGAAGGACAGATATTTGGTGTATTGACGTATCAGTGGGTATGCCCTATTAATGGAAGTAAACAAGATGTATCTGTTGATAGTGGTGCTTTGCTGAATACTTTGAATGTAAGATGGGAACGAGGAAATGCAGCTTTGAATAAAACATTAATAAATACGGGAGAACAAGTAACTTTAACCGTTCAAGACAGATACACAGGAATAGGCGGCACCAGTAGGGCTTTAACAGGTCTGCAAGCTACATCAGCAGCCCACCGAATACAGGTACAACTACCTGATAATTTGACATATAACAGTTCTGCTATTCAAATTAACAACGGCACTACTACTATTACAGTAGCTCCCGGAGATATTGAATATGAATCCTCTACAAACGTTCTTACTTTTAGAAATAAGTGTGGCCCCACTTTGGTGCAAAACACCTATACCTATACTATCGGGCTTATTGCAGTTTCCACTGGGGAAGGCAATTGTGCCCCTCCTTCTAGTTATGATATAGTTGTTTCACACATTCTGGATTATGGACTCTCGCCCAGTACGACAACATATAGGTATGCCTGTTATACTTTCCCCTTAAATTATATTGTGATAGGACCTCCGGATGCTTCTTGTTCAACCACTTTCCATGCTCAGGGCATGGATGTGAACCGGACTACTTACGGCTATGTGAGTCAAACCAATTTGACCCGGATCACCGCTGAGACGGCCGGCTCATATAATATTAACCGGAAAAATGCAGGGCCGTATGATAATGTGGTTTTTAGCGATACCATTGACAAAGGAAGCGAAACTGTTTGGGCGAAAAATTCAGAACCCCTCTATGTGCAGTTTTATTACCTGTCGGATTTAACCAATCATTTCTTTGCCAATCAAAACGGCGCGCAGATTATTTATAACACCGACCAAACGATTAACATTCCCGCTTCGAAGGTAAGTTATACAACAGACGGAACAGGACATTCGATCCGGGTGGATATTAGCGATTGTTTAGCAACATTAGATGCGGCCAGTGTCAATACGATTGTTGTAAATATTTTATCTCAAACCACAGGAAAGATACCGCAAATAGCAACTACGCTGGTGCAACTGAAAACAAATATCTATTGGGCTTCGGAGGAATCGCTGGCTTGTAAATGTGCCCTCTATTTTCCTGATAATTTTAAAGTATGGGATTACAAATTGATTCTTGGGACAAACGAGGGATCGAACAGTTCTAATTATAATAGTAATAATACAGGTGCTCACGTTATAGAATTGAGTTTAGGTGCTTCAGGAAATACAATCGAATATTTTCCGAATGAATATCGTCCAAATGCCAAAGTTCTTAGTTTTACCTCTGAGTTGATAGACTGGGCATTGAAAGTAAATAGACTATATGATAATAGATCACCCAATCAAGTTTTCTATAACCCCAGTTCCGGAATTAATACAATAGGGCTTACAATAAATTATCAGGGTGGGACCACACGATTGACAAGTATGAATAATCTGTCTATTTTAACAGGAGAATACTATAATAGCAATTCTTATGTGATACGGACTGAATATGAAACAGTCTGTGTTAATAATTCTCAAATCAGTCAGCAGGTTGAATATATGGATTATCCTACTTCAGAAAATCCGGTGTATAGAAACGGAGGACCTGCTAATAAATCATTTTCAACCAGACCTGCTAATGGTACACAATATTCCTATTCATGGACAATTACCCCTGCTGGAGACAACACGCTTATTTCTTCTCCGGCCGCCGAATGGGAAATAACGGTTACCAATACGGCTGGTTTTAAGGCTACCAATGATTCTTTGCCTCATTTCTGGATTTCGATGAGTGATTTGAGCGGTGGTGTATTCGATATGGCAAATGTCGAGTTTTACGATTACGATGGCGATGTTTTGGGTAGTTTAGTGCCGACTACATTTGTCAAAAACGCGAGTAATCCGGCTTATCTGTACCGCTTTGGAGCAATTCATACTACATCAGCTAACAGCTACACCAAGAAATTTTTAGTACGCGCAACAGTGGTTGATTGTGATGTTATAGAAACCACCATGCGATTCCAGTCTTCATGCAACCAAGTCGCGGAAGCCTCTCCGGCAGCCGTTAGTGGTTATAGGTTTTCCGGTTATAATCGTTCGGTATGTAATGATATCCTATCTGCCGACCGGATAGTCAAAATCCCGAAAGTGCAGTTCACGGTAACAACCGATGATAGCAAGAGTAAAAACGGCAATAATCGCTTTGATTTTTGCGAGCCGATAGTGATTGTCCACACCTTTATCAATAATTCCGAAGTGATAGGTAGCAACTTGACAGCTGAAATCACTCTTCCTGTGGGTATGACATTGGATCCCGGTACGCCGGTTAAGATGTTCAAGGGTAATAACGCTTGGGTATTAGCTGACACGACTACATTTGCTGATTTTGACGGTACCATCAGCAATCTGCCCGGCAATAAGCTATTGTTCAAATTCAATCCGGCCACAGATAGTTTAGGTGTGTCGAGCGACAATACCAACCGCTATTTTTCTTTGGTGTATGGTGTAACGATGGATTGCGGTTTCCGTTCAGGATCGCAAATTCAGGCAATATTGTCTGCGCAAAATGCTTGTGGTGCTATTGCAAACTATTTAACGGCAACCGGTATGCTCAATCTTGATTTCGGCGCACAAGTTATGCCGGTGATTGAATTTGAAGGTACGCAAGATATTACGCCCGATGTGATTAATATGACTACTTCGGGCTATGGAAATACCATCACCCTGAATGGGCAAATCAAATATATATCCGATCCGAGTGCGGTTTCGGGTTTGCAAATCAATTTGCCCGGCAACATGACATTGGTTTCCGGCACACTCACCGAGCCGGCAGGTACGGCAGGCGTTGCCCGCAATTTCACGCAGAGCGGCGACACGCTGACTGCCTATTTTTCGGATTACAACAGCACTGTGCCACAATTAGGTTCGGACAGTCTTTTCACTTACACGGTTATTTTGCAACTGAACAATCCCGAAAAATGGGACTGTCAGGATTATGACATCATGCTGGAAAACTTTGTCGATGCAACGGTTTCCTGCGTTTCGTCGGGTTTGACTTGCGGGATTGTACAAATTTTATCAAGTTATGTGCAGACTTTCACGGTCAATAAAAACGATATTACCGTCGATCATGCTTCGGTTTCGTTTGTGGAAAATGCAGCAGCCGGAGGTACAAGCCAAGTAACCGTGAAAGGAACGGTAAATAATAATTCGGCAAGCGTGCAAAATGCGACCTTGTATGTTTATGCGGGTACAACGCAAGCGACAAATGCCACAGCGATTACGGTCAGTTCAATTCCTGCAAGCGGAAGCAAGGATTTCAGCTATGTTTTTACTCCGGTAACTTCCGAGCTTTGCAACCTTCGTCTGGTCTTGCCCGAAAATGCAAGCGACAACGCCTACATCTGTACTTCGGACACGATTGACGCGGTGTTGACTTACGGTATTGTCTTGAAAGACACGATTTGTCAGGGCGACGACTTGATTTTGGGCGAAGCAGCCATCACCGGCTATACTTATTCGTGGTCGAACAGTGGAAACGCGCTTTCGAGCTTGAATACTTCGCAAACGACATTTAATTTCCCGAATAGTTCATCCTTGAAAGACGGCAATCAAATTCAGGTAGTTTATTTGGCGATAGACCGCGGAA
>BNTW01000023.1 GCA_025996895.1 Bacteroidia bacterium | reverse complement strand
ATCAGCAATAAAGAATAGTCTTTGAGTTTTTCGTCGTTCTCTACGGGTTCATTTTCTTCAATATTCGCCGGCACCACTTTAGGAACATACGTATAGTCGTCTATTTGATTTTCTTGATATGCCGTTCGATTCAGCGGAAGGCGTACAAAGAAAGTCGTACCTTCACCCTCTTTACTGTCAACCGTAATCTCCCCTTTGTGAAGAGTGACCAAGTCTTTGGTAAGTGAGAGACCAATTCCGGTACCGATGGTATTAAAGCGGCGATAATCCCCTTCATAGAATCGTTTGAACAAGCCTTTCAAGTCTTGCTGCTTGATACCTTCTCCATTGTCTTTTACGGAAATGACTACTATGTCCTTATTATTTGTATCTAAGAAAACGTTCACTTGAATAAAACCGCCTTCTTTATTGTATTTGGAGGCATTCGACAAGAGGTTGAAGAGTATTTTATCCACTTTATCATGGTCGAAGAAACCGGTAATATTTTCCGGTTCGCAGATTAACGAAAAGTGCATTTTGTTCTTTTTCATCAACGGCTTAAAGCTATCTACGCCCGATTTAATGAAAGCGGCGATATCGCCGTTGGACACTTTCAGTTTCAGGTTACCCGTTTCGGCTTTGCGAAATTCCAGTATCTGTTGCAAGAGGCGGATTAAACGATTGATATTGGTACTCATCACCTCGTAATACTCATTGTATTGCGGTTCCGTCATTTTGAGGTCATCCACCGAAGCCGACAGTATCGTGAGCGGTGTAAGGAACTCATGCGTGATATTGGTAAAGAATTGCAGTTTAGCATGATTCAACTCTTCTATTTTCTCTTTCTCCAAACCTTTTACTTTTAAAGCATTATTTAAGGAAATCCGGTGGCGGGCAACTTGTATAACGGAGTAAACAATGGCAATTGCCAAAATGAAATAAAGGAGCAACGCCCACCAGGTAAGCCAGAAAGGGGGTAATATGACTACGGTAAGTGTGGTTTCCTGTTCGCCCCAACCACCGCTTTCATCCGAGGCTTTCACCGAGAAACGGTAAGTCCCGCTCTTGAGATTATTATACGAAGCAAAACTGCGGGAGGCATCCGTATATTGCCATTCGGAATCAAAACCGGTCAGTTTATAGGCATACCGGTCTTGTTTCGTATGGGCATAGTTGAGAGAAGTAAATTCGATAGTGAAATTATTGTACTTATACGGCAAGCGGATTGCTTTGGTATAACCGGGCGCATTGACGGATATTTTCTTACGCAGTTTATCGTCCACATTTTCTAACGATTTATTGAATATCTTTATATCGGTAATCACGAGCGGGGCATAAGTCTTAAGCTCTTTCATAAGGGCCGGATCAAAAGAGTTGTAGCCTTTATGACCGCCGAAATACAGGATGCCGTCTCCGGTTTTGAAAGCTGCGTTGCGATTGAACGAGTTGGCTTGCAAACCATCGGCTATCGTGTAGGTATGGGAGACCACATTATTAAGAGAACCTTGTAGAAATTCTATTTTTACCAGACCGGCATTGGTCGCTATGAAAAGATTCCCCTCATTGTCTTCTTCCATGCTGTAGATGATGTCGCCCGGCAAGTTGTACTTTTGGTGTACACTTACAAAAGCGTCTTTTTCTTTATCGAAAAGACTCAAGCCGCCTCCTTCGCTACCCATCCATACCCTGTTCTTACTGTCTTTATAGATGACTTGTATATGATTGTTGTTCACTTTATCGTTTTCTACCGTATAGGGTGTAAAAGCTTCAATCTTATGTTTGGCATCGTCTTTGGTCACACGGAAAGCGCCTGCTTCAGTCGTTGCAAGCCATACGGTAGTATCATCTGCAACTGCCATACTCACTACGGAATAACGCTTGCCTGTTTCTTCCGTTTGTCCCAAAGAGGGAAAAGAGGCTCCTTTGCCATTCTTGGTGTCATAAAGACTTAACCCCCTCAAAGTACCCATCCACATAATTTGATTTGCATCTTCAAAAAGATAGAACACACAATCGTTGCTCAACCAAGGATCGCTATCGACACGGAAATTCTTCACTTTTCCGGCAGGCGAATTCGGGTCGTAAACATATACTCCTTCGCCATAAGTGGCCAGCCAATAAGCATCGGTCCGGCTCTCTTGGATAGTCTGATAGACCGTAGCATGGATGGGATTGTCGCGAAAGCCCGGATAAGAAGTGAATAAACCGTAACTGCCTATTCCCAGCCATTCGAAGCCTTGTTCGTCGATATAAATGCTCCGCACCGAATTCGTAGCAAAGACGCTTTTGACTTCTTCCAAGGGATTGAGATGAAAAGGTCTGGACTGGGTATTCACCACACTCACGCCACCGCCTAAGGAGCCCAACCACATGATTCCGGAATGGTCGCAAAGGATAGAATTGATTTCATTATACGATAAAGATTCTTCCGAATGATTGGGCAGGTGGTTGGTGAAAGAAGTGGTATTCTCTATCCTGTTCAACACGCTCAATCCGCTTCGAGTACCTACCCAGATAGCAGAGGTGTTTTTATCTTGCGATAACGAATAAATAATATCGTCCGACAAACTATTGGGGTTGCCTTTTGCGTGGCTGTAATTAATATATTTCACTCGTTGAGGGTTATACGGGTTTTCCAAGCGAAACAAACCATAGCCCCAACTGCCTACCCAGATATTTTTATCATCATCTTCGAAAAGGATATGCGCGGAATTACCCGGATTGATATGGGGATAGTCGTGAAACACGCCATCGGAAGGATTGTAGCGAGTGATGCCTTCGTTCCATGTACCTATCCAGATATTCCCTTTGCTGTCTTCTATCAAAGTCTTGATGTCGTTGCCCCGCAGTTTGTAGTTGGTTGAAGCATTATCATAATGGAGAAACGAATCACTTTCCGGCTGATATAGATTCAGTCCGTTGGCTGTTCCTATCCATACTTGTCCGTTCCGGGTTGTGAGTATGGCTTGTACATTACTGCCTAACAGCTTCTTCGGCTCTATTTGACGTATCTCTCCGGTCAATTTGTTGAGGATATTCAAGCCGGCGTCGGTGCCTATCCACAAGTTATGCTCGTTGTCTTCCGCCATAGCGGTGATTTTATTGCTCGACAGCAAGCCGGGCTTGTAAAGATTCGCTTTGTAAGTCTTCAACTGTGCCCCATCATAGCGGCACAAACCATCGGTAGTGGCAATCCAAACATACCCGTCCTTATCTTGATATACCTGTCTTACCTCATCAGTAGGCAATCCATTGGCCGTAGTCAGCACTTGAAGCGAGTACCAATTCTCGGCTCCCAAAATAGAGAAAGAGCCTGTTATCAATAGGAAGACAAGGAGAAATTGTTTCGTATGGGATGTAAGTCTTTTCATCCGTTCTTCTGCAAATTAAATTGGATTAGATTACAAAGATAGGTTATTTCTTGTTAAAAGAAAATAGACCCTGTTACTATCCCAAATGAGCAATAACAGGGTCTAAGAATAGAGTGACAAATTTATTTTTTAATGAACTTAGCTCTTTCGCCGGCAGCGGTAGCCACTATATATACGCCGGCAGGTAATTTACTTAAGTTTACATCTCCTTGTAAAGAAGTTTCGATTACTTTAGCACCTGCGATGTTATAGATAGAAACCAAAGTACCATTCGCTTTGTCAACGGATAATGCATTTCCGCGAACAGAAACAGCCAAGTCTTTTATGCTTTTTACATTTTTGATTCCGGTAACAGCAGATTCAAACAGAAAAACCGTTTGGCCACTGGGTTTGTCGCGATAAAGGAAAGAGTGATCCACATGTTCCCATCCATCATCGTATTTATTAATGATAAGTCCCGCCACATTGTGATCGGATGCGATGTAGGTGGATAAATCCTTGAATTTAAATGAATACAACGACCATTCATTATCGCATTCAAAGAACAATTGCCCATTGGCATCGTCTGCTGAAGCTACAGCGGTAATATCCCAACCATTACGAACATCTTGTCCTAAATACTGTCCGTCATACGATTCAACAGCCCAGATGTCAGGATCATTTGGATCGGGATTAATCAAAGTAAAGATTTGCTTTTGAGGGTTAATCTTTAATGTTATTGTCTCCGGATCCCTGCCCGTATAAGGAACGGTATATTCCTGATCAAATGCAACTGTGTACAAACTGTCCAGGTAGAAAAGATTCCAGCCATCAGCATTCCAATCAGCATCATAAGTTAAATACAAACCTGCGTCGGTAACAATACGAAATTGTTTTCCTGCAACCGGAGTATCCTGTGCATTCATACTAAGAGTAGTAAACAAACCGGCCACTACTGCTGAAAATAAAAAGTAATAACGTTTCATAATAAAAAATGTATTAATTGTTGATATTAGACTTTAGCGAATAAGCACGTCCTATTCGACAGTGCAAATATAGATTGCCTTTAATCTAATCAGGTCTGTTTATATGTAAGAAAGGTCGAATAAGCAGGATTAGTGCTTTATTCGACCTTTTTTACCGATAAATAGTACCTGATCGTTATTTCACCACTATCTTTTGTGTTTGCCCATTCACCATTGCGATATAGACCCCTTGATGCAAATGCTTTACGCTCAGTTCATAGCAAACTTTTGCCGAAGCTACTTTCGCTCCTAACAAGGAATAGACTTCGGCCGTATTCATCGGTGCATGGCCGGACAGATAAATCCGGTTGGTTGCTGTTTCATAGATGATTTGTGCATAGGCAGTCATCTCTACCGGACGAATAGCCGTAGTAGCAATAGTGTTTCCCAGCACGATATAGCCAATCTTTTCTGCTTTCGGCTCGGTTTGATTGGTCGATCTTTCTTTGTCCTTGAATATCTCCACTTTATTGGCTGTTTTCGTTTTAAGGCGAAGAGTGGCAGCTGTTTCATCGTTGCAAGTCTGCATAAAACCGAAGAAGACGGGTTCGGCATAGGTGTTTTCAAAATGGATAGTCGCGGCTTTATTATAAGCAACGCCCGAAACGCCGTCATTAATGCCTGCTTCGATTTGTTTGTCGCCGTCATAAACACCGGTACCCGGAGTCGCTGCAATATAGGAAATGTCTTCAAAGACATTGGTCTTGCCTTGCTCGTACTTGCGGGAAATGTCAAAGCCGGTCTTCGTGACGTTGCGGATACGTGCTGCCGAAGCAATCGGGTCGTTGGCCGTTATTTGGGTGGCTATTACTACCGGCACTACATCAAAAGGCGTAGCAAAAGTAACGGTACGCCAAGCTTTGCTTACATCATGTAAGGTATCGGCTAAGACTTTAATCCCGCCAAACTGATGCACACCACGAGGAATAGCCAAAAAACCTAACGTATCCGGATTTTGGAAAGTAATATCCAACAAATAGTCCCAAGTACGCAGTTGCAACTCTACCGAAGAAGAATTGATGTTGCGGGCGCGAGCCGTCAAAGGAGTGCGGTTGCGATAAGATACCGTACCGAGAGCAAAAGTAATATCGTTGGGCAATTCGTTTTCAAACAAAGACACCGACCAGTCTTCTTTTACTTTCAGATTCGTAGCCGTGAGCAAGGTATTCGCTTTATTTGCCAGTATGTCGTATTTTACAATATTCGACACTTTGATATTGCCTCCGGCATCCACCGTTTTAAGGCGATAATGCACTTCGCCGTTGGGAAGTTCGTCTGCCGTAAATACATCGGTCAGGTATTCGTGTATATAAGGTGAAGTCACTTCGCCTATCACCTCCCAGTTTTGACGGTCAAACGATTGTTCGATAATGTATTTGCTTGTTAATTCGCCATTCTCATCCGTCCAGAGCAAACGCAGTTTGCCTTCGCTTGCCGAATAGGAATAGCTCAATTTAGCCGTTTGTATATTCCAGACAGGGATTACCTCTTTGGCTCGGTTGAATGCAAAACCGGGCGTAGTGGAAGCGTAATATTCGCCTGCTTTGGTCAAATCGCCGTTTTTGGTAATAATCTGACGGCAATCTTCCACCCAGTTATAAATAGAATAGCGTTCGATAAAGGAAGCGGTGTCCAATACTTGCAAAATACCTTTCAGGTCATTTAATTGTTTGTTGGCATTGTGTTCGTTGTAGCCTCTGCCATCCCAACCGCCTTCCGTAGTCCAGTTGGCGCCATTGTTCCATTCTTTAATCCAGATAGGGCGGCCGGTGGTTTCGTGTACTTTTTTCAAGTCGTTGTACCAGTTTGCCGGGCTTTTGCCTCCCCAATACGCATGTACTACTACATAATCCACGCGATAGTTGCGGGCAGCAGCTTCGGTCATAAAACGATACAGCCAGGAATAGTCGGTAGTGGCAGGCGAACCTAAGCGGGCGCCTGTTTTCATCAGGATAGGCCATTCTTCAATGGCTTCTTCTACCGTCATATTGGATTGTTCGGAATGATCAGGCTCATTCGCACCCAGTAAATGCGACCAGCGTTTGTTGGAATAAAAAGCGCTGACACCGCCTCCTTTGCCCCATTTTTCGGGTACAAATTCTTCATTCACCATTGTATTGATGGTCGCATTAGCGCTTCCGCCTACGGTAGCGCCCCAATGGTAATACCAGGTAGCGTTTATCAAATCGGATTGTGTATCGCCGTGGGCTAAGTTCTTCTCAAACAAAGCCGGTTCGTTCCATGTGCCGCCGCACCAGCCTTTTTTAGATACCCATTCCCAAGGGAAAACCCGGATGAAAGAGATTTTGCCATCCAATTCATAAGGCAAGTTGATATTAATATCTTCCGCATCGGCAATGAAAATGCGGCTGTAGCCCATTCCGTTGGGTTCGTTGGCCAAAGTAGCCATATAGCCTCTTTTCAGTTTGATGGAACGGATGCTGTTGTCGTTGGCTAATGCCGCTCTCCGGTTTTGCGGAATATCCGAAACCGGCGCATTGGTATAGTACTGATCAACAGTGTATTTCTGCGATTGACCTCCGAAATTCAGTTCGGTAAAGGACTCCAGGGGCTGATAAGCCGGTGAATGGGGAACTACGGCGGCGCCTTCTTTATAGACTACCAACCGGCAGTTGGAAGCATCGCCGGCAGTAGGGTTGATGACTTCACCATTGATTTGAATGGCATTTTTGTAATTCGCCAGCACAACGGACGGTTTTACCTTGTCGAAAAAAAGGTAGGCATCGGTGGAGGTGATGTTGATGACCGCATCCCCTGTGATGGGTGTGGTGCTTGTGATGTGCAGTTCGTCATTGCCGCTTAAAGTACGGCTTGTTGATACACTTGTTACTGTTTCTGCCTGTATATTTACCGGACCGGCCAACAGACAACAAAGCATCATCGGAATGAATAAGTAATGTTTGAATTTCATGTGATTTAGAATATTGATGTTATGCAGCAAAAGTAGCTGCCTATCTAATAAAGGAGGTAGAATTATCGGTAAAAAAGGTCTATTGAGACGTAATGGCGCATTAATCTACCTAAATGAATGCAGAATACCCCTAATACTCATTTCTTTGATGCACTTTTGCAGTACATTTGTGAAATAAACAGGTGAAACAACAATTTATTAATATTTAATCTTTGGAAGAACTATCATGAGAAACAACGTGAAACAGTCTTTTCGACATGCCGTCGTCTTTTGTTGGATGACCTTAATGAGCATGTCAGTATTTGCTCAGCAACATTCCGTTTCCGGAGTGGTGCTGGACGAAGCGACAAACGAACCGCTTATCGGCGTTTCGGTACTTGTGAAAGGAAGCAACAATGGCGCAGTTACCAATTTGGATGGTCAATTCGACTTGACAGGTATTGCCAACAATGCTACCTTGGTATTTAGCTACATCGGCTACTCCACTAAAGAAGTAGCGGTAAACAATCAAAGCAAACTCACCGTAGTGCTTGCCGAAGACAACAAATTGTTGGATGAAGTAGTCGTAGTTGGTTTCGGTACGCAAAAGAAAGTAAACTTAACCGGTGCAGTAGGTGTGGTTAATGCCAAAGATTTGGCCGACCGCCCTGTTCAAAATGTAGCACAAGCCTTGCAAGGTTTGATTACCGGTTTGAATATTACACAAACCAACGGCTCTTTAGACGACAAACCCAGCATCAACGTGCGGGGACAAGGAACGATTGGTGAAGGCTCAAAATCAGACCCTCTTATCTTGATTGACGGTATGGAAGGCGACATCAATGCCCTCAACCCGCAGGATATCGAGAGCATTTCCACTTTGAAAGATGCGGCCGCTTCTTCTATTTATGGGTCAAGGGCGCCTTTTGGCGTTATCCTGATTACAACTAAAAGAGGACAACAAGGGAAAGCAAAATTCAATTACAACAACAACTTCCGTTGGAATTCACCCATGACCTTGCCGAAAATGTTGGATTCCTACAAGTTTGCCTTGTATTTTAATGATGCTTCTATCAATGGAAGTGAAAATCCAAGATTTGATGCCGCTTACCTGCAACGTATTTTGGATTATCAAAATGGAATTGATACCGCCGGTATTCCGGAAGCTATCAATGGTACCGGCAAATGGGCGGATGGTTATGACTATGGTTATGCCAACACCGATTGGTATGCCGAAATTTATAAAAAACAAGCTTTCTCTCAAGAACACAATGTCAGCTTGACCGGCGGCTCGGAAACCATCAACTATTATATTTCCGGCAACTTTTTGGGACAAGACGGTTTGATGAAATTGAATCAAGACATTTTTAATCGTTATACGGCAAGCGCCAAAGTAGGAGCAAAACTCAATGATTGGGCTACCGTAAATTACTCGACTCGTTTTATTCGTCAAGAATATGAACGCCCTGCCGCTTTAACCAGCGGATTGTATCATGACTTGGCTCGTCAAGGTTGGCCAACTCTTCCTTTCCGCGACCCGAACGGATTTTTGTATTCTTCCCCTTCACCCGCTTTGGGCTTGGCAGATAGAGGTCAGGACAAGTATCAAAAAGATTGGTTGTATCAACAAGTGCAAGTCGTGTTGGAGCCAATCAAAGGCTGGAAAACATTCGCCGAGCTGAACTACCGTTCAGAAAATAATTTCAATCATTGGGACAACCAGATAACCTATAATCACGATGTAGAGGGTAATCCGTATGCTTATTCTACCAGCAGCGCTGTATATGAAGGAGCTTCACGAACAAACTATTACGACATCAATATCTATACGGAATATACTAAATCCTTGAACGATACGCATAATTTCAAAGTGATGGGCGGTTTCCAAACAGAACAGATGAAGTATCGCGAATTGTCGGCTGAAAAAGCAGGCATTCAAGACCCGGCATATCCTGTGTTGAATGTGAACTCCGGTTTAGATGAAAACGGTCTTGTGAAAGCGCCTTCGGCAAATGGTTATTACAACGATTGGGTAACTGCCGGATTCTTTGGCCGTATCAATTACAACTATTTAGAAAAATATTTATTGGAAGTCAACTTGAGATATGACGGCAACTCTCGTTTCCGTAGAGAACACCGCTGGGATTTGTTCCCTTCTGTGTCTGCCGGTTGGAATATTGCACGTGAATCTTTTTGGGAAGAAAACCTGGACAAGCTAAGCACCTTTAAATTTCGGGTCTCGTATGGTGAATTGGGCGGCGGGAACGTTTATACTTATGGCGATGATAAAAATGAGGTGCTCTATTATCCCACCTATTTGGGAATGCCTTTAAATCAAGGAGGCGGTAGAGATTGGCTTATTGGAGGTGTTCGTCCCAATACAGCTTATTCTCCTGACCCTGTTTCTTCTACTTGGACTTGGGAAAGCATCAATACCTTTAATATCGGTTTAGATGTTGCGGCGCTGAATAATCGATTGACATTAACGGCTGACTATTATGTCCGTACAACCAAAGACCAGATTGGACCGGCTCCTACATTGCCTAAAACGTATGGTTATACGGAGCCTAAGACAAACAATACCGAATTGCAAACCAAGGGCTGGGAATTGGAATTGGGATGGAAAGACAAAATAGGCGATTTTTCTTATAGCGCCACCGTACGCTTGTCTGATTATCGTGGTAAAGTGACTAAATACTTTAATCCGACAGGTAATATTTGGACTTATTATTCCGGTAAAAATCTGGGCGATATTTGGGGCTTTGAAACGATTGACTTGGCTCGCGACGAACAACAGATGATTGACCATTTGGCTTCTTTGCCTAATGGTGGACAAGATGCTCTCGGCACTCAATGGGTAGCAGGCGATGTGATGTACAAAGATTTGAACGGAAACGGTAAAATCAGTGAAGGCGCCGGTACATTGGACGACCACGATGACTTGAAAATCATTGGCAACGACACGCCTCATTTGCCTTTCTCTTTGGATTTGAATGCTTCTTATAAAGGTTTCGACTTTCGTGCCTTTTTCCAAGGTGTCGGTAAAAGGGATTATTGGCAACGTTCGTATTATTTCTGGGGCGCTACTGCCGGTCATAATACGCCGGGTGGCGGCGGTCTTTGGCATTCCACCGGTTTTGTAGAACATTTGGATTATTACCGTCCTGCCGATTATTCCAATAATGATGTTTTTGGCCCGAATGTGGATGGTTATTATCCCAATCCTTCTTTCAACCGAAGTGGAAAAAATCAATTTCAACAAACACGCTATTTGCAAGATGCATCTTATATCCGTTTGAAAAACCTGCAAATCGGTTATACGCTTCCTGCAACTATCACCCATAAATTCGGTTGCTCTAAATTGAGAATCTTTGCCTCTGGCGAAAACCTTTGGACGGCTACCAAATTGGCAACCATGTTCGACCCCGAAACCATTAGTGGCGGATGGGAAAGCTTTGGTAATGTGTATCCGCTATCCAAAGTATTTTCCGTAGGTTTAAATGTTAATTTTTAAAATATAATAACAATGAAACGAAATAAATTAAATAAATTTTTACTATTTGCATGGACAGGTTTTCTGTCGCTGTCGATAGTTTCGTGTGACGATTACTTGGATAGAGAGCCTTCATCGGCTATCACTCCGGAAAAATACCTTTGGAATGATGCACAACTCAGTGCGTATGCCATGGACAATTATCAGATACTGCCTACCCATGGCACCGGCGACCATTTGTATGAATGGGGTACTTTTGCTACGGATGCCAATACTGATGTGATGATTGATGGTAATAGCATGAATAATCGATACATTCCCGGAGAATGGAAAGTGCCTACTGACAATGGCGATTGGAGTTTCGGTCGCATAGTACAACTAAACTATTTCATCAACACCGTGATTCCTCGTTACGAAGCAGGCGAACTGCAAGGTAATCTCGCTAATTGTAAGCATTATATTGGTGAAATCTATTTCTTCCGTGCTTTTGAATACTTTAGTAAATTGCGCGATTTGGGTGATTTCCCCATCATTGATGTGAACTTGCCGGATAATATGGACGTTTTGATTGCAGCCAGCAAAAGAGCGCCCCGCAATGAAGTGGCTCGCCATATCTTGGCCGACGTGGATAAAGCCATTGAGTTTTTGAGCGTCAATGCTCCCGACGGCAATAAAAATCGTGTGAATAGAGCTTGCGCCTACTTGCTGAAATCTCGCGTAGCCTTGTATGAAGGTACTTGGGAAAAATATTTCAAGGGAACGGCTTTTGTACCGGGTGGTCCGGGATGGCCGGGTGCATCGAAAGATTATAATGCAGGCTTTACTATTGATATTGATGCGGAAATCGCTTACTTCTTAGGAGAAGCTATGACGGCTGCAGCCGCAGTAGCAGACGATACCAGCTTTCCTTTGACTCCTAACAACTGGAAAGAAACAGATGTTACCAACGACAAGAATCAATATTTCACTATGTTTAGTGATGTGGATATGAAAAAGTATTCGGAAGTCCTCTTGTGGAGACAATTCAAACAAGATTTGGTGACCAACAACGTGAACGTATATGCTACTTCCAACAACAAGAACGTAGGACTTAGCCGGGTAATGGTGGAAAGTTTTTTGATGAAAGACGGTTTGCCATTCTATAAATCAGCCGACTATAAGGGTGATAACGATATTAAAGATGTGAAGATAAACCGCGACCCTCGTTTGCAAATCTTCTTGAAAGTACCGGGACAAACAAATGCACTTACTAATCTGGACGTAGGCACACACGGTTTTACCGTAGAGCCTATTCCGGATATCAAGATTGCGGATAGTGAAAAGAAATATGCAACCGGATATACAATTAGCAAAGGGATGAATTACGACTTTGGCAACAATCGAAATGGAAACAGCGCTAACGGCTCTATCGTGTTCCGGGCTACGGAAGCTTACCTCAACTATATCGAAGCCGCTTACGAAAAGAACGGTTCGCTGGATGCCAAGGCTCAGGCTTATTGGGTAAAAATACGGGAACGTGCCGGCATGGATACCGATTTTCAAAAGACCATTGATAATACGGATATGTCTAAGGAAGTGAATAACTGGGGCTCTTGGTCGGCAGGACAGCAAGTGGATAAGACCTTGTACAATATTCGCCGCGAACGCAGTGTGGAATTGTTGGCAGAAGCTCAACGTTACAGCGATGTAAGACGTTGGCGGTCATTAGACCAATTGATTGGCAATTACTACCACTTTGAAGGTTTCAAAGTATGGAGTCCGGTGATTGCACCCTGGTACAACTTCAAACCCATCAATTATAATGGCAGTCCTATTTCTACCGTTTCCTCACCGGCTTTGAGCGATTATTTCCGCCCTCATGAAAAATCGACAACCAGCTTGGCTTATCCTGGTGCTACATGGGTTATGGCGCATTATCTTACGCCGATTGCTTTTGAACACTTTTTGGTAGCTTCAGTAGGTAATGGCGTACCGGAAGGTACAGAAGTCGATTATTCCAGTTCTCCGATTTATCAAAATCCGGGTTGGCCGATCGAAGCTTCGGCAGGTCCAATACAATAATTCAATTACGAATTACGAATCTCTCAATTGGTTCGTAATTCGTAATCTTTAATTAAATAATACACTTTCAATGAAAAACAGTAAACTTCTTTTTGCAGGCTTTTTTTGTCTGCTCTCGCTTTCATTATCTGCCCAAAAGCTGAATGCTATCTATCCGGGTGCTATCTTGCCCGATGATACCGGTATACATGTCAATGCACATGGTGGTGGTATCTTGTATCACGATGGTAAGTACTATCTCTTTGGAGAACATAAAGGCGAAAAGTCAAGCGCCGCTTTTGTAGGTGTCACTTGCTATTCTTCCGAAGACCTCTATAACTGGAAATATGAAGGTGTTGCATTGCCTGTAGAGACGCCCGATCGGGCGTCTCTACAACCGCAATCCGACATCGTGTCCGGTTCGGTTATCGAACGTCCCAAAGTAATATACAATGAGAAGACAAAAAAGTTTGTGATGTATTTTCATTTGGAATTGAAAGACCATGGCTATGAAGCGGCTCGTGTAGCTATCGCAGTCAGCGACAAGGTAACCGGTCCTTATAAATATCTCAAATCATACAGACCCAATGCGGGTTATTGGCCCATCAATCTGCCTGAAACAGGTAGAGATGGGGCATGCCCCGTCTCTACGGTAGATGATTTTCCGGAATGGTGGACACCCGAATGGCGACAAGCCACGATTGACGGGATGTTTACCCGTCGCGATTTGGCAGGTGGACAAATGTCGCGCGACATGACACTCTATGTCGATGACGACGGCAAAGCCTACCATATTTATTCCTCTGAAGAAAATTTAACCCTGCAATTAGCTGAATTGTCAGACGATTATCTCAGTCACACAGGGAAATACATACGCATCGCCCCCGCCGGGCACAACGAAGCTCCGGCTATTTTCAAGAAAGACAGCAAATATTTTATGATTACTTCCGGCTGTACCGGTTGGGCGCCCAATGCCGCCCGTTTATTTACTGCCGATAACATCTGGGGACCTTGGACGGAACACTCGAATCCGGCTGTTGGCGAAGGTGCGGATTTAACATTTAATTCGCAAAGTACATTTATTCAACCGGTCATCGGTAAAAAAGAGGTTTTTATTTTTATGGCTGACAGATGGACACCGAAACATCCGATTGATGCCCGGTATATCTGGCTGCCTATTCAATTTGAAAACGGTTTACCCGTCCTTAAATGGTTGGATAAATGGGATTTAAGCATCTTTGAAAACTGAAAATAAAATCAATAATAATATCATGGAAATAAAATCAATTCAAGAAAAATTCAAATCATTATTCGGAACAAAAGGCTCCCTTTTCACTTCTCCCGGACGTATCAATCTGATTGGCGAACATACCGATTATAACGGTGGTTTTGTGCTTCCGGGCGCCATCGACAAAGCCATGTATTGCGAAATCAAACCCAACGGAACGGATAAAGTCCGCGCTTTTGCTTTGGATTTGGAAGAATACGCCGAATTTGGCTTGAAAGAAGAAGATTTACCGGCAAAATCATGGGCAAAATATATTTACGGTGTTTGTCGTGAAATGATTAAACGCGGTGCATCGGTAGAAGGATTTGACACGGTTTTTGCCGGTGATGTGCCTTTGGGTGCAGGAATGTCTTCTTCGGCTGCCTTGGAAAGCTGTTTCGGCTATGCCATTAATTCGATATTTAAGCTTTGGTTCGACCGCTTGGAATTGGCAAAAATCGGACAGGCAACCGAACATAATTATGTGGGCGTAAACTGCGGCATCATGGACCAGTTCGCTTCCTGTTTCGGAAAAGAAGGCTCACTTATTCGCTTGGACTGCCGTTCCTTGGAGTATCAATATGTACCTTTCAATCCCCAAGGCTATCGTTTGGTTTTGGTCAACACTTGCGTCGCGCACGAATTGGCTTCTTCCGCCTACAACAAACGCCGCCAATCCTGCGAAAACGTAGTGGCAGCTATCAAAAAACATCATCCGGAAGTAGAATTGCTTCGCGATGCGAACATAGAATACCTGAAAGAAGTAGCGAATGAAGTGAGTGCCGAAGATTATATCCGTGCAGAGTTCGTGATTGAAGAGATACAACGATTATTGGATATTCCTGCTGATTTGGAAAAAGGCGATTACGAAGCAGTCGGAAAGAAAATGTATGAAACGCATATCGGTTTGAGCCGGAAATATGAGGTCAGTTGTGAAGAATTAGACTTCCTGAACGATATAGCCCGCGACTGTGATGTAACCGGTTCGCGTGTAATGGGTGGCGGTTTTGGCGGCTGTACCATCAACTTGGTGAAAGATGAACTCTACGACGGTTTCATCAAACGGGCGACAGAGAGCTACGAACAGAAATTTAAGATTAAGCCGAAAGTGTATGATGTCGTTATCAAAGACGGCGCCATAAAACTATAACACCAATAAAGAAAATGAAAAAAGTCCAAAAAGTCCCGCAGGGACAACACTTTATTAACCGTATGCTTCAGCTTACGGTTTTGGTGCTGTGCATAGTGACAACTATTGTATTCACAGCATGCACCACTAACAAACAAAAAGAAACATTTGAAGTAGGCAACCTAACATTCTTGCTCAACGGCGAGCCGTTGGTGATTAAAGCCGCAGAAATCCACTACCCACGTATTCCAAAAGAATATTGGGAACATCGCATTCAGATGTGTAAAGCATTGGGAATGAATACTATCTGCTTGTACGTGTTCTGGAATATCCACGAACCGGAAGAAGGTCAATTCGACTTCACCGGCAATAATGACGTGGCAGAATTTTGCCGTTTGGCACAAAAAAACGGAATGTACGTAATCGTGCGCCCCGGACCCTACGTGTGTGCCGAATGGGAAATGGGTGGATTGCCCTGGTGGTTACTCAAAAAAGAAAACATTGCTTTGCGCACGCAAGACCCATATTTCGTAGAACGGGTGAAACTGTTTATGGCGGAAGTGGGCAAGCAATTGAGCGATTATCAGTTAGCCAATGGCGGTAACATTCTGATGGTGCAAGTAGAAAACGAATATGGCGCTTACGGCATCGACAAGCCTTATATTGAGACTGTTCGCGACATCGTGAAAACATCTTTCGATAAAGTGCAGTTGTTTCAATGCGATTGGAGTTCCAATTTTGAAAACAATGCTTTGGATGATTTGCTGTGGACACTCAATTTCGGGACAGGTGCAAATATTGACGAACAATTCCGGCGTTTGAAAGAATTGCGTCCGGAAACACCACTGATGTGCAGCGAGTTCTGGTCGGGCTGGTTTGACCACTGGGGTGCGCAACACGAAACGCGCAGTGCCGCCGAGTTAGTGAGCGGTTTGAAAGAGATGATGGATAAGCATATCTCTTTCAGTTTATATATGACTCATGGAGGTACAAGCTTTGGGCATTGGGCAGGCGCAAACTTTCCCGGCTATGTTCCTGATTGTACGTCCTACGATTATGATGCGCCTGTCAACGAACAAGGCAATGTTACCCCGAAATTCTTTGAAGTACGTAATTTACTGGCAAACTATCTGCCGGAAGGAAAGAAATTACCGGCTATCCCGGATTCTATCAAAACAATCGCCATTCCAACCATCACGTTTGAAGAATCTGCCAACATTTTTGACAATCTGCCTGCGCCCCAAACAAGCGAAGACATTCATTCGATGGAATATTTCAATCAAGGCTGGGGAAGCATCTTGTATCGCACCACGCTTAAAAAATCCGAAGTATCGCAAATCCTGAAAGTAACAGAGGCGCACGATTGGGCACAAGTCTATGTGGACGGTGTTCGCATTGGGGTTTTAAACCGCTTGAAAGGCGAAGGTTCGTTGCAACTGCCGCCTGTACGTGAAGGGGCTGTTCTTGATATTTTGGTAGAAGCAATGGGTAGAAGAAATTTTGGTGCCGGCGTATTGGACTACAAAGGCATTACCGAAAAAGTGGAAATCATCAGCGAATCCGGTAGAGACATGGCGCGCCACGTCTCCACAACATTGACGAATTGGCAGGTATTCAGCATTCCGGTAGATTATGCTTTTGCAAAGAATAAATCCTATTCCGTCATTGCGAGCGTAGCGAAGCAATCCATACCTGCCTACTACCGCGCATCTTTTTCTTTAGACAAAACAGGTGACACCTTTATTGATATGACCAATTGGAAAAAAGGCATGGTCTATGTGAACGGTCACAATCTCGGACGTTTTTGGGAAATAGGTCCCCAACAAACGCTCTATTTGCCGGGTGTGTGGTTGAAGAAAGGTGTAAACGAAATTATTATCTTAGACTTGGTGGGTACAGATACTCCTACGGTGCAAGGTTTGCGTCAGCCGATATTAGACGTGTTGCGCGGCAATGGCGCTTACAAATTCCGTAAACAAGGCGAAAATTTAGATTTATCTGCTGAAAAAGCCGTAGCAAGCGGCAGTTTCAAGCCGGGCAATGGTTGGCAAAAAATAAATTTCAATCAATCGCTTCCTGCCCGCTATTTCGCTTTGGAAGCCTTGAATTCGCAGGCACAAGATGATTTTGCCTCTATTGCCGAATTGGAAATAGTGGGCGAAGACGGTAAACGTTTGTCCCGCCAGCACTGGAAAGTCGTGTATGCCGACAGTGAAGAAACCGATGATGCCAACAATATCGCCAGCAATGTCTTCGACTTGCAGGAATCCACGATATGGCATACAAGTTATTCACAGATAAAAGACAAATACCCGCATAGCATCGTCATTGACTTGGGTGAAGAAAAAGTCATTACCGGTTTTGAATATCTTCCGCGCATGGAAGCCAACAAGCCGGGTATGATTAAAGATTACAAAGTGTATGTCAAAACAATGCCATTTAAGTTATAGTTTTTCATATCTTTGCATTACAAATTAAAAAATAAAAATAAATGAAAATTCTGCAAAAGCTTACGGGCATGATAATCTGCATTTTACTTTGCAACAATGTATTTGCGCAGCCTAAGGTGGAAATTACGCTGCATCCGGAACAAGCCCAAACTACTATCAGCAAACACATCTACGGACATTTTGCCGAACATTTGGGCAGTTGCATCTATGGCGGATTGTGGGTCGGCGAAAATTCACCCATTCCCAACACGAACGGTTACCGCAACGATGTTCTCGCGGCTTTGAAAGAACTTCAAATCCCCAATCTGCGCTGGCCCGGCGGTTGTTTCGCCGACGAATATCATTGGATGGACGGTATAGGCAACCCGGGAAAACGCCCGAAGATGGTCAATAATAACTGGGGAGGAACGGTGGAAGACAACAGTTTTGGTACGCACGAATTTTTAAATCTCTGTGAGTTGTTGGGTTGTGAGCCTTATTTAAGTGGAAATGTAGGTAGCGGTTCGGTAGAAGAAATGGCGAAATGGGTGGAATACATCACCTCCGAAGGTGACAGTCCGATGGCCAATTTGCGCCGTCAAAACGGTCGTCAACAGGCATGGAAAGTGAAATTCTTCGGCGTTGGGAACGAAAGTTGGGGCTGTGGCGGAAGCATGACACCCGAATATTATTCGGATTTATATCGCCGCTATTCAACTTATTGCCGCGATTACGATGGAAACAAATTGTTCAAAATTGCCAGCGGCGCCAGTGATTACGATTACAACTGGACGGAAGTCCTGATGAAAAACGTCGGACAGAAAATGCAAGGAATCTCTCTTCATTATTATACGGTAAAAGGTTGGGACGGCAGCAAAGGCTCGGCGACTCGATTTTCGCCCGATGAGTATTATTGGACCTTGGGAAAATCGCTCGAAATAGAAGAAGTCATTCAAAAACACATTGCCATCATGGACCAATACGACAAAGGCAAACAGATTGGCTTAATGGTCGATGAATGGGGTACCTGGTGGGACGTAGAACCCGGTACGAATCCCGGATTTCTCTTTCAACAAAATACGCTTCGGGATGCGATGGTGGCGGCATTATCACTCAATGTATTCCATAAATATGCCGACCGCATCCAAATGACGAATATTGCCCAAGTGGTTAATGTGCTGCAATCCATGATATTAACAAAAGATGATCAAATGCTTTTGACACCCACTTACTTTGTATTCAAAATGTATAAAGTTCACCAGGACGCGCTTTACATACCTTTGGAACTCTCTATTCCGTTGGTATCAGCCTCCGCTTCTCAAAAAGAAGGAAAGATACATTTGTCGCTCGTGAATGCGGACTTGGAGAAAGAACAAAACATAACGATTCATTTGTCCGATTTAAAAACAAATCAGGTAACCGGGCAAATTTTGACTGCAAAAACAGTCAACGACCACAATACCTTTGAACATCCCAATGAAATAAAAATCACTGATTTCAAAGGTGCAAAAATCAATAAAAGTGAACTGAGCGTGAAATTACCCGCCAAATCAATCATCGTTTTAGAAATTTCAGAATATCTACCTAATTAAGAACGGAATTAGTGTGATTCATTAGTATTTCGACTTTTTTCGTATCTTTGCGCCATTAATTATTAAATTAATAACGATGTTGGCATATATTACTTGGACAGCCGACCCTGTGGCTTTCACCATTCCGTTGATTGGCTGGGAAGTGCGCTGGTATGGCATTGCTTTCGCACTCGGATTTTTGTTAGGCTCGTGGATAGTGCTCAAAATCTGGCGGAATGAGAATTTGAAAGAAGAATGGTACGATAAACTGTTTTTCTATGTGATTGTGTCGGCAACCGTCGGCGCGCGCTTGGGACACTGCTTGTTCTACGCCCCCGAATACTATCTGGCACACCCTTTTGAAATCCTGAAAATTTGGGAAGGCGGATTGGCCAGTCACGGCGGGACGCTGGGGATTTTGATTGCAATTTGGATTTATTCTAAAAAAGTAACGCACAAAAGCATGCTTTGGACGTTAGACCGCTTGGTGGTGCCTGTCGGTTTTGTGGGTGCCATGATACGGCTGGGCAACCTGATGAATCACGAAGTTTATGGTCATGCGACTACGCAGCCCTGGGGTTTCAAGTTTATCGACAATCTGGCTTATGTGCATCGTGGGGCTACACCCGTTTTCACGCTTCCTTCGCACCCGACACAGCTGTATGAAGCATTTTTTTACATTCTGACAGGTTTTATCTGCCTTTGGATGTATTGGAAACGGAAAGATTACCAATATCAGGGCTTGATATTCGGCGTTTTCTTGATTGGGATTTTCCTCTCTCGCTTCTTTGTCGAATTTTTTAAGAATATTCAGGAGCCTTGGGAACAAAATCTGGTACAAACGATTGGTCTGGATATGGGACAACTCTTGAGCATTCCGTTTATTGTGGCGGGTATCTATTTTATTTACAAAGGTTTAAAAGAAAGAAAAGCTGCTTTAGCAAAAAAATAACATGATACGAAACATCCAAGACGACCTTTATTATACAGGTGTCAATGACCGTGCAAAAATTCAATTTGAGAATTTGTGGCCCTTGCCTTACGGTGTGTCTTACAATTCTTATTTATTGATAGACGAAAAAACAGTGTTGTTTGATACGGTGGATAACCATTTTTCGGGCGTGTTTTTCCAGCAGTTGGAAGAAGCGTTGAACGGCCGGAAGTTGGATTATTTAGTCATCAACCACATGGAGCCGGATCATTCGGGCTCGATTGCGATTTTGAAACGCCGTTATCCCGGCGTGCAGATTGTAGGGAACGCTTGGACGCTGTCGATGGTAGGCGGATATTACGGCATTTCGGACGGTTTACTTTCGATAAAGGACAATGACGAGTTGCCGCTGGGAAAACATACGTTGAAATTTTTCCTGACGCCCATGATTCATTGGCCGGAAACGATGATGACGTATGAAACGACCACGCAAACCCTGTTTTCGGGCGATGCTTTCGGCTGTTTCGGCGCATTGGACGGCGGAATTAAGGATACGCAGTTGAATGTGGAAAAATATTGGGACGAAATGATTCGCTATTATTCCAACATTGTCGGAAAATACGGCGTTCCGGTACAAAAAGCCCTGACACGCTTGCAATCGATGGAAATCCGCACGATTTGTTCCACGCATGGGCCGGTCTGGACAGAAAAAGAAAATGTTGACCGGGTGATTTCGATTTACGACCGTTTGTCGAAATACGAAACGGAAAACGGTGTCGTGATTGCTTACGGTACAATGTACGGACATACGGAAGCGATGGCCGAATGGATTGCGGCAGAACTTTCCGAAAGGGGTGTGAAAAACATCGTCTTGCATAATCTCGCGGTTGCCGACCCGTCATACGTTCTTCGCGACCTGTTTAAATATAAAGGCTTAATCGTCGGTTCCCCGACTTACAACAACCAGTTGTTTCCGAAAGTTGAGGCCTTACTTTCGCAAATCCAATTGCGCGGCATTAAAAACCGCTGTTTCGGTTATTTCGGCTCATTCACGTGGGCGGGCGCAGCCGTGAAACGCTTGGCGGCTTTTGCCGAAACTTCCGGTTTCGATACCATTGCGGCAAGCGTTGAAATGGAACAGGCCGGTTTTGAGAGCGTGAAAGAAGGCATTTCGGCGTTGGCGCAAGCAATGGCGGAAAAGTTGAAATAAAATAATGTTTATGAAAACACGGAATTTGTGCCTGTTATTGCTGTTTTTCTCCGCTTGCTCAGGCAAGCAGGCGCAGGGAGAAATCAATCCCGATTTTTCAATTACGCGCTTCGATACGCAACTGTATAAATACCTTGTACAAAATCAGCCGGACAATGCGTTGCAAAAGGAAAAAAACTTTCTGGACGAATACGGCGAAAAAATAATCGGTATCGGAAAATCGGATTCTGTCGGATTTTACAATCGGTTGCGGACTTTTTTTTTCGAGCCGACATTGATGGATTTGTACAAAAATGAGCAGGAAAAATTCGCTGATATTGCTGAAATCAATGCGGAATTATCTCAAGCAATGGAAAAGTTGTTTGAAGCTTTTCCGGATTTGAAAAAACCAAAAATCTACCTGCATGTGTCGGGTTTCAATCAAAATGTGATTGTTACAGACGAAATCCTGTCGCTTTCGGCCGACAAATACTTGGGTGCGGATTATCCGCTTTATCAACAATTCTTTTATGATTATCAACGGCAACAGATGTCGCCCGACCGGATTGTCCCCGATTATTTGCTGGGTTTTCTGCTGGCAAACTTTCCTTTTGCCGGCAGAGAGGATGTTTTGTTAGACAGAATGTTGTACGAAGGAAAATTGCGCTACATTCTTTCCGTCTTGCTTCCCGGCCGGAAAGTGTGGGAATTTGTGGGTTATAACGAAAATCAATATGCCTGGTGTGTGAAAAACCAATCGCAAATCTGGAAAACCTTGCTGAAAAATCAACATCTTTTTTCGCCGGATTACATCATTACCGGCCAATATTTGAACGAAGCCCCGAATACGGCACCACTTACGCCCGAATCCCCCGGCAGAGTAGGGGAGTGGCTCGGATTTCAAATTATCACGAAGTATATGCAGCTTCATTCGAACGTAAATTTACAAGAATTAATACGGAAAACCGACTATCAAGAATTGTTGAAGTCGTCAAAATATCAATAACGCGGTATTTTTATTTTTTATTCTTTAAATAACTAACAATTTGATAGGATTTTTGAAAATTCCTCTTTATATTTGTCGCTTGATTATTTTTATCTATTAGTTACAAATTTTAAAAATTATGGCAAAAAAGATTACTTTTTACCTGCTGATTTGCGTGATGAGTATTGTCTCGCAGGCAGTTTTTGCCGTGCCCGCTGTGCCGTGGCCGGTTGAGAAAGTGCAGCCTGATGGAAAAAAAGTTTCCGTTTATCTTCGAGGAGATGAGAAGGTGCATTGGTTGGAATCTTTGGACGGATACACGTTAATGTATGATGCCCAAAAGTATGTGGTTTATGCCGAACAGGATGGACAAGGAAATTTGGTTCCTTCGAAAACCCAGTTAGGTAAGGGTACGCCGGCTAAGGCGATTGAAAAAGGACTTCGTTACAGTCAATCACAAATTGCTCAATTACAGCAGATTTGGAAAATAACGGAAGATGGAAAACAACAGAAAGCTTTTCTCGGAGAAAAGAAAGCGTTGTGCGTATTGGTAGGATTTACCAATAAACCGTTCACAAAAACAATTGACGAATTTACGGACTTGATGAATCAGGTGGGTTATACTACCGGAGGTGCCAAAGGTAGTGTGAAGGATTTTTATTTGGAAAATTCTTACGGAAAATTAGACTTAACCGTAACGGTGGTAGGCACTTACTCGGCTCCTAACACCACATCGTATTATGCCAGTCATCAACGGGAATTTGCCCTTTTTGCATTGGATGCAGCCGACCCCGATGTGGATTACAATGATTTTGCGGTTGATGGCAAATTGGAAACCTTCCATATTATTTTTGCCGGATATGGCGATGAAAATATCGGCAATGACCAGCAAATCTGGTCGCATAAATGGCAATTAGCCAGTCCGGTTACCCGCGATGGTGTACAGATTTCCGTATATTCCTGTTCGCCGGAATTGCGGGGTGCAAGCGGCACTAATATCACCTATATCGGTGTGGTTGCCCACGAATTGGGACACGTATTCGGATCGCCCGACTATTACGACACGTCTTATTCCGGTTATCCGGGTACGGGCAACTGGGATATTATGGCAGGCGGAAGCTGGAACGACAATGGTCGCCAACCGGCTCACGTCAATCCTTTGCAAAAAATTATTTACGGATGGATTACACCAACCGAATTAACCGATGAAACGCAAATTACCGATATGCCTGCTTCGGCTTTCAATCCGGTAGTTTATACGATTCAAGCCAATTCAAACGGTGAAGAATATATTTTGGAAAACAAACAAAAAGTGGGTTTCGACGCTTCGTTACCCGGTAACGGTTTGTTGATTTGGCACATACATCAGTCGGCGCGCGACGGTCACGGAAGCAATAGTGGTCATCCGCAACAATTGTATCCGGTGTGTGCTGCTGCGACTGTGGCTATTCCTACCTCTACGGCGAGTTCGTATGGCCCGGTAAATACCAGCGGTACGCCTTTCCCCGGCACAACCGGCAAAAACACTTTTACCGATACAACTGTTCCTCAGGCTTTTACCTGGTCGGGATTGGCCGGTATCGGCAAACCGGTTACGGACATTACCGAAGCGGACGGAAAGATTTCTTTCGGCTTTTTAAAAGGGATTGTGAAAGATCCGGTAACCGATTTGCAGTCGGCGGTTGATGGTGGTAAAGTGACATTGACTTGGACGGCTCCTGCTAACGACGAAGTGTTGGGTTACAATATTTATCGCAACGATGTACTTCAATATGCGATTGCCGGTAAGGCAAATACTTCTTATATCGCATTGAATGTGACGAACGGAACTTATACTTACGCCGTATCGGCCAAATATGCTTTGGCAGAATCTGATAAGGAAACGGTTGAAGTTACCGTAACCGGAGGCTCGGACGCTGTTTGTTTGCCTGTTACCAATTTGAAAGCTTCTGCCGGTGTGGATAAAGTCAATTTGACTTGGAAAGCACCTTTCTCCGGTGGCTGGGTAGGGATTTCCGGAAACTATTCTACGGCTTATACCATAGGCGAAGAATGGGATTCATTCCAAGGAACGCTTTGGAGTCCGGAAGATTTGGTAGGCTTGGAAGGTTACAAAATCAGCAAGGTTAAATTCGTACCTTATGAAAATGGTGCAACCTATGCTATCGCAATTTATCAAGTTCCCGAATCAGGCGATCCGGAATTGATTTATACGCAGCCGATTGAGTCTTCTTCTTTGTCGTATGGCAATGCTTATAATGAAATCACTTTAACCACTCCGGTTGAATATGATCCAAGCAAAGGGTTGATTATCGGTACGCAAATTCATACTTTGGGTGGATATTATTTGAGCGTATCCGACGGCGAACAATATCCCGGACGAAATATTTTCTACGATGTAGATGGCTGGGTGGCTTTTGAAGATTTAGGCATTCCGTTAGGAAGAAATTACTGTTTGCAAGCCTATTTAGACGGTGCAAGCGGTGCGCCTGTGTTGTTGAAATCGAGCTTCGAATCGCAGAAAGCCAATACGTCTTTCTTGCAAAAAGCAAAAGCAGGCAAACAGTTAAAAGCTGTTGCAGGCAAAATAAATACCGGTTTGGAAAAAGCACCGGCGACGATTACGAAATACATTATCTATCGGGATGGTGTAGAAATCGGCGATACGACTTCTCCTTCGTATGAAGATGCAACCGTAACACAAGAAACGACTTATTCCTATTGTGTTTCAGTCGTTTATGACAATGCTTGCACTTCGGAAGCTGTTTGTGTGGAAACGACGACATTGAAACCCATCAATCCGAACAAACCGGTTGAAAACCTGAAAGCAAAGGCAAGTCTTACGGACGTGAAACTGACGTGGGATGCTCCTTATTCGGGCGGAATTATCGGTTATTCGAGTTCAACGATCGACAATGCTTACCGGGGGAGTCTGGATTTCTCGATGGCTGCCCGTTTCAGTATAGAAGACGTACAGAAATATGCCGGCATGCAGTTGAGCGAGGTTACCTTTGGAACCTATCCCTCGTCAGCAGCAGGCGTAAATCCGAGTACGGTGGCTTATACCATTCGCGTTTGGACAGGCGGCAATGCTGATGGTCCTGCACAATTGGTATATGAACAACCTGTGCCAACTTATATCAACGGTTGGAATACCGTAACATTGACAACGCCGGTGACTATCAGCGGATCGGAAGAACTGTGGATTGGTCTTCATGCTGTGAAACTCGGTGCTGACACAGGTGTTTATCCTGCTACTGTCGATGCCGGCCCTGCCGTAGTAGGTAAAGGCGATATGATTTATATTGACGGCGCATGGACAAGCTGGTCAACTTATACAGGCTCAGCCAATGAAAACTGGACAATTCTGGGTAAAGTAGGTTATGCAGACGAAAGCGGTGCACCCGCTATTTTGTCGGCCATTCCTTACGAAACAGTTGTTACGGCGAAATCGGTTTCGAGCGTTGAAAAAGTAAGTACGGCAAGCGTGAAAAATGTAGCTGCTGCTACATCGCCGCAATTGGCAGCTCATGCACCGGCTTCTTACAAGGTTGAACGCGACGGAGTGGAAATTGCTGAAGTTACCCAAGCCTCTTATACCGATAATACGGTTGCCATGATAACTGCTTACGACTATTGTGTAAAAGCGGTTTATAGCAATCCTATCGTTTCGCAAACGACTATTTTCTCGCAAGATTTTGAAAGTAGCGTAGCGGGTTGGTTAGTAAATGACGCTGATGGTGACGCTAATAATTGGGGTATTTACACTGGGGCAGCTTATGCTCACAGTGGAAGCAGATTTGCCATGTCGTATTCGTATAATGGCAGTGCTCTTACTCCCGATAACTGGTTGATTTCTCCGGCTATTACCCTGACGGATAACAATACATTGGAATATTATGTGTCTGCTTTTAATACCAGTTATGCAGCTGAACATTACGGCGTTTATATCTCTACAACGAATACGAGTTTATCTTCGTTTACATTGCTTTCGGAAGAAACAATGACTGCCGTATCGGGCAATAACGTGAAAGGAAATAGAGATTTGTCAGGTCCCGAATATGCACAAGGATCGTGGAAACAACGCACGATTGATTTGTCGACGTATGCAGGCCAAACGGTTTATATCGCATTCCGTCATTTCAATTGCTCGGACGAATATGCATTGCTGTTGGACGACATAAGCATCATCGAAACGACTACGACTTATGAAACAGGCGTTTCCGATCCTGTTTGTGTAGCGGTTGAAACCGAAAATCCATACAAGCCGGTGGCAACATTAGATGCCAAAGTGGTGGCTTACGATGTATCGCTCAACTGGACGGTAGAAGATGCAAGCTCCGGCAACGGAACTGTGCTTTTGGAAGAAGGTTTTGAAGGTGGAAGTACGGCAGGACTGCCGACCGGTTGGACATCTGTCGATGCCGATGGCGATGGATTTACTTGGTATCAATTGAATACGAACGACAACTCGGCATTAATTCCTCATGGAGGAATAGGCTTTGCTACTTCTGCTTCTTATCAAAGTGGCGTTTTGTATCCTGACAACTGGTTGATTTCTCCGGCTGTTACATTAACTTCTGATAATACATTAGAATATTATGTGAATGCACAAGACGCAGCTTGGGCAGCTGAACATTATGGTGTTTATATTTCTACGACGAATACAAGCACCAGTTCGTTCACTTTATTAAAGGAAGAAACCTTGACGGCTGTTGCCGGCAATAAAGTCAGTGGTAAGGTCAGCGGCGATTTGTTCCGCGTTCCCGACGCTCCTGAACATGCACAAGGTGCTTGGTATCAGAAAACCATCGATTTGTCGACTTATGCAGGTCAAACGGTTTATATTGCATTCCGTCATTTCAATTGTTCGGATTGGTTTAGAATTAATATCGATGACGTGAAAATCACCGCTCCCGAATCAGCCGGCGATAATCCGTATGTGCCGGCATTCAATGTTTATGACAATGATGAACTGATTGCTGAAGGCATTTCGGAAACGACTTTGGAATTAACGGATGTGGCTGTGGGCTCGCATACTTACAGTGTGAAAGCTCTTTATACCAACGGAACGATTGAAACAGCTGCGAAATCCAAGACGGTTGCAGTGGTTGAACTCGGCGACGCACATCGTCCGGTAAGTAACCTGAGCGCGACCACTTGGGAACACGAAGGTACATTTACTTGGGAAACACCGAAATATGCTGAAAAATATCGTTATCATACTTATGAAAGCGGTACGCACAGTAACATCGGGACAAGTTCGGCTGCCGATTTCGACATTGCAGCGCGTTTCACTCCCGAACAACTGCAATCGGCCGATGGCTTATTGCTGACGAAAGTACGGTTTATTCCGGTGTATGATAAGGCGATTACTACTTATTCTATTCGCGTATGGCAAGGCGGAAGCTGGAGTGACGAAGCCCGCGACGCCGGTACGTTACTTGTTGACCAGGTAGTAACTTCTCAGACAGTGGAAGCATGGAACGATATCGCATTGGATACACCTGTGTCCATCGATCCGACAAAAGAACTTTGGATCGGCGTGCGTTGCAACACTACGACCGGACATCCGGCTGCTATGCAAATGCCGGGTGCCATCGAAGGACGCGGAAACTTGATGTTCTTCCAAGGCTCTTGGGCTACCGCTACTGAATTGGGTGCTACCCTGAATGGTAACTGGATTATCGACGGTATTGCTGCTTATCACCAGGGATTGGATGCTGCTCCGATTCAACTTTCGGCTTTGCCGGATGTTGAAAATCGCACAAGCACCGGCAAACTTTCTGCTACGGAAGGTTTTGTACAACCGAGTGAAAAAGCTGCACCGGTATTGCCCGAAGTCGTTAAATACGAAATTAGCCGCGACGATGCAGTTATTGGCGAAACGACCGAATTGGGTTACTTCGATACGGTAGATGCTTCCGGTACTTATACTTATACGGTGAAAGCCATTTATGAAGACGAAGTTTCTTCTCCGGCTGTTGAATTGAACGTTACTTATGTTTCGGAATGCGACAATGCACCGGAAGAAGTAACAGCCGAACGTGCTGCCAATGAAGTAAATCTGGCTTGGGATTATACACCGGTAGTTATTCCGCCGGGTGGAACTCCGCAGGGCGATATTGATGTATTGTTCCTGGAAGATTTCAATGCAGGATTGCCGGCAGATTGGACGACTATCGACGCTGACGGAGATGGTCAAGGCTGGTACTTGGAAGATTATGGTGATGGCGACGGTTATATGAGTTCGGATTCGTGGAGTCTTACCACATACGAAGCATTAACGCCCGACAACTGGCTGGTTAGTCCGCAAATTGACTTGCGCGCTGGTAGTAGATTGAGCTACAATGTATGGTCGTATCCCTATTTGCCCGAAGAACATTACGGCGTATTTGTATCAACCACCGATACCGACCCGTCTTCTTTCACGTTGTTGTTTGAAGAAACATTGACCGGCCCCACAGGCGCACAGGCTGTTTCTCCGATACAAAAAGTCAAAGGATTGGCACGTCCGCAATTGATACCCGAAGGAAGTCAATCGCGTGTCATCGATTTGTCGGCTTATGCCGGTAAAACGGTTTATCTCGCGTTCCGCCACTTCAATTGCACCGACATCCTTTGGATGACTATTGACGATGTGAAGGTGGAAGCACCGAAAGTGAAAGCACCGGCTAAATTCAACATTTACCAAAATGATGAAAAGATTGCTGAAAGCACGCTTGATGTCAAGACGTTTGCGACGACTTTGACGGAAGCCGGAAAATATGCCTTTGGTGTATCGTATGTCGGCTCAACCGGTTGCGAATCGGCCATTACTTACACCGATTCTATCAGCTTCAAACCGGTTTCGTTCACCGCTTTTATTGCCGATAAGGTATATGACGGAAAAACAGCGGCTGTGGTAGATAGTATCGCATTCGCAGGTTTGGACGCCGACACCGCATTGGTTGCAGGAACGGATTATACGGTTGAAAGTGCCGTATTCGCCGACAGAAATGCAGGTGAAGGCAAAAACGTAACCGTTACGATTGGTTTCGATAACCTCGCAAGCGAATATTATCTGGCTAAAAATACGATCGTTTCGACCGGCAATATCACGCCGAAAACGCTGATAGTAAAAGGTTTGAAAGCAAGCAATAAAGTGTATGACGCAACGACGGATGTAGTCGTATCCGGCTTCCCGACATTGAACGGAAAAGTAAGCGGTGATGACGTAATCCTCAGTGGTGATTTAGAGTTTGCTTTTGTAGATGTGAATGTTGCCGACTCGGTGGCAGTGGTTATCAGTGGTTTGGAATTGGACGGCGAACAGGCAGGCAACTACACGCTTGAATTGCCCGAAATTTCGGCTAAGATTACACCGGCTTCATTAGTGATTATGGCAGATTTCGGTCAAAGCAAAATATATGGCGAAGTTGATCCCGAATTGACATACAATATTATCTTCGGTCAATTATTTGGAGAGGATACTTTTAGTGGTGCATTAGGTCGTACAGAAGGTGAGCATGTATATTATACGGATTCGGATCCAATGTATGAGATTACTATCGGTGATTTGTCGGTTAGTGATAACTATACTCTCACTTTAGTATCAGGAATAGAGTTTAGAATTAATCCGGCAACTCTCTTAATAACTGCTGATAACAGTCAAAAAGTGTATGGTGATACTGATCCTGAATTGACTTATGTGATTACAGGTTGGAAATTCGACGATACAGCCGACTTGTTGGTTGGTGAATTAGCTCGAGAAGAAGGTGAAAACGTAGGTACTTACAGGATCAACTTAGGTGATTTATTGGTAAGTAAGGATTATAGCTTGATTATGCCACAGGAAAGTATATTTACTATCACTCCGGCAACACTCACTGTCACTCCCGACGCGGATTTGTATAAGAAATCGGGCGATGAAGATCCCGCATTGACTTATACTTCCGAAGGCTGGAAATTCGACGATACCGACGCTTTACTGACGGGTGAATTAACTCGTGAGCCGAGCGAAGAAGGCGGCTTGTATGAAATCCTGTTAGGAACGTTGGCGGTTGCAAACGATAACTACGTGATAGACTTCGTGAGCGGTGTTACGTTCAATATCTGGAAAACGGGTATTGCAGACGTGGTTACGGCTTCCGGCTTGAAGGTATATCCGAATCCGGTGAAAGTGGGCGTTCCATTTACAGTGGTAACAGCGACTTCCGATGCCAAGATTCAAATCTTCAATTTGAGCGGCGTGTTGGTTAAACAACTCGAAGCCATCAGCACGAAGACGGATATTAGCCTCGGTCAACCCGGCGTCTATATCATCAGCGTAGGTGCGGAACGAGCTAAAATCGACGTTCGTTAAGAAAATAGATTAGTCTATAGAGAAGGAGCTGTCCGCTTGGGCAGCTCTTTTTTTGATATTTTTTACGAATTATTTTGTCCGGTGTTTATATTAAGAAAATATTATACCTTTTATTAAGAATGAAATCTTTACTTTGCGAATAATACTCACTATAAAAAATAATATCATGAAACAGATTAATGCATTTTTATTAGTTATTTGTTGTTTGTCTTTTACATTTCATTCTTGTTGGTCTCAAAACAAAAAGAGTGAAAATATCCAGCCGTTTCCGGAATCGCCGGATGTAGTTTCCGTTTTGAATTTCGGAGCCAAAGGAGATGGTAAAACGGACGACACGCGTGCCTTTCAAAAGGCACTTGACTTTTTTGGAACGAAAGGCGGTACGGTTTATGTGCCGAGAGGGGTTTATTTTTTTGCCGGCAGCTTGAATGTCCCGCAAGCGATAACGCTGAAAGGGGCGTTTGAATCCGTCCCCTCGCACAATGGTATTCGCAATGCCGGACTTCCCAAGCCGGGAGATGACGGAACTACTTTTTTGATTACCGGAAACAAAGGCAATGAAAATGCCGAGCCGTTTATCACCTTGAATACAAACAGCACTTTACGCGGAATTGTTATGTATTGGCCGCAGCAAGATCCCGAAAAAATTCCGGATGCCTATCCTTGGGCGATTGCGATGCGGGGGAAAAATCCTGCTGTGTTGGATGTGGAAATGTTAAATCCTTACAATGCCATCGATGCCTCCAAAAACGAACGCGCGTTGATTCGTAACATCAGCGGCCAACCCTTGCGGCGCGGCATTTATGTAGATGGTATTTATGATATAGGACGAGTGGAAAATGTGCATTGGAATCCGTGGTGGAGTATGAAACCGGCTCTTATTCAGTGGCAAAAAGCCCATGGAGAAGCGTTTATTTTTGAACGTACCGATTGGCATTATGTGGTGAATACGTTTTGCTTCGGATATAAAGTTGGTTATAAATTCGGAGACAGTACAGGCAGTAAAGGATCTTGCAACGGCAATTTTCTGGGTATCGGTGCCGATGATTGTCAGATTTCCATTTTGGTAGAACAAAGTGCTCCTTACGGTTTATTGATTACCAATGGCGAATTTGTAGCGATGGAAGGAGATGATCCTACCATGGTAGTCGTAACAGGTGCTAATCGCGGAAATGTACGTTTCGTAAATTGTGCCTTTTGGGGGCCTTGCAATCAGAATGCAAAAATAGACGGGACAGGAACGGTGGGTTTTTCCGATTGTATGTTTGTGCAATGGGACAGGAAAAAAGAAGGCAGGGCGGCTATTCAGGCAGTCGGCGGGTCGCTGGTAGTGCGTGGATGCGATTTCGGAAGCCTTGCACCGCAAGTGTCTATCGGTGAGAAAGTTTCACGTGCCATTGTCAGTGAAAATACGGTCAATGGGAAAGTAAATATTATTAATAATGGCAAAAATACGTATATACAAGGAAACTTGGGAACAAAGTAAATAATGAAAAAAGGCTGTCCGGTCGGGCAGCCTTTTTTGTATAGAACGGATGATAAACCCTTCGTTTTTTTATTTCTGTTTCTTCACTTTCCTGCCCTGAATTTGGTAAGCGATCGGGGCGGCTACGAATAAGGAGGAAAGCGTTCCGATAACAACTCCCAACAACATGGCAAACGAGAAGCTACGAATAGATTCGCCACCAAAGAAGAAGATAATCAACAGCACGAGGAACGTACTAAACGACGTGTTAAACGTACGGTCTAATGTGGAGTTCAACGCACCGTTAAAGATTTCAAACTTGTTGTGCTTCGGATACAAATGTGTGTATTCGCGCACACGGTCGAAGATAACCACCTTATCGTTCATGGAGTACCCGACGACAGTCAGGATGGCCCCGATAAACGTCTGATCGACTTCCAGCGAGAATGGTACGATACCCCACAGCAAGCAATAAGCACCAATCACAAATATAACGTCGAATGCCAAAGCGATGATCGTCCCTACCGAATAGGAAATATCGCGGAAACGGAACAGGATATACAAGCCAATCGCCAATACCGACAAGCAAATTGCCCAAATCGCTTTTTGTTTCAAATCGTCGGCAATGCTCGGCCCTACTTTCGTCTGGCTCTGAATATAACCGTCGTTCATAAATTGGTCGTAAGTTGTTCCTTCCGGAAGCAATTTTTTCAGACCGTTATACAATTTGATTTGAATAATACTATCTACCGAAAGATCGCTTGAGTTAATTAAGTAGTTGGTCGAAACCCGTACTTGATTGGATTCTCCGATCGTAATGACACTCGGTACGTGATCTTCAAATTCCGGAGCCAGCAATTCCTGTGCCTCAACCGTATTAATTGGTTGGTGGAACTTAATAACATAATTTCGACCACCGGTATAGTCAATCCCCTGATTTAAGCCTCTGGCAACAAAAGCACCAATCGCAATCACAACAATAGCTGCTGCAATTACATACAGTAATTTTATATCCTTCAAGAAATTGAACTTCGGATCCACTAAGAAGTTTTTGGAAATCGGCGTTGTAAATACCAGATTTTGTAATTTATTTTTTGACAACAAGGCATCATAAAGCACGTGTGTCAAGAATACAGCCGTAAAGAACGAAACCACGATACCGATAATCAAGGTAAAAGCGAAACCGCGAATAGGCCCTGTCCCGAATACCAGGAGGATAACACCGGTAATTAATGAGGTCAAGTTGGCGTCGAAAATCGCAGAGAATGCTTTGCCGTAGCCTTCTTCCACCGCTTTTTTCAGTACCTTACCGCCCCGCATTTCTTCTTTGATGCGTTCGTAAATCAACACGTTCGCATCGACGGCCAACGCCAACGCCAGCACGATACCGGCAATACCCGAAAGCGTCAGGACGACATGGAACGACGCCATCACGCCGAGCGAGAAGAACAGGTTAAACACCAACGCACCGCTGGCAATCAATCCCGGTTTCCAGCCGTACATCACAATCAAATACAATACGAGGACGAGCAATGCAAAACCGAATGAAATAAATCCGCGATCGATGGCTTGTTGTCCCAAAGACGGGCCGACAATTTCTTCCTGCACAATTTGCGCGCGTGCCGACATACGTCCCGATTTCAACACGTTGGCCAAGTCTTTGGCGTCCTGGCTGGTGAAATGTCCGGTGATACTCGATGTTCCGCCGGAGATTTCCGTTTGCACGGTCGGGAAAGAATAAACGGCGTCGTCCAAAACGATAGCAATAGAACGGCCGATATTGTCTTTGGTCAACCGCGCCCACACTTTAGCTGCTTCGCTCTTCATCGTCATGCTGACTTCAGCAAACGAAGAATATTGACTGAAATGGTCGGTAGCATCCTGGATAATGTCGCCGCTCAACACCGGTTTCGGCTTGCCGTCGATATAATTGACTTTCAACGCGATTAACTGATAAACATCGCTGTTTTCGTTTTCCGGTTTCACTGTCCATTTCAAACTGATACGGTTAGCGTCCAACAACGCTTTTACCTTTGAATTATTTAAATAAGCATTGACTTTCGAAATTTCACTTTTGTGCGCACTCGACACAACACAATATTGGTGCGGTTGTCCCGGATTTAAGCTCAACAGTGCGAACAACGGCCATTGCGAATTTTCTATAGCTGCTTCGCGGGCAATTTCTTCCTGTGCTTCCACCGTCGAACTGTCTTCAATCAATAAACCGGCTAACGTATCCGCTTGCGCAATTGTTTCCTGCGCTACGGTTTCCACAGCCGGTTGTTCTGTCGGCTGATGGTGAGCGGCTTGGATAGAATCGCGAATAATATTATTAGCCAAAATCAATGTCTGGTGAATTTCGGATTCCATATAAGTTTCCCAAAATTCGAGGTTAGCCGTTCCCTGCAACAGTTCGCGCACGCGGTCGCGGTCTTTCACACCCGGAAGCTCGATTGAAATCCAACCTTCCCGATCCATATTTTGAATGTTGGGGGCAACGACGCCGAAACGGTCGATACGGTTTCGCAACACGTTGAACGAGTTGTCGTACGCACTTTTCAATTCGCCGCGCAACACACCGATCACTTCTTCGTTCGAACTTTGCGGACGAATTTTATCACGCAATTCGTAAGTGCCGAAGATCGCCGACAGTTTGGCGTTCGGATCTAACTGTTTATACGCGCTCGCGAAAGCAGAAATATAGTCGCTTTGACCTTTACTCTGCAATTCACTTGCTTTGGCTAACGCCTGATTGAAAACCGGATCCGGATTATTGTCGGAAAGAGCCTTCAACACGTCTTGAGCAGCAATTTCCATAATCACACTCATACCGCCTTTCAGGTCGAGACCGAGATTGATTTCCATCGTACGGCATTTTTCGAGGCTGTAGCCCAACCAGACTTTTTCCTTGGCGAGGGAATCCAAATACTGACTTTCCAAAGCGGGAACACCGCCTGCATACGCTTTCGCCTCTTTGTAATATTTATTTGTAACTACCGTAAATGACAAATAAAATAGACTTACCAAAGTAAGTGCAATAGCGAGAAATTTTATAAACCCTTTGTTTTGCATTTGAAATTTATTTTGTTTTTTAATATTAATTTGCTTAAAGGCCAATTTTCAGCGCGCAAATATAGTCTTTTTTGTCGTATTCTACAAATTATTTTTACAAAAAAGTAGGGGCGTTGCGCGCAACGCCCCTACGCCGGAAATTAAATGTTATGCGAACTTCCCGATAGGTTTTTTTTGCCATGTGTGTCATTGCGCGCTTGACGCGCAATCCCCTAATGTCCGTTAATGACTGTTTAACGATGGGCAGGGGATTGCGGCCTTCGCCGCAATGACAACATTATTTCACAATAATTTTGTGTGTCTGCGCCTCC
>BNTW01000022.1 GCA_025996895.1 Bacteroidia bacterium | reverse complement strand
CTCGTCCAAATTACGCACTTCGATTTCGACGGGAAGTTGTTTGCCTTTTTCACGCAAATATTCTTTGGCGCGCAACAAAGCGTTAGCAATACCACCCGCAAAATCCACGTGATTGTCTTTCAGCAAGATCATATCGAACAGGCCAATACGGTGATTAACGCCGCCACCGATTTTGACGGCTTCTTTTTCCAGCATACGCATGCCCGGAGTGGTCTTGCGCGTATCCAGAATTTTGGTTTTCGTGCCTTCCAAGCGTTCTACATACTTGTGCGTAGTAGTTGCAATCCCGCTCATGCGTTGCATCACGTTCAGCACCAGCCGTTCGGTTTGCAGCAACGACTGCACTTTTCCGGTTACGGTGAAAGCAATGTCGCCATACTTCACTTGCGCACCGTCGTGAAGGAGAATATCCATTTTCAACTCCTTATCGAACGTATGGAAAATCTGCTGCGCCACTTCCACACCGGCCAACACGCCGTCTTCCTTGATAATCAACTGCACTTTCCCCATCGCTGTCGCCGGAATGGTGGAAAGCGTCGTGTGGTCGCCGTCGCCGATGTCTTCTTTCAAAGACAAGCGGATTAATTCGCCTATCAATTCCTGTTTCATTGCAAGCCTATTTTCTTTTTTAACTCTTTGGATAATACGTCTTTATGTAACACAATCGAAATGGTTTTGTATTGTACAAACGGAACGGAAACGTACCAAGTTCCCTGATACGGATTGTTCGTTCCCCACGAATTTTTCACCTTATAATATTTCGCGCCGTTCTGATCTTGCGCTGTGCCGTAAATCAACATGCCGTGGTCGTCGGTCGTTTCATAATTATCCAATGCTTCCTGACGCATTTCTTGCGTGATGGTTTTTTCCGGCACAGGAGAAGTCCATTTTTCTTTTGCTGCCTTTTTATCTTCCGGTGAAAGGTCGAGCCAACGCGCCTGATCGGAGCCGACACCTTCCGGCACTTCTATTTCCGGTACAATAGCAATGCCTTTGCGGTTAAATCCCATTTCGCTCACATCGGCTGCCCATGCCACCGTATAGCCTTTATCGAGTGCGTCGTCGATGATTTGGATTAATTCATTCAGCGGTACATTATAGGAATTTGCCCACCGCCAATTGTCGGGAACTTCAATCGGAAAAGCCGTATAGAAGGGGTGATGCGTGAAGGAAGTGATTGAAACATAATCATTTGCACGAATACCCAACGATTGCGCAAAACTTTGCGGAGTATATTGTACGCCTTGATAGGTAAAGGTTTCGGAACATTCGCCCAAATAGGCGTTCAAAATGCCTTCAAAACCGTTGTACCACGCGGTCGATAACTTTTTATTCGGTTTTTTAACAATCACCTCCATATACGCCCGCGTCAAATGGTCTAATTCGGCGTGCTTGTGCTTTTCCTCGCCATAGTTCAATCCGGGCTGAACATCGTTCGGGACAATGCCATAGTCCTGAATGCAATCCAGCACATCGGCAAACGAGCCGCCGCCCGCAAAATTGATTTCGCCGTTCATGCGGACATATTTTTTCGCTTTGTCTCCGTAATTTTTATGTACGACAAACATTTCCGACAAATCGTATTCACCTTTTCCCTGACGCAACAACTCAGCCTCAATCAGGCCTAAACCGGAAAAACTCCAACACGTGCCCGAACTTGCTTGATTTTTTACCGGCGTAATCGGAACCTCCTTAACCGTAGTGAATTGAAAACCATCCACCCGTACGCTATCCGTCTGTGCGCCAAGCGATAAATAACAACTGAAAGCCAAAAATAAACCGACAAAATATTTCATAAATAAACTTTTTAATAAAACTTAATTACAAAGGTAGTAATTTTTATTTTTCAATCCGCTGAAAAGCAAAAAATTGTATGCAAGAGTATCCACAATGGGTAATGATCTTTGGACATAATCTTGATTCTTTGATAAATATTTCCTGTTCCAACCCTTTCTTATATTTGTGAATTAACGGAATCAACTGTTTTAGATTTTCTTCCGTTAGATTTTCTTCGTTAAAATTAATCTTTTGATTGTTGTAAAGCTCTTTGTTTCCGTATATCTCAAGTATCTGTTCAATATTTTCAGGTATAAAAAAACTTGCCTTATTGCCAAGGTGTTTTTTGTATTCATTCAAATAAATTCCAATACCTGCAAAATCAAAATCGCCAAAATGCAGATATTTATTCGGAATTATTTGTAACCATTTGAGTAAATCTTTACTTTGATTTTGAGGATAACGACTTACTGTTTTGACAACAAAAATACAGCTATTTCGCATTTCTACGCGCAAAAACACGTAAATATTTTAGTTAACGTTCTTTTTTGATTATACCCTTTCAGCGCAAACCACTACACAACGAACGCCAACCAAAGTCACTAAATTCTGATTTCCATTTGGTTACACTCTTTTCCTATCGAATACTTTTATTGGGGTACAATTGCAAAGTTAACGAATTATTTTTAAATACCGTCCGCATAATCGGGAATATCTTTTAAAAAAGCATATTCCCCGTTTTCATTGATCCGGCAGCAATAATGCGTCAGTCCGTTCGTAAGAATTAACCAAGGAACTTTCAGACACATGTTATAGCGCACGATTTGGTCTAACGTTTCTTGACTGATCGTGACCGCAGGGGCTTTGTATTCGATGATCATGCGCGGCTGTAAAAGTATATCGTATAAAACCGTATCGCAACGCTTCTGCACATTGCCCAAACGAATACACACTTCATTGGCCATCAAACCTTCGGGATAATGTTTTTCTTCCAACAAAAAAGCGATAAAATGCTGGCGCACTTCTTCTTCGGGCGTCAAACGCACCCATTGCTTGCGCAACCTGTCCCAAATATATGTTTTATCACCTTGTTTTTTCGTTTTCATTTCATAAATTTTTGCTTAACTTTGTGCGCTTGCAACATGCAAAATTACGGAAAAATGAAAACAAAGCAAGAAATCATAGCCAATTGGCTGCCTCGTTACACGAAACGATGCCTGGAAGACTTTACAGAGTATATTTTGCTGACCAATTTTTCAAAATATGTAGAGATTTTTGCCGATTATTATCACGTTCCGATTATCGGGCGCGACTCTAATATGCCGAATGCGTCTGCCGACGGTATTACGATAATCAATTTCGGTATGGGATCGGCTAATGCAGCTACGATTATGGATTTGTTGAGCGCGATTGAGCCGAAAGCGGTGTTATTTCTTGGCAAGTGTGGAGGATTGAAAAAACATAACTCGCTGGGCGACTATATCTTACCGATTGCTGCCATTCGCGGCGAAGGTACGTCGAACGACTATTTTCCGTCGGAAGTGCCCTCCTTACCGGCGTTCAGCCTGTTGCGCGCAGTGTCGTCTATTATCCGCGACAAAGGCAAAGATTATTGGACAGGGACGGTCTATACAACCAACCGGCGCGTGTGGGAACACGACGACCAATTTAAGGAATACCTTCGTTCCATTCGCGCGATGGGTGTCGATATGGAAACGGCGACCTTATTCACAGTCGGCTTTGCCAACCATATTCCGACTGGCGCGTTGTTGCTCGTGAGCGACCAGCCCATGATTTCGGAAGGAATAAAAACAGAAAAAAGTGACGCACTCGTCACTTCCAACTTTGTGGAAGAGCAGGTGCATATCGGGATTGGGGCATTAAAAACAATCATTGAAAATAAGGAAACCGTCAAGCATTTGCGTTTCGAGTGGTAATTTATGGCTAAAGAATTGAGTTTTCAAGAAATACAGGGCAATATCCGGCTGAAAAAATTTATGCCGGTTTATCTTTTTCAAGGAGAAGAAAGTTATTACATCGACCAACTGACGGATTTGTTGATACAGAACGTATTAGACGATTCCGAGCGGGATTTTAACCAGACCGTCGTGTATGGTTTGGAAACGGATGTCGCCACGGTTATCAATGCCTGCCGGCGTTATCCGATGATGTCGGAAAGGCAACTGGTTGTCGTGAAAGAAGCGCAAGGCTTGAAAAACATCGACGAGTTAATTCATTATGTCAAAAATCCACTGAATTCGACCGTTTTAGTCATCAATTATAAATACGGAAAATTAGACGGACGCAAAAAACTGTCGGGCGAAATTGCAAACGCAGGAATTGTTTTTGAATCGAAAAGGATTTACGAAAACAAGGTTCCGGATTTCATTGTTCAATATTTGCGCGACCGGCAGGCGGCCATCGACCTTCCTAGTGCACAAATTCTGACCAACTTTTTGGGCAACGATTTAAGCAAAATCAGCCATGAATTGGAAAAATTGCTGATTGCTCTGCCGGCCGGACAAAACCGGATTACGCCCGAAATGGTGGAAACGAACATCGGTATCAGCAAAGATTTTAATAATTATGAACTACAAAAAGCTGTTGCCGGCAAGGATATTTTGAAAGCCAACCGCATTGCGCAGTATTTTGAGCAAAACCAGAAAAACAACCCGCTCATCTTGACACTCAACGTGCTGTTCGGCTTTTTCCTCAACCTGATGATTTGCCAATTTGAGCAAGACCAGTCCAAACAACACCTTATGCAGGTTTTAGGTTTCAGATGGGACATGCAGGTTGTCGATTACTTAGACGCCATTAAAAATTACAAACCCAAGCAAACCATGCGGAATATTGCACTCATTCGCGAATACGACGCAAAAAGCAAAGGAGTTGAGAACAGTTCCGTTCCGCCGGGAAAATTACTGATCGAACTGCTGTATAAATTGATGCACTGAAATTATTCCTCGCCTTTATTCTCCGTTTCCACATATTCCGATGGCGACATGCCGAAATGTTCCTTGAAAATGTTGCTGAAATAGGCGTGAGAAGAAAAACCGACAGCGTAGGCGACTTCGGCAATCGACATTTTCTTGCTGGTGAGCAACAACGCGGCCTGTTTCAAGCGGAAATTGCGGATATAATTGCCCGGCGACTCGTTGGTAATCGCTTTCAGTCGGCGGTTGAGATGAACACGGCTCAATCCCAATTCCTGACTGAGCGACTCAACACTCAAATCGGGATTGGCAATCTGAACGCGAAGTTTCTCATTGAATTTATTAAACAACTTTTCGTCGGACGAAACCACTTTGATTTCTATTTCTTCCTTGTTGGATTTAGACGCATATTTGTCTTTCAACTTCCGGCGCAACTCAATCAGTTTTTCGATACGTGTTTCCAAATGCTTCATACTAAACGGTTTGGGGATGTAGGAATCCGCACCCATTTCAATGCCCTCAATCCGTTGCTCGACATTTGTTTTCGCAGTCAACAAAATAATCGGAATATGACAGGTTTTGTCGTTTGTTTTCAACAATTTACACAAAGTCAAGCCGTCCATTTCGGGCATCACGATGTCACTGACCACAATGTCGGGTAAGTATTTCAGGGCTTTATTTAAACCTTCTTTTCCGTTGTTTGCACGGTAAATCTTGTAGCGCGACGAGAGTTCGGAATCGATAAAATTCAAAATATCCACATCGTCTTCCACCAATAAAATGGATGGAGCATTTTTAGCATTATTTTCCGGTTTCTTTTTCGCTTCCTGTTCATCGTTCTGATCTTCAGTCAATTGGAAAGAAGGTTGCACCATAATCGCTATCTCTTCGCCATTGCCCACGCTAAATTCTTCCGGCCGGTATTCCTTTTCGTCCAACGGCAGATGAATAGTGAATAAACAGCCTTGTCCCGGCTCGCTTTCCACTTGGATATCGCCATGATGCAACTCTATCATCATTTTGGAAAGGTGCAGGCCGATACCTGTTCCCATTTTCGTATTCACTTTACCGTCGCGCACCTGATAAAAACGGTCGAAAATATAGGTCTGATATTCTTTCGCAATGCCCACGCCGGTGTCGCTCACGCCGATTTCCATTTTTCCGTCGTGCGTTGCCAAGGATACGGTAATGTTTCCCGCTTTTTGAGTGAATTTGAAAGCATTTGACAACAAATTGAAAATCACTTTGTCGATACAATCGCGATCGATATACACTTCCGGTAAATTTTCTTCGACCATCAAATGGAAGTCGATTTGCCGGCTGTCGGCCAATTCACGGAACGAATCCATAATTTTGTTGATAAATTCGGGCAAAGACATTTTTTCGAGTTTCAACTTTAATTTTCCCTTATCCACCGCACGCAAATCCATTAATTGATTAACCAACCGAAGAATACGCAAAGCATTTTGATGTATGATTTTATATACCGACAAGGTTTTTTCGTCTTTGCTTTCCTCTTCCAATTTTTCCAACGGCCCCAAAATCAGCGTCAGAGGTGTACGAATTTCGTGCGAAATATCGGTAAAAAACTGCAACTTACTTTCGGACAACTGTTTTTGTTGTTCTTTTTCCATTAATTCGCGTTGTTGTTGTATCCGGTGGCGCAAATACCAATAAATGAAATAGCCCAAGCCGGCGAGCAAAACGCCGTAAATAATTTTTGCCCAAATCGTTAGCCAGAAAGGCGGCTCGACCACTACCTGAATTTCGCGTTCCAGAAAATTATCGCCGTCCAAAGTCGCTTTCACTTTAAAAACATATTTTCCCGGATTGAGGTTTGTGTAGGTGATACTTCGGTTAGGATCATTGACCAGTCGCCAATGAGTATCGAAGTTTTCCATCTGCGTATAATATTTCACGCGCTGGGGCATGCTGTATTCCAACGCAGCAAAACGGAATGTAAAACTGCGCTGGTCATAGCGCAAATGAATCACGGAAGATTCGCCTACCTGCACCGGCTCGTTATACACGAGAAAATCCGTAAAAGCCAAGTGCAACAGCGAGGTATTGTGCATAACATCCACAGGCACAAAACTCGTCAAGCCATTAATTCCGCCGAAATAGAGTTGATTATTTTTGCCTTTGTAGTGGCTTCCACGCCTAAATTCGTTGCTCTGAATGCCGTCTTTTGCATAAAAATTCAAGTAAGTGTTGCTTTCGGGATGATAACGGCACAGTCCATTGCCGGTGCTCAACCATAAGTATTGCTGTGCGTCTTCTTCAATACCGTCAATCATATTGTCGGGCAATCCGTCGAGCATGGTGCGCTGCGTAATTTCGCCGGTTGCTTTGTTGATACAATACAATCCCGAAAAACCACCGAGCCACATATTGCCCTTTTTGTCCTGCTGAATGGCATAAATTAATTTGGACGTCAAAGGACTGTTTTGCAATACGGAATTAGAAAACGTTTCAATTTCCGGGTCGAAACGGTTTACACCCCGATAGGTCCCAATCCAAATTTTATTTTCTCTATCCATATATAAGGTATAAATCCAGTTGCTCGACAACTGCGAATTACCGGAAAAATCGTTGTTCGACAAAAAACATTTGATTTGTTTCGTTTCCAAATCCAGCCGGTTAAGACCGCCGCCGTCCGTCCCAATCCACAAAACCCCTTTTTTGTCCTGCACAAATGCGGAAATATGGTCATAACTCAATTTACTGTTCGACGTATTATAATAGGAATCGAACGAATTGGTTTTTCGGTTATAACGGAAAATCCCATTTACATACGTCCCTAACCATATATTTTTATCTTTATCTTCAAATAACGCCGTAATCACATCGCCGGCAAAACCTTTGGTGTGAGCTTCCGAGAGATGTTCAATTTTCTGGTCATTTAAATTAATGCGGTACAGTCCATCGCCGTCCGTCCCAATCCACAAGTGATTGTAACTGTCTTCCAATACCGAAATCACACAGCTCGTCCCGATACTTCGTTCCGGATCAAACGGATTGAAACCGAAATTTTTGAAATGACTGCCGGAAGCCGGAATAAACATAATCCCTTTTTGATAAAGCACCGCCCACATATTGCCCTGCTTATCCTCAAAAAGATTATGGATTTTCGCTTTGCCCAAATCAAAATCGTCTATAGAAGGAATAGGCGGCAGTTTTTTGCCTTCGGCGTTATAGCGAATAATACCCGCACCGTCCGTACCCAACCACAAATTGCCGTGCTTATCCAATTTCATGCTGAAAATCTGATTTTCCAGCACCGAATTGCCGGTTTTCATGGCCGTAAAAGTCTGCGTTGGCCGGTCGAAAATATTGACGCCACCGCCCAACGTACCGACTAACATGCGTCCGTAAGCATCTTCGCAAAGAGAAAATACGCGGTCGTCGCTCAAACTGCCCTTCACCTGCGGAGCGGATTTGAAATGCTTGACCGCTTTGGTTTCAGGATTAAACATATAAACACCGTTAGTTTTCGTTCCCAGCCACAGATTGCCGAAACTATCTTCGTAGGCGCAGTCAATATTGCCATCTTGAATGCCACTGTTGGTTTTATTATAAAAAGTCGGCTTCAGCGTTTGGGCGTCCAAACAAATCACGCCGTGATTAGGGTAGGAAACCCAGATATTTTTTTGATTATCTTCCAAAATCCACAATACTCGTTGCAGGTAAAACGGTTTTTCGGCCTGAATTAAAAACGGACGAAAACAATTTTTCTGCCGGTCGTATTGCAACAACCCACCCATGGAAGCTACCCAGAAAATTTTGCGACTGTCTTCCAAAACGGCATAGACATAATTACCTTGCAAGGAAGTGAAATCGCTGGGCTGTTCGGAAAAAACCGTAAAATCGTATCCATTAAACCGGTTTAATCCGTTTTCCGTTGCAATCCATATATATCCCTGCGAATCTTGATAGATTTGGGAAATATGACTGTTGGAAAGTCCTTCGTTGGGCGTCCAAACCTGAATTTTTTCCGCGCGACCGACGGAAGAAAGCAGGCAAAAAAGCAAAAAAAGTTGCTTATAGTGTTTCATACAGTGTAATTAGGATTAACGATACAACAAAAGTAGTCAAAATGTATCGAAATTACAAATAATTTTATATCTTTGTGCCCGATTCGACATTGTCCTGTGGTGTAACGGTAGCACATCGGATTCTGGTTCCGCTTGTCTGGGTTCAAATCCTGGCAGGACAACACTAAAAAATCTAATTACCATTTTTTATGAGAACACATACTCTTTTCAGCCGGACGGCTTGGACAATCGTCGTTTTATTTTTTGTAATAAATGTATCGGCTAAAATAGAATTGCCGACTATTTTGAGTGATAACCTGGTTTTGCAACAGCAAACTGCCGTTAAACTTTGGGGAAAAGCGCGGAAAAGCGCAAAAATCAACGTACAAACCTCGTGGGATAACCACAATTATCAAACTACCACCGACAGTAACGGAAATTGGTTGCTGACGGTGAATACACCGAAAGCGGGCGGCCCTTATTCCATCGACATCAGCGATGGAGAAAAATTGACGTTGAACAATGTTTTAATCGGTGAAGTCTGGTTTTGTTCGGGACAGTCGAACATGGAAATGCCTATGCGCGGATTTGACCGGCAACCGGTACAAGGCTCTAACGACATCATTGCAAAAGCCAAACCTTCGACGCCTATCCGCTTATACACAACCGATTCCGACAATGGCGTGTGGGACAGACAATTCAGCAAAACCCCGCAAACCAATTGTCGTGGCCATTGGGCGGAAAATTCGCCCGAAAACGTAGCGAATATCAGTGCGGTCGGTTATTATTTTGCCCGCTACATTCAGGAAGTGTTGGAAGTTCCGGTCGGTATTATCGTTTCGTCGTGGGGAGGCTCACGGGTAGAACCGTGGATAAGCCAAGAAGCTTTTGCCGAATTTCCCGACACCGATTTATCGATTTTGAGCAGCAACGATGAAGTGAAAAATCCTACGGCAACGCCCTGTGTGCTGTACAATGCCAAGATTGCCCCGCTAACATCTTTCACGATTAAAGGATTTTTGTGGTATCAGGGCGAAAGCAACCAGGACAATCCCGAACGCTATCGCCAACTAATGAAAGTCTTTGTGAAGGATTTGCGCCAACGGTGGAACATCGGTGATTTTCCGTTTTACTTCGTAGAAATCGCACCTTATAATTATGGCGACCCCAACGGCACGTGGGCGGCTCGCCTGCGGGAAGCGCAACAACAAAATATGCAGGATATTCCCCATTCGGGCATGGTAACCACACTTGATATTGGTAATCCGGTATTTATCCACCCGGTCGATAAAGAAACAGTCGGCAACCGCTTGGCTTATTGGGCCTTAGCCAAAGACTACGGCAAAAAAGGTTTCGGCTATGCCACGCCGGTGTATCAATCGCAAGAGATTGTCGAAAATAAAATTTATATCAACGTAGCCAACGTTCCCGAAGGACTTGCCCCAATGTGGACGGATTTGAAAGGATTTGAAATCGCAGGAGAAGACCGAATTTTCCATCCGGCTCATGCGGAAATCGAAGAAAGCACCTGTCGTTTGGCCGTTTCTTCCGAAGAAGTGTCCGCGCCGATAGCTGTCCGCTATGCTTACAAAAACTACGCAGAAGCAAGTATTTTCAATGTCTATGGCATTCCGCTTGCTCCCTTCCGCACGGATAATTGGTGATTTTTTTAAGCTAATTTAAAACTTTTATTCGGCAGATGTTTCAATTTCTAATAGGATAAGTATCAAAAACAAAAACACTGTAACATTTCTATAAACAATAGCGTCAAAGTTTATCGACTTCCGTTGATAAACTTTTGTACTTTTGTAGATTAAACTATTTATATCAATAATTAATCATTTATTTAAAAAGATGAAAAAACTAATGTTGTTTTTACTGGCTATTGGTGTCAGTGTTTACGCTTCGGCACAAACAACTATCAACGGCGTAGTGTCGTCCGGTGTGGATGGCGAGTCTTTGCCGGGAGTAAGTGTCGTTGTGAAAGGAACAGCTACAGGAACGGCGACCGACATCGACGGTAATTTTTCCCTTACTATCCCTTCCGATAGAGCTGTTTTAGTATTTACCTATATTGGTTACAAGGCAAAGGAAATTCCGGTAACCGGTAGTTCAAAAAATCTTAAAGTTGTATTGGACGAAGACAATCAACTGCTCGACGAAGTGGTGGTGGTCGGCTACGGTACAATGAAACGGAGTGATTTGACCGGTGCGGTATCGTCTATCGGTGCGAAACAAATCAAAGAGAGTGTCAGTACTTCGCTGGAACAAGCCATGCAGGGACGTATCGCCGGGGTACAAATCACGCAAAATTCGGGTGCGCCGGGTGGCGGTATTTCGGTAAGTATTCGCGGTATCAACTCATTGAACGGCAACGAGCCGATGTATGTTATTGACGGGGTTGAACTTACAGGATCAGCAAGCGGTAATTCGAGCGTACTTTCCACTATCAACCCTGCTGACATTCTGTCAATTGATGTATTAAAAGACGCTTCTGCCATGGCTATTTACGGCTCGCGGGCGGCTAATGGTGTAGTAATGATTACGACCAAACGCGGTGAAGACGGAAAGCCACGTCTGTCTTACGACGGTTATTTTGGTTTGCAACAGTTGCCGAAAAAACTGCCGGTGATGAATTTGAAAGAATTTGCTTCTTTCTATAACGAACGTGCCCGCATACAGGGCTGGGGCGAACGTCCCGACTTTTTGGATACAAACTTGTTGACCGACGGTACGGACTGGCAGGACGAATTATTCCGTACAGCACTCATGCACAATCATCAGGTAGGCGTTATGGGCGGTAGTAATGGGACAAAATACGCACTTTCGGCCGGTTATTTAAATCAAGAAGGGATTGCCTTAGGTTCCAGTTTCGACCGGTTTTCGTTCCGTAGCAATATGGATATGGATATTACCAAATGGCTGCAAGTCGGCGTGAATGCGTCGTTAGCCAATACAAAGCAAGTAACCACGTTAGATAATGCCGGTATCATCCGCACGGCTATTAATCAGCGTCCGGACATACCTGCTTACAATCCAGATGGATCGTTCGGTGAAGTGCCTATTGATGATTTCAATACTTATTATACCAATCCGCTGGCAGAAGCCCGGTTACGCGAAAATTACAATACAGGTACGCAAGTTTATTACAATACTTATGCCAATTTAAAATTAGCAAAAGGCTTGCAGTTACGTACGGAATACGGTGGAAATTTAGGCTATTCTAACAGCTACCAATTCACACCAAATTATAGCTATGGTAATCAAGTAATGAGTTCGTCCTCCACGCGAAACAGTAACAAAAATAATTATTGGTCATGGAAAACCTATGCGACTTACGATTTCAAACTCAGCGACATGGATAATATGCAGATTATGGCGGGACATGAAGCGAACGAAAGCACTTGGGAATATTTACAAGGCTCGCGTACCGGATATATTTCCAATTCCGTGCATAGTTTGGACGTAGGTAATTCTGCTACTGCAAAAAACGGCAATAATGTAGGGGATTGGGCAATGGAATCTTACTTTGGACGTTTGAATTATAATTTTGACGATCGGTATTTATTAACTGCTACTATGCGTGAAGATGGATCTTCTTATTTTGATAGAGGATATAAATGGGGAGTATTTCCTTCGGCAGCTTTTGCTTGGCGTATCAGCAATGAATCGTTTTTGAAAAATAATGAAATGATTTCTAATATGAAATTACGCTTGGGCTGGGGTATTGTAGGTAATCAGAGCATAGAACAATATGCTTACGGAGTACCTATGAATACTACCGAAACCTATTGGGGTACAGGTTATTATGCAGGACGTTACCCAATGCCCAATTTAAGATGGGAACGGACAAACGCCGTTAATATTGGTTTGGATTTAGCATTGATTAAAAATCGGATTGAACTTATAATCGATGCTTACAGCAAAAATACGGACAATTTGTTGATGATTGCCAGAGAACCCATGTATATAGTAGATGAAGGAAATAATTTAGGAATATCAGCTCCCTATGATAACATTGGAGCACTCACGAATAAAGGGATTGATTTTGCTTTGAATACCGTTAATATCCAAAATTCTCAATTCACTTGGAGAAGTAATTTAACTATGACGTTCAACAAAAACAAAGTAACCAAATTATACAGCGACGGTGCGCAAGTATTCGGAAAGATTGGAAATACCATTTATACGCAATCGACAGTCGGTGAACCGGTTGGACAACTTTTTGGTTACAATGTAATTGGCATGTTTACTTGTGAAGACGATTTTTACAAGAAAGACGCTGCCGGAAACTTTCTGTTGGACGAAGGTGGTCACCGGATAGAAGTAGCGCGTCCGGAACAATCCGGATCGGGACAACCCTATCCTATTGCACCCAGCCAAATATGGGTCGGCGATTATATTTATGAAGACTTGCCGACTGAACCCGTATATGACGATCAAGGTAAAATCATTGATTATCAGCCGGACGGTATTATTAATGAAAAAGACCGCAAGCCATTGGGAAATACCCAGCCTAAATTCACTTACGGGTTTAACAATACGATTACGTGGAAAAACTTTGAATTGAATATTTTCATTAACGGCGTATATGGCAACAAAATTTATAATCTTTTGCGCGAAAGCAACACCGGTACAGGCGGATACGGAAACGTGTTGAGAGAAGTAGGCGATTATGCCCGCGTAGAATTAATTGATCCGGCAGGCGAAAATGTCATTTCCAATGTATATGTTCCCAATGCAACTACCGCCAAAGTACAACGTTTGACGTCGGTAGCCGGCAGCACCAACGACAATAACCGTATCAGTTCGCGCTTTGTGGAAGACGGCTCTTATCTGCGCCTGAAAAACGTATCTTTGACGTATGCAGTACCCCGCCAACTATTGCAAAAAGCGGGTATCGACTATATGCAGATTTATGCCAACGTACAAAATATATTCACAATTACTAAATATAAAGGTTATGATCCGGAAGTCGGCTCGTACAATGTACTTACAAATGGATTAGATGATGCTCGTTATCCGTCCCAACGAATTTATACTTTTGGATTACGGTTTAATTTTTAATGAATAGGAGATATAATAATGAAAAAGATAATGAATATAAAAAAATTACTGTCCTCTTCGCTCTTGTTATTATTCCTGCTGTTGTGTGGAAGCTGTTCGGAAGATTTTTTGGATAGAGCACCGAAAGGCAGTTATACGGAAGACAGTTTTTATGCCTCGGACGAGGCATTGGATGCGGCTTGTCGTCCGCTCTACAATCGGGCGTGGTACGGATTTAATCAACGCGCTATTTACGGATTGGGAAGTCTGCGTGCCAACGATGCTTTCAATGCGTATGCTTTTCCCGAATTTGTGCGTTTTCAAACGACTTCCCTTACCGAATCAGTTAGTCAGGCATGGGCGTCTCTTTATACAGTGATCACGATGTCGAATGCCGTACTTACAGGAGTAGAAAACAAAGCTACAGCTGATGTATCAGAAGCGGCTAAAAACAAAGCAATCGGTGAATGTTGTTTGATGCGTGCTACAGCTTATTTTTATGGTGTACGGATATGGGGAAGCATGATTTTGTTTGAAAACAATGACGACGTAGTACTGGTACCTATACGTCCGCGCAATCCGGAAGAAGATGTGTTCTCCTTTATCATTCGCGACTTGCGCAAAGCCTGCGAATTGCTACCGGATAAAGACAGCAATGGACGCGCTACCCGCTGGACGGCTAAAGCCATGTTGGCCAAAGTGTTATTGACTCATTCCGGTTGGAACAAAACGACACGCGACGAAGTCGAATTGCAAGAATGTATCAATCTTTGCGAAGATGTAATCAACAACAGCGGTTATCGTTTGATGGACGATTATGAAGAATTGTTCCGCTATCAAAACAATCTCAATTCCGAGTCGCTTTTTGCCATGCGTTGGACTCCGCTGGGTGGTTGGGGAACCGCTAACGCTTTGTTGTCCGACCTTTCTTTCTCAGAAGTATGCGATGTGGGTTGTTGGGCTAATAACTTAGTATCCAGTATCGACATGATTAACCTGTATAATCTGGATACGAAAAATCATGATTACAAACGTCGTCGCGCTACTTTCTTTATACCCGGCGAATATTATTCGTATATCAAGTCGGCACACGGCGGCTATACTTACGAACACAATTGGATGCAGGTGAAAAAAGGCGTAGTGGGAAGTAAAGAAGATAATGACGGGAAAATTGATCAAATGAATTCACCGTTGCATACCTACATTCTTCGTTTGGCAGACGTGTATTTGACGGAAGCAGAAGCGGCTCTCGGTAATAAAACCGAATTGACAAGTGGAACAGGATTGCAACGTTTCAACGATATACGCCGCCGTGCTGATGTTTCTACCAAAAATAAAATTACGTTTGAAGACATTATCGCTGAACGCCGTATCGAATTTTGTATGGAATATGCCAATTGGTTCGACATGGTAACGTGGTATCGCTGGAAACCGCAATACATGCTGGATTATTTCAATAACACGCAAAAAAGATGTTATTTGATCAATACAGATGGTGTTCGGGTGGAAGCAGACGGCAGTTTGTCTTATCATGTAGCTTGGTTTAATGATGATCAAGGAAATGAAATATGGAATTCGGTAGAGGGATACAATGACACCGGTAACTATACGCCTCCTACCATATTGACGAGCGATTTTAATGTTTTTATCCCTTATCCGGAAAGCGATTTGTTGCAAAATCCTTATTTGCGGGAAGAGCCTCAGCCCTATCCATTCAAGTAAAAGTATATCAACCATTAAAAAATAGAAGATGATGAAAAATATATTTAAATACGGACTGTTTATCGCATTTGTTGCACTGACGGCGGTAAATTTCACCTCTTGCGAAAAAGACGAAGGAGGAGGCATACCGGAAATTCAGTATGTGCGTATCACCCGTCCCGATGCGGCCGACAGTACTTTCACCGGCACACACACAGGGACAACGATTGCTATTATCGGTAAAAATCTGAGCAATGTGCAGAAAGTTTTTATCAATGATCAACAAGTCAGTTTTAATCCGAACATGAACACCGACCATTCGGTTATCGTTACTATTCCGTCGGAAGAAAACGGATTTATCCTGACAAACTTTGATCCGGATTTGAAACCGGAAATCCGGGTGGAAACCTCTCATGGAAATGCCACTTATCATTTCGATGTCTATTATCCAAGTCCGGAAATCAAGGAAGCAGTAGCCGAAGTGTATCCGGCTCAAACCGGTGGAAAAATCAATGTGAGCGGTCGCAATTTTGTTGATCTCAAACGGGTTTATTTCACAAACGTTAACCCATTTCCGGCTGTGGACGAAGAAGTACCTTCAACGGCAGTGGAAATTACCGTTCCGACAGCGAATTGGGAAAAGAATATCGAAAGCCACCGCTACTTGGATGTAATGACTAAAAAGTACATTACAGAATCAACGCTTTGGTTTAATTTGCCTGATCTGCCCCGCGTAGATGATATTTACAGCGGATATTTGGTCATTGAAGGTCCCGACGCTTTGGCTTCCATTAAATTCTCGACTTTGCCGCCTCCGACCATTACGGCACTTTCTTCGGATATGCCGATACCGGGCGCAACGCTAGTAATTACAGGGAAAGACTTTATCGAGGTAGAAAGCGTCAATATCAATAATGGAGAATTTGTGATTTTGCCTGAAGAGATGACAGTTACTTCAAGCAGTATTTCCTTTGTTATGCCGGCGAAACCGGGCAAAACCTGTACGCTCTCCATTACAGCACTCGGCGGCACGGTAACAATGGAAGGTTTCTATCCGTATGAAACGCTCGTCACCAATATGGATCGTAGCAATCCAGACCCAGCAGGAGATGATCTGTTCTGGTCGTGGAGTGCCGTTCCGTATAAAGAAAGTCCGGAAGTAAATTCCGACGGTATCTGCGCCGTGTACTCAGGCAAACCGGGACTTTGGTGGTGGGAACCGATTCTAAATGCCTATCATTTTTCTACTACTTCGTTACCCTCGTTCGATATTATTCCTGCCAATACGCCGGTAAGCAAATTGGAATTAGTATGGGAATGCTATATCGAAAAATTTGATCCGGGTCTAATATTTAATGTCAGTTTCCCGAAAATACAAACCAACGAAACTGAAGTAGATTTATCCCACAATATGTCCGGAAGCGGAAGAATTCAGGGTAATTGGCACGCAATCACAGTTCCTTTCACTTCGGTTGGTATTTCAGCGGCAACTTATGAAGATTTTATCAATACTGCCTGGGATAGCAATGACGATAGAGGTATCATGTGGCGGGTCTATAATACAGATGCAGCAGCGACTCCGGAAGTACAGCTGTATATAGATAATGTGCGTATCCGGGTAGTTGAATAACGCTCATAGTAATAATTTTTGACAAAGGAGGCTGTTTCCGGCATTGATTCAGCCTCCTTTTTTACTAATTGAAAAAATATCATGAATTATAATGTTTCGGCAACGATAACCGGTATTTTCATCTTCCTTATGGCGCTGTTTTCAATACCGGCTCACGCCCAAACCATTCGCTTGGAGGCAGAAAATGCGGTATTGTCAGGTGATGGCGCAAACGCTCCGCAAATTGTGAACAATCCGAACTGTTCCGGGGGAAAATATGTGAATACCCGCGAAGGCAACCTCACGTTTTCCTGTACCCTTCCGGAAGCAGGTTATTATAAGGTGGTGGCTAACATCCAATCTCAAGGAGATAAGACCAATACCTTCCGGTTCGATGGCGAAAATACAATCAATGTTTTTTCCCCCTCGAATAATTCGTTTACGGATATTCCGGTGGCGGATAATATCTATTTGGCAACCGGTAATCATACTATCGAAATGATTAAAAGCTGGGGATGGATTGCTTTCGATTATCTGGAAATCAGACCTTCCGATACTCCTCCCGTCGAATTTCATATCGACCTCTTGGCGACGCCCCAACCCAGTGCGAATACGGCTAAACTTTATCAATTTTTGTTGAATAATTTTCAACACAAGATTATTTCAGGGGTTATGACGCTGAAAAGCTTAGCGACGACCACCGGAAATGAGCAAAACGAAATTTCGTGGCTCTATGAAAAAACCGGTAAAAAACCGGCAATCTTAGGTTTGGATTTCATGGATCACGTAGGCGCTGTGCAACCGGATTGGATGAATAATCCGGATGTAATTCAAGACGCGATTAGCTGGAAAAACAATCACGGTATTGTCGCCCTTTGCTGGCATTGGCGTGATCCGTCTCACAAAACGTATGAGTTTTACACCGACCGTACCACTTTTGATCCGCGGAAAATTTTCGACCCCGCTTCCGACGAATACAAAGCCATGATGCGCGACATGGATATTATTGCCGCTTACCTTCAGGAATTGCAGGCGGCGGATGTGCCTGTACTTTGGCGACCCTTGCACGAAGCCTCCGGAGGCTGGTTCTGGTGGGGTTCGCAAGGGCCGGAAGCCTGCAAGAAAATCTGGCAAATCATGTTTGATAAATTCACGAACGAATATCATCTGAACAACCTGATTTGGGTGTGGACTTCCGAAGCCAACCGTAGCGCTTTAAACTGGTATCCGGGCGATGACTGTGTGGATATCATCGGCATGGACATTTACGAAGAAGGCAATCACGGTTCTCAAATGCTATCATTTGAAGAACTCAGAAAAATATACAACGGGAAAAAAATCCTGACAATAAGCGAGTGCGGCTCTATTCCCGACATCACCGCTATGAAACGCGACAATTCCGTATGGTCGTACTATATGCCTTGGTATGGCGCACATACGAAAACAGCTACTTGGAACACGATTGATTTTTGGACAAACTCCTTATCCGATCCCGACGTTATCTCGCTGGAAGACCTGCCGGAAAACCTGTACGTTTCAATTAAAAACCCCGTTCCCGATAGCTTTCATATTAACTGTGAAAATCAACAAATCCGTATCCGGACCTCCTTGCCGGACGAATACCGGATTTATATCCATGATTTGACCGGTAAACTGCACCTGTATAAAAATAATCTCATGGGAAATCAAACGATTTCCATTGCCGGAACGAATGAAACGTATTTCCTTTTAACACTTGAAAACGAGAACATACAACAAACACACAAAATAAAAATCAATCGCCCATGAAACAAACAATTGCATTCATCTTTTTTTCAATCTTTACAACGCTTACAATTTTTCCCCTGCAAGCAAGCCAACCTGTCTATCTTGATAAATCCCAACCTATCGAAAAACGGGTAGAAGACTTGTTGAGCCGTATGACGCTCGAAGAAAAAGTCGGGCAGATGAATCAGTTTGTCGGACTGGAACACATGCGTGCGGCGGAACGCCAAATGACGGAAGAAGAATTGAAAAACAATACGGCCTACGCATTTTATCCGGGCGTAACTTCGTATGATGTAGAACGTTGGACAAAAGCCGGATTAATCGGCTCGTTCCTGCATGTCGTTACGATTGAAGAAGCCAATCATTTGCAAAGTATAGCGATGCAAAGCCGGCTGAAAATTCCGGTGATACTCGGTATTGATGCCATTCACGGCAACGCCAACGCGCCCGACAATACGGTTTATCCGACTAATATCGGTATTGCTTGTACGTTCGATACCACGCTGGCTTATCAAATCGCCCAACAGACCGCTCAAGAAATGCGGTCAATGAACTTACACTGGACGTTCAACCCGAATGTGGAAGTTGCTCGCGACCCGCGCTGGGGACGAGTAGGTGAAACCTTTGGCGAAGATCCGTATTTGGTTACGCTAATGGGCGTGGCAAGCACAAAAGGCTATCAGGGAAATTTCGGTGCAGACAATGTGCTGGCCTGTATCAAACATTTTGTGGCAGGCAGTCAGCCGGTTAATGGTGCCAACGCCGCTCCTGCCGACGTTTCGGAACGGACATTGCGCGAAATCTTTTTTCCGCCTTTCCATGCCGGCGTAGAAGCCGGTGCGGGTACGCTGATGACCGCACATAACGAAGTCAATGGCATTCCGGCACATGCTAACGAGTGGCTGATGGAAGATGTATTGCGCAAAGAATGGGGATTTAAGGGCTTTGTAGTCAGCGACTGGATGGATATTGAACATTTGTACGATGTTCATCGCACGGCTTCGTCCATCAAAGAGGCTTTTTATCAAAGTATTATGGCCGGCATGGATATGCACATGCACGGTATTTTGTGGAACGAATATGTCTGCGAACTGGTGAAAGAAGGCCGTATTCTTGAAGCCAGAATTGACCAATCGGTGCGCCGGATTTTGTATGCAAAATTTGAATTAGGATTGTTCGACCTGAATACTTATTGCGATCCGGAAAAATCCATGAAAATCCGCTTGAGCGACGAACACCGCCAAACGGCTTTGAACGCAGCCCGCAACAGTATCGTTTTGCTCACCAACAACGGCATTCTTCCGCTGGACGAAAAGAAATACAAAAATATTATGATTACCGGCATTAATGCCAACGACCAGAATATTTTGGGTGATTGGTCGGCTTTGCAAAAAGACGAAAATGTAATCACGGTACTCGAAGGACTTCAAATGCTGTCGCCGCAAAGTAATATCACGTTTGTGGATCAAGGCTGGGACCCGCGCAACATGGACAGTCAGAAAGTGGAAGAAGCTGCCCAAAAAGCGAAAACATCGGATTTGAATATTGTGGTTGCCGGCGAATACATGATGCGGTTTCGTTGGAACGACCGTACGAGCGGGGAGGACATCGACCGTTCGGACATTAATTTGGTGGGCTTACAACAGCAATTAATAGAAAAAATAAAAGCCTCCGGTAAACCGACTATCGTAATATTGATTGCCGGCCGGCCGTTGGGGGTTGAATGGATTGCCGAAAACGCGGACGCACTGATTAATGCATGGGAACCGGGAATGTACGGCGGACAAGCCATTGCCGAAATCCTGTACGGAAAGGTCAATCCTTCGGCAAAATTGGCAGTAACCATTCCGCGCCACGTCGGGCAGTTGCAGTTGGTGTACAACCGCAAAACTTCCCAGCATTTTCACGGCCATAAGCTCACAAACAACAGTCCGCTGTTTCCTTTCGGTTATGGCCTGAGTTATACCACTTATCAATACGGCGATATTCAGGTGGAAAAATCGGAAATCAGCAAAGACGAAACCGTCAAAGTGAAAATTCCGGTTACGAATACCGGCTCGCGGACGGGCGTAGAAATCGTACAGTTGTATATTCGCGATGATTTCAGTTCGATAACTCGTCCGATCAAAGAATTGAAAGATTTTGCACGAGTAACTTTGAACGCCGGCGAAACAAAAACGGTGGAGTTTGTCATTACTCCCGACAAATTGAAATTCTTGGATAAAAACTTGAATTGGACGGTCGAGCCGGGCACATTTACCATTATGACCGGCGCGTCTTCCGACGATAAAGACTTAAAAACAGCCATAGTAACAGTAAAACAATAAACACAAAATACCATGAGAAAAACATTATTATTGACAGCATGCATTCTCTGCCTTGTTGCTTGCAACAAAGGAAATACGACAAACGAAACACAGACAGACACTACTTTGGTAGGCCGACACGGACAATTATCCGTTCGGGGAACGGCTTTGGTTGATCAAAACGGCGATACATTGGTTTTGAAGGGCGTCAGTTTAGGCTGGCATTGCTGGTGGGATAAATACTACAATGCCGACGCGGTAGCTACTTTTAAATCCGATTGGAAGGCCGAAGTAGTACGGGCAGCGATAGGCGTAGAACCGGAAGGTGCGTATCTGACGGATTCGACGTTGGCTATGACTTGCCTGACCAATGTAGTGAATGCGGCCATTGCCAACGACAGCTATGTGATCGTCGATTGGCATGCACATTATATTCATTTAGACGCGGCCAAAAAGTTTTTTACCGACGTGGCCACCCAATACAAAGGTGTACCCAACGTGATTTATGAGATTTTCAACGAGCCTTGGGGCGACATGCCGTGGGAAGCCGTAAAAGCCTATTCGATTGAAGTCATTCAAACCATTCGCGCCATCGATCCCGACAATATTATTTTAGTAGGTAATCCACATTGGGATCAGGACGTGCATGTAGTAGCTGATGATCCGATTACAGGCTTCAATAATTTGATGTACACGCTACATTTTTATGCCGGAACACATCATCAGGAATTGCGCGATCGCGGAGATTATGCGTTGTCCAAAGGCCTGCCGATTTTTGTTTCGGAATGTGCGGGCATGGAAGCCACCGGCGACGGCCCGATTGACTATCCGGAATGGCAGGCATGGACGCAATGGATGGCCGATCATCGTTTGAGTTGGGCGGCTTGGTCTATTTCCAGCAAAACCGAAACTTGTTCGATGATTGTTGCCGACGATCAACCCGGAAGCATACCCTCGCCTGTATCCAATTGGAAAGAAAGCGATTTAACAGAATGGGGTAATATAATTCGTAATACATTAAGACAGTGATATTTATGAGAAGCATACTGCTATTCTCCTTGATGGCTCTTTGCCTTTTTTCCTGCAAGCAAAAACCGACACAGGAAGCAATCATTTTGGATATTTCGGCTGTTCGTCCGCTGACAGATGCAAATGCAACTCCCGAAACGGCAGTTTTATACAATCGCATGGATTCCCTGCTCAACGTGGGGATTATGCTGGGACATCAGGACGATTTGGCTTACGGACATACCTGGTATAACGAGCCCGGACATTCGGACGTACTCGGAGTTACCGGACGCTATCCGGCCATTTTCGGTTGGGAAATCGGCCACATCGAATTAGGTGCGGAATACAATCTGGATTCTATTTATTTCGATAATATGAAACGCTATATCCGCGAAGTCCACCATTTAGGCGGTATCAATACGATTAGCTGGCACGGCGATAATATCCTCACCGGCGGAAATGCTTGGGATTGCGACACGCTCACTCGTGTCGTGGCCTCCCTGCTTCCCGACGGACAAAATCACGACAAATTCTTGGGCTGGCTGGATAAAGTTGCCGATTTCTTTTGGGATTTGAAAGACGACAACGGACAACTCATTCCGGTGATGTTCCGCCTGTATCACGAACATTCCGGCAGTTGGTTTTGGTGGGGCAACAAGCAATGTACGCCAGAAGAATACAAAAAATTATGGATGATGACTGTCGAATACCTGCGCGACACGCGTCAAGTGCATAATCTGCTCTATGCTTATTCTCCCAATTACGTACAAAGTGAAGCGGAATATTTGGAACGCTATCCGGGCAATGAATACGTGGATATTCTCGGCTTTGACTGTTATGCCAACGGTGAAAACGATAACACCAATCCGGAAAAAATCGCTTTCCAAATCAACGAGTACAAAAAAAATATGACGACAAATTTGGCTATTCTGACAGCGGTTGCTGAAAAAAGCGGTAAAATTCCGGCCGTTACAGAGAGTGGCATGGAAAGTATCCCCTATCCTTTTTTCTTTTCCGACGCCGTTTATAATACCATTAAAGATTACAAAATATCCTATATTCTTTTCTGGCGGAATGCCCCCGACCGGCCGCGCCATTTCTATGTGCCTTATCCGGGCGGTGCAAGCGAAGTAGATTTTCGGTCTTTCGTGGCGAAACCCAAAATGATTACCCTCAATGCACATAAATAAAATTCATCATGGAATTATTTCAAGACAAAATAAAAAAGATATTTCGGGAACACGAATCGCTTTTGTCCCGAAAAAATCAGAAAAAAGAAAAAACGAACGGTATTTATCAGCGTTATAAAAGTCCGGTTTTGACGGCCGGACATACGCCGCTCATTTGGCGGTACGATTTCAACGAAAAGGATAATCCGCTGTTGCTGGAACGTATCGGCATGAACGGCACATTTAATTCGGGCGCAATGAAATGGAACAATAAGTACATTTTGGTTGTCCGCGTAGAAGGCGACGACCGGAAATCGTTTTTTGCGATAGCCGAAAGTCCCAACGGTATCGATAATTTTCGTTTTTGGGAATATCCGATTTTGTTGCCCGATGTGGAAGACCCCGAAATCAACGTCTATGATATGCGCTTGACACGCCACCAAGACGGATGGATCTACGGCTTATTCTGCGCCGAACGGAAAGACCCGGCGGCTGCTCCCGGCGATTTATCTTCCGCGACGGCTTCGTGCGGGATTGTCCGCACCCGGGATTTGAAAACGTGGGAACGACTTCCCGATTTAATTTCCAAATCCCAACAACGCAATGTGGTACTTCATCCCGAATTTGTCGGCGGGAAATACGCACTTTACACGCGTCCACAAGACGGTTTCATTGACGCCGGATCGGGCGGTGGTATCGGCTGGGCATTAATCGACGACATGACGAAAGCGGAAGTGAATGACGAAAAAATCATCAATTTCCGTCAATATCACACCATTAAAGAAGTGAAAAACGGCGAAGGCCCCCACCCGATTAAAACGGATAAAGGTTGGCTACATCTCGCACATGGCGTTCGCGCTTGCGCTGCCGGATTGCGTTATGTGCTGTATTTGTACATGACCGATTTGGAAGACCCGACGAAAATCATTGCCGAGCCGGCCGGTCATTTCATGGCACCCAAACGCAAAGAACGTGTCGGCGATGTTTCTAACGTGCTGTTTTCCAACGGCTGGATTGCAGACGAAGACGGAACAGTGTATATTTATTACGCTTCGTCCGATACACGCATGCACGTGGCCACTTCCACGATTGATAAATTGACGGATTATTGCCTGCACACGCCGGCTGACGGCGGACGCTCGCGCACTTCCGTCGAAGCAATTTATAAACTGATTGACAAGAACTTAAAACAACTTAAATAAGCTATCATGAAAGCACAAACAATCACATTAAAGGATAAAGTCGGTTACGGCTTTGGTGACATGGCTTCTTCCATGTTTTGGAAAATTTTCGGCATGTATTTGCTGTTTTTCTATACCGATGTTTTTGGCATTCCTGCTGCGGCTGCCGGAACGATGTTTCTGATTTCCCGGCTGTTTGACTCTTTTTTCGATGTCATAGTTGGCATGGTTGCCGACCGCACCAAAACCCGTTGGGGAAGGTATCGTCCTTATTTGCTTTGGTTTGCGATTCCTTTTGCCGTGATGGGCGTCATTACTTTTTTTGTGCCGGATTTCGCTCAAACCGGTAAATTGATTTATGCTTATGTGACCTTTATTTTGATGATGTTGGTCTATTCCATCATCAATGTGCCTTATGCGTCTTTGCTAGGCGTAATGTCGCCCGATCCGAAAGAGCGCAACGTGCTTTCTTCCTACCGGATGACTTTTGCTTTTATCGGGAGTTTCATCACTTTTATGCTCTTGCAACCCTTAGTGGATTTCTTTGCAAAAACATTTGATCCTGAAACTTTTGACAAAGCGCAAGCCGCCGCCGCTCAAGCCTCTGCCGAAACTTCCATCAGTACCTCGCCTATCGCTTGGGTGCTGGGAGTGGCGGTGATCGGTACGATCTGTGCGATCTTGTTTTTCTTGTGTTTTGCAATGACTCGCGAACGGGTAGAACCGGTGAATGAAGAAAAAGAGGTGACCGTAAAACAAGATTTAAAGAATCTTTTCCATAATGCCCCCTGGTGGATTTTGGTAGCCACCGGATTGGCAGCCCTCTTATTTAACGCAGTACGTGATGGTGTAGCCATCTTTTTCTTCCGCGATTATGTAGGCAGTTCCTACAAAATGCCTTTCTTTGGCTGGGACATGGCGACTATCTATTTCATGATCGGTCAAGCGGCTAATATTGTGGGAGTTGTCTTGGCACCGAGTATTTCGGCTAAATACGGCAAGCGGAATACCTATATGATTGCCATGTTAATAGCGGCTATCTTAAGTGTCGTCTTTTTCTTCATTCCCAATAATATTACGTGGATTATCATTTTGCAGGTATTAATCTCTATCTGTGCCGGTTATGTATTGCCGTTGCTGTGGAGTATGTTTGCCGATATTGTAGATTATGAAGAATTAAAAACCAATCGCAGGGCTTCAGGTTTAATATTCTCTTCTTCCTCCATGTCGCAAAAATTAGGATGGGCGTTGGGAGCAGCTTTGGGCGGTTGGATATTGGCAATCTTCCACTACAGCGAAGATCTGGCCAATCAATATTTGCCTCAACTTCCGGAAACGATTTTAGGTGAACGCCTGATGCTCAGCATCTTCCCTGCCATTTGTGCACTGCTGGCATTCGTAGGCATGATTTTCTATCCGCTTACGGAAAAGAGAGTGAAAGAAATTGCCGAAGAATTAGAGGCAAAAAGAAACAACAAATAATGCAAACATTAAAACAAGAATTACATCGCGAACTCGTTGAAGATATTCTTCCGTACTGGATAAAGAAAACCATAGACAACGAACACGGCGGCTTCTACGGTCGTATTGATGGTCACGAACACTTGCACAAGCAAGCAAACAAGGGAGCGGTATTGAACGCCCGCATCTTGTGGACATTTTCCGCGGCCTACCGCTTATTTAAAAATCCGGAATATTTGGCCACTGCCGCGCGCGCGTTTCATTATATTCTAAATCATTTTATCGACAAAGAATACGGCGGTGTTTATTGGGAATTGGATTATTTGGGAAATCCGGTCAATCCACGCAAACAGGTTTATGCGCAGGGATTTGCCTTGTACGGTTTTTCGGAATTTTATCGTGCTACCGGCCGGCCGGAAGCGTTGGAAGAAGCCGTCAAAATCTTCCGTTTGTTGGAAAAACACGCTTATGACCCCATTTATGGTGGATATGTTGAAGCCTTAAATCGCGATTGGCAGCCGATTGAGGACATGCGCCTCAGTGAGCGCGACGCCAACGTTCCCAAATCCATGAACACGCATTTGCATATTATTGAGCCATACACAAACCTGCTTCGCGTATGGCGAGATGCGGAATTGGTCAAAGCGCACGAACGATTAATTCATATCTTCTGTAATCATATTATTTCGTCGCAAACGCGTCATTTAATCCTTTTCTTCAACGAAAAATGGGAAAGTCAATCGCAAATCGTTTCCTATGGACACGATATTGAATGCGCCTGGCTCTTGTATGAAGCAGCGGAAGTATTGGGCGACACGGAATTGCTCACTCAAGTCAAACCGCTTTCCATTGCTATTGCGGAAGCGGCTTACGAAGGCCTGCAACCAGATGGCTCCATGATTTATGAAACGAACGGAAATCATACTGACCTCAACCGTCACTGGTGGGTACAAGCCGAAACCGTTGTCGGCTCAACCTATGCCTACCAAATTTCAGGAAACGAAAAATATTTACACATCGCCAAAAATTGCTGGCAATATATTCAAAATCATATTTTAGACAAAAAAAACGGCGAATGGGTGTGGAGTACTGCCCCCGACGGACGGCAAAAACACACCGACGACAAAGCCGGTTTCTGGAAATGTCCCTATCACAACGCCCGTATGTGCATGGAAATAGTTCGGATATAATTTTGGATACTCCCTATAATTCCCAAATTATAATCATTATTTTTCAGGGCTTTCAGCCTTTTTGGACAAATATATACTTGCGCTCTATTGAATGAAACGCCTGACGGCATTATTTCTCTACCAACCATAACCATGATAGCCTTTTTCCGGCTCGCCCGGATACCACCAACCTACGCCTTTGTCGGTATATTTCATCACACCATTTTCCCAATCATAGCTATACCGAACATCATAATAAAAATAGGTTACTTGCTTAAACCATACCGGAATTTCGGATAGAATTTTATTGTTTGTGCAATCCAATCCCGTTAAACTTGTGCAATCGCTGACATTCAAACTTGTTAGCTGATTGTTTTCACAAAACAAGGCTGCTAAACTTGTACAACCACTCACATTTAAACTCGTTAGCTGATTCGTTAGTTGATTGCCAATGCAGTGCAATTCATATAAACTTGTGCAGCCTCTCATATCTATAGTTCCCTTGAGTTGATTATCATTCAAGTATATTCCAAACCAACCCTGCAAATACCTTATCCCAAACCATTCATCAATTGGTTTGTCCGAAAGCCAATTATCTTTATGCAACCAATTATCGCCGTCAGTATCGTGATAGAGTTTGACAAGCATTTCGCGGATTTGGGCCTCTTCATCGTCATTGTATTCGGGCGTAAAAACGGCTTCGCTGATGGTTTCCCCATCCTTATCCACAATTTTCGCCGTCAATTGGTCGTCCTTGTCTTTCGGTTTCCATTTGACCGAAACCCGGCCGTCCATGCCGGAAACAGCTACTGCTTTATCCGTTTCGCCATTCGTAACAAAATTCACCAATCCGCCGATGCAGGGGAAATAGGTTTTTGCAACATTGTTCAAGGAACTGACCTTAAAACTGACTTCTACCGGCTCGCCTGCATTCACTTTTGTGCCGTTTTCGGGCGAAACCAACTCAATTTTTTTAGGCATATCCAGCAACATCGCGTCTTTGAGGTTGTATGTATCTGATTCCCATAGCTTTATCAACGGAAGGAAAATGCCTGCGTCTATATTGAATCCTCCCCTGAAATCCATGCCGGCATAACTTTTCGACGTCCATGCCAAGTAGTTGTTGTCGTCGGTGCTTGCCCGCATGCCGCTCTCAAAATCAGTCCTCACATAGGGTATAAGCTCTACCCAAGGACATAAAATCTTGTATATTTCAAATTCAATTCTCGGATAATAAGAGCCTTTGGCCGACAAAGAGCCTTTGGCGGTGAAATGTCGGACCATAAATTCCGTAATCTGAATTAAACGACATGATCGGGGATACTCCCGCATCTTTTGTGTAATTTAAGCCTAATTTTGCATTGGCTTGCAGGTAGCAACCCGCGCTCATCGTAATTTCGGAATTTGCCGCCAGTTCATACCGCTTGTAGAGATGGGTATAGACAAAAATAATCACCGGCACGTTGCCTACCATAAACCGGAATTTCGCTACGGGAAGTACATCTTTTTTTATAAGATTTTCTTTGCTTTCCTCAATTTTAGCCGTAAAAACATATTTGAGCAAGAGGTCGATATTCAAATGTCCGTCCATATAAAATTCAAACGTTCGCAGGTCGCCGACGGGCAGGTTATTCTCTACCGTTTTTCCGAAATCGAAAGAGAAAACACCTTTCAGGCCGATGTCGAAATTGCATTTTTTCCAAATACGCTGATATTCAGAGAATAATATCACAAATTTCCTGTTTTCGACATAAAAGATGTTAACAAAAAATATATTCCTGATACATAGAGAGATATAATTTTGGGGATGGCTATTTTGGGTGTCCTATTGTCGAAAACAGGAGATAGTTCGGATAATTAGTTGGATTTTTTAATATTTAATTTACGTTCTCGCTCAGTTCAGTAACTCTATTAAAGTTACGACATGAAAAAATTCTTACTCAACCTCTTCCTCTCATTCTCATCCAAAACAATCTTGCGCAATAATCCTTCCTTATGATTTGATTTTAAAAGCCGAATTTCATAGAGTAAAATAGAATATTTTACAATCTTTTGCTTACATTTGCAAACGAAGAAAATGAAATTTCCGTCCTACATACAGCACGATGTGATGGATTGCGGACCGACCTGCCTCCGCATGATTGCTGCTCATTATGGGCGCGTGTATTCGCTGGAAAACCTGCGCGAGAAATCGCATATTTCCAAAGAAGGCGTGTCGCTATTGGGTATCAGTGAGGCGGCCGAAGCGATTGGTTTTCGCACGCTGGGTGCAAAAGTTACTTTCGACGATTTGGTGAAGGAAGTGCTCTTGCCCTGCATTGTGCATTGGAATCAAAATCATTTTGTGGTCGTTTATAGAATTAAAAAAAGCGGCGGAAAAACCTATGTGTATGTGGCCGACCCCGCCGGTGGAAAAATCAACTATACACAGGAAGAATTTTGCCGCTGCTGGATAAGCACGAGAAAAGACGGTGAAGACGAAGGCATTGTGCTGCTGCTTGAGCCGTCGCCCGATTTTTATGCCAAAGAAGACGAAAAAATCAACCGCAAGGGATTTTCGTTTTTGCTGTCGTACCTGAAACCCTACAAAAATCTGGTTTTCCAGCTGTTTTTGGGCTTGCTTTTCGGAAGTTTGCTACAGTTGATTTTCCCGTTTCTGACGCAATCCATTGTCGATTTGGGGATTAATAATCAAAACATCGGGTTTATTTATCTGGTTTTGATTGCACAGTTGGTTTTGACATTGAGCAATTCAACCGTCGAATTTATTCGCGGCTGGATCTTGCTGCATTTGGGAACACGGATTAATATCGCCCTGATCTCCGATTTCCTGATTAAGTTGATGCGCCTGCCGATGGGCTATTTCGATACCAAAATGACTGGCGACATCATTCAGCGTATCGGCGACCACAGCCGTATCCAAAGCTTCTTGACCAATTCGAGCCTGAGTATTATCTTTTCGATGTTCAACATCGTGATTTTCGGTATCATTCTCGCTTTGTATAACTTAAAAATATTTTCCATTTTCCTCATCGGGAGTATTTTGTATTTTTTGTGGGTGTGGTTGTTTATGAAAAAACGCGCCGAACTCGACCATAAGAATTTTGCGCAAAATGCTACTAATCAGAGTAATATCATTCAGTTGATTACCGGCATGCAAGAAATCAAGCTCAACGCTTGCGAACGGCAAAAACGCTGGGATTGGGAACGTATTCAGGCGCGGCTGTTCCGCTTGCAGGTGAAAGGCTTGGCATTGGCGCAATATCAGGATTCGGGTGCCATTTTGATTAATCAGACGAAAAATATTTTGATTACGATTTTGGTCGCCAAATTGGTGGTCGATGGGCAAATGACGCTGGGTATGATGCTTTCGGTGCAGTACATTATCGGACAATTAAACGGCCCTGTGGATCAGCTGATTAGCTTTTTCCGTCAAACACAGGACGCACGTTTGAGTTTGGATCGTTTGAGCGAAATTCATGGCAAAGACGACGAAGAAACCGCAGACGAAAACAAAATCCGGGAAATTCCGATGGGCAAAGACCTTCGTTTGGAAAATGTGGATTTTGCTTACGACGAAACTTCGGCCGGCGAAATGGTTTTGAAAAATATCCGCTTGACCATTCCGACCAACAAGCAGACAGCGATTGTCGGCACAAGCGGAAGCGGAAAAACGACTTTGGTCAAACTGCTGTTGGGATTTTATCCACCCAAAAAGGGGAAAATCTACTTGGGCAATAACGCGCTGGATACTTACAGTTGGCGCGAATGGCGCAAACAGTGCGGCGTGGTGATGCAGGACGGTTTTATTTTTTCAGATACGATTGCTCGCAACATTGCGCCCGGCGTGGAAACGATCGACAAAGCGCAGTTGCTTCATGCAGTGGAAGTCGCTAATATCCGCGAATTTGTCGAGTCGTTACCGTTGGCATACAACACGAAAATCGGAGTGGAAGGACACGGTTTAAGTCAGGGACAAAAGCAACGTATTTTGATCGCGCGTGCCGTCTATAAAAATCCCGGATTTGTATTTTTCGACGAGGCGACCAACGCGCTTGACGCCAACAACGAACGTGCCATTATGGATAATTTGGCGACGTTTTTCGAAGGAAAAACCGTTGTGGTGGTCGCTCACCGCTTGAGTACCGTCCGCAATGCCGACCAAATCGTAGTGCTGGAAAAAGGCGAAATCGTCGAAACCGGAACACACGAAGAACTGACGGAAAAACGCGGAGCCTACTATCGTTTGGTCAAAAATCAATTGGAATTATAATTGGGTGCACGGTGCACAAAAAAAGACAGCAATTATGTCGGAAGAACAAAAAAGAAATAGAGCAGAGAGTAGTGAGGTGGACTCGTGTACCGTACACCCTGCACCGCACACCCCCAAATCGCCATCCGGCGATTTGGAACTGCGCAGTGAGGAAATGCAAGACATTTTGACACGCCCGCCGCATATTCTCGTACGAAGCGGAATTTCCGTTATTTGCGGCGTGGTTATTTTATTGATTGCCGTCAGTTTTTTTTTCAAATATCCTGATATTATTGTGGGCGAAGCGGTTATCACAACTGAAAATCCGCCGGTCTGGCTCGTGGCAAAAACCACCGGAAAGATAAAAGAATTGAATTGTACGGACAACAGCCGCGTACGGCAGGGGCAGATTTTGGCTGTCATCGACAATCCCGCGCTAACTACGAATGTTGTTCAAGTGAAATCGCTTTTGAATCAATGTGTTATAAATGATACGGCTTTGTTTTTCCCTGCCGAATTAGGTGTTTCCTCCTTTGAATTAGGGAATATTCAAAATACGTATTCCACTTTTCTAAAAACAATTACGAATTACGATAATTTTCTGTCTTTCAATTCAATAAATAAAGAAAAAGAAGCATTGAACTTGCAAATCAGCGGACATAAACGCTATTCTTCGACGCTCGAAAAACAATGGCACCTGAAACAGGAAGAGTTGGAAATTGCACAAGCGACTTTCGACCGCGAAAAACAATTGTTCAACAAAGGTATTATTGCTCAAGCCGAGTTGGAAGCCGCCGAAAATGCGTTGCTGAATACGCGTCAATCGTTGCAGCAGTTGCAAACCAGCATGGCATCCGACCAAATCGAAGCCGCACAACTGTCCGAAAACGTTTCTAAATTGGATATTCAATATATCCGCGAAAAAAACAGTTTGCTGTCGGATTTGAAAACCGCATACAGCGAACTCCTGTCGGCTATCGAAAATTGGGAACAAATTTATGTTTTAGTCAGTCCCATCGCCGGGACGGTTACATTTGACTCTTTTTGGACGAGCAACCAGTTTGTCAATGCCGGCGATAAGGTTTTAGCGGTTGTTCCCGATGTGCCGGGCGAAATTATCGGACGCATTCAAACGCCGGCTGTCGGCTCGGGAAAAATCAAAACCGGTCAGCGGGTGAATATCAAAATCAACGATTATCCCTACATGGAATATGGCTCATTACAAGGCGAAGTCCGCAATATTTCCCTGATTTCCAACGGAAAAAATTATGCGGTAGAAGTGAAATTGCGTAGAGGATTGCAAACGAGTATCGGCAAAAAATTGGATTTCGCCGGCGAATTGACCGGAACAGCCGAAATTATGACGGACGATCGCAGTCTTTTTTCACGTATTTTTTCTCCACTTAAATACCTAATTAATAATCACATACGTGATTAAAGCAACAGAATAGTTATTTTAATGGAGAATGAAGAATTATTTTTTAATTCTTCATTCTCCATTCTCAATTAGTTAATCCTGTTTTGCGACACACCGGACACACAGCCCAAATGCAGGACTACCACCACTGATCGCACCAAAGCCACTATAAGATCCACCAAAGGAGAGGATACCATAATTGTAGAGGGTACTACTCCAATAGCTACTGTACTGACCAACTCCATGCAGAGTAGCTTGTACGCCACTTCTGTAGCCGGCAGTTGGAAAGAACAGCAAAGGTTCGGGTGCAGCCGGGTCGTAGAGCGATAAAGTCATATTGGGTGTACCGCTGCTTGATTGGTCAAAATACCCCCCCGGAGCAATAGCTGCATTCCAAACCGAAGTTTTATAAATTGCATGACCTCCACTCATGTGCGCAGCACTCGGAGCGGCAAAATCTGTACTCACCTTACCGCCGGCAACAGGCACCACGGTATAACCTTTGGTTGTATTATATGGAGTATTGGTTGCAATAGAAAAACTACCACTTTGATTTGTCGGATTACAGTCATAATCACTCAAGCGTTCCCATTCATCCTGCGTAGGTAGACGCCACGATTTACCACCGGCATTCAATTTACGGCACGGATCGTTCGATTCATATTGAGCCACCGGAACAGGCGATTGATACCAACTTCCATTAGTATATAAAACACCTGTACCCGTACCCTGTGTGCCGGCCATAACCGTTCCAATCTTTTTACCATTGCCCCAAAGCGAATCGTTTGGAACTACCCGCCAATCGTTACCACTCACCTTTGATGGGTCATAGATGTACTGGCCGGAAGCCGTATTTCCGGTATCGGTAGAGCCGTAAGAAATAATCTGACCGGTAGACGGATTATAGGTCGCACTTCCATCGACAGCCAATATACTTGCCCGCTGAGTTCCTTGAAACAGCACATAATTGTTCGGAAAATCAACGGTTACCTGATATGAGGTTGTATTATCTGTATTCAACCACTCACGCCCCCACTGGAAACGTCCGCCATACACATTACCGTCTGTCTCCGACGATTGAACTTCGGCTAAATATTGCATTTGTTTCTTGGGTGTGTCATAGAGCGGATTAGCCCCCAAGTTATACGGTGCAAATTCAGGCAGTTGAGAGCCGGAAACGGTAATCTGTTTCCGGTTGGCAGGCAAGTTTTCTTTGTAATTATTGCCCGAAACGGATACCCAATAAGTCGTATAACCACCCTGCTTGTTCGCACTATAATCAATACCCAGACTGCTTGCCGGTACTTTGTAACCGCCGGTCGTTCCGACGACAGTCGCAATCGGCGCAGTAGTCGAATTGTCGGCATAAATACGAAAAACAGGATTGGCTATAGCTGCATTGGCCTTAAATTTAATTGTGTCTGAAGTTTCGCAAAGCAAGCAATAAGAGTCTGTACTTGTAATGCTGTTTGCATCTGCTATCGAACAATCCGTTATCGTAACGATTATCTGTACACGTGCGGCCGTATTTTCGCAACCGAGACTGTTTTGCTGGGTTACATAATAAAAGATACTATTTCCCGGCATTACTGTTGTTGTTGAAATACTGTTTGCATCCATTACATTACCATCTGTAGGCGCGTCATACCACACAAGCGTCAATCCGCTGTCGGTCGTTGCACCCGAAGCAGTTACTAAATTTTTAGCACCGTCGTTATAGCAAAAGCTTACGTTAGTGTTGGTTACGGTCGGTGCACCGGCAGGCGTATTGCCGGCACAGGGGTCGCATACCGACAACCATTTTTTACCGTTCCACGTTTCAACACACTTGTTGTCGATATTAAAAATCTGCAAGCCTTCGGCCAGCGCATTCGTCTTGAAACCGGTCGAATTGGTAATACTGTCGCGCTTTTGCGTCGTCATCTGCGGCAAACGCAAACCGCGCTGCTGGTTACTAATCAGCTCCAGCACCGAAAAGGTTTGAGGATAAATCTCGTCCCCAATCGTTACCTGAGCCATCGTCTTCATACCGGCTGACGTGAAAAACGTCAGCACGGCCAAAATCATTGTCTTTTTCATTTTTCTCATCTTTTTATATTCGTTAATTGTTTATGTGAGTTACGAGTCTTCTGTATTTTTATTCGTAATTTGTAATTCGTAATTAGCTGACGCTGAACGTTGTTTCGTAATTTTATAATAATCCAACCGGATACCGCCAAAATCAACGGCCAAACGCCGTCGCCCAACGGGAGGTAAATGTCGTTGACATGAAACGGATTATCAATGCCGGAGATGTCCGTACCCGAGTTGTCGCCATTGTCCATGTTTTCATCGCCTTCCAAATTACGCAAAAGACCGGGTAAACGATAGAACAGGAAATCGCCGGTAGAAAAATTATTCAAAAACGACAATTCCTGCGCATAAAACAGTTCACTTTGAAAAACAAACGCTTGGCCGAATTGCGACTGACTGTTCCACACCTGACTGTATTGTTCGGCGAAGGCTCCAGCCTTCGTCGTATTATAAGCAAAGCTCCCGCTTTGCTGCAAGCCAAGAGGCTTACTTTCAACAGTGACATAGCCGGAGGCTATGCCGAACGGTGGTCTTTGCGAGGACGAAGTCCAAAGCAATCCGAAAAATTCCGGCTGGTAATACAGCTCCTCCTGCTGCGTTCCAAACAGTTCGTAATGAAGAAAATCTTCATTCCATTGTGCCGAAACGGTTTGCACCATAAGCATCAGCACGATTGCCGTGTAGATTATTCTTGTCTTCATATCCTTATCTTTTTATGAATTTTACAATCACATTCCTGTTTCCCTCCAATTTCGCAATATAAACGCCCTGCGGAAGATTAATCGCAGTCGAATATTGCGGATAATTGTCAATGGTTGTCGTCTGCAAGACCAAGCCCGAAGGGTTGTATATCGAAAGGCGACTTTCGTTGTCGGCATCGGTCAAGCGATTAACATGCAAGCTACCGTTTGCGTAATAGGCGTAAATGGCTTCCGTATCAATGTCTTCAACACCGGTCGGTGCTTTGAAATATAAGGTAAAACGCTCGGGAGTGTCATTCGGCTCAGATGTAAAAACGTATTCGGGAGTTTCCAACAATTTTGCCCAGACATTCAGTTTATTGTCTTTTAATAATAAATCGTCCGTCGTTATTGTTTCCACACCTTCGACCGTCAAACGACACGAAAGGGCGTATTTCGGAGGAGAAACGCACAAGGTGGTTTTAGCAACCGCTTCGGGCAAAGCGTTTTTAGCCAATGCACGGTCTTGACTCCCGCTATAAAGCTGGAAATAATCGCCGGCCGGATTAAGCGATTTGGCAATATCAACATTGTCAACTCCCTCGCTCAAACCCGGCTGAAGCACAATACGTGTCCGGTCGTAAATGAACGGATTACCTTCAGGAATCAAGCGGAACGTCAGTTGATTGGGAACGTGGATGGGAGCAAAAGCGGCACCGCTGCCGTCTTCCGCAACACTTTTTCCGTGTATCTGCATGCCGGGAGTAATGACAAACAGCTGACTCGTTTCCGTATTCGCGCTCGACACTATCAGCATGAAAATGCTCATCGCGGGAATATTCGGAATATGGCCGGCATCGGTCGTTAAATTATATACTTCGTAAGTAGTTTCCCCATGCGGATAGATATAAATATTATTGGAAAATTTAATTGGGGAGTTCTTATACTTCGCTCGGTATAGATTTGTGCAATAGAAAAAGAATAAGCATATTTGCAAAACCTCTCACAGTAATGCAGTATGCTTATTCAAATGAATTTATCCGAAGAAGAAATTCGGGTGCTAAATTAC
>BNTW01000021.1 GCA_025996895.1 Bacteroidia bacterium | reverse complement strand
CTTTGCCTGCTGCTCATTGCAGGCCTTTATGTATTAACGGTGTTCTGGGGATTGCGCGTCAAGCACGCAAGGACAGGAAAAAAACCAATCGGGGAGTTCGCATAACTTTAAGTTCCCGAGGTAGGGGCGGCCTTTGTGGTCGTCCCTTTTTTTCGTTTTGCAGTATTTTCATTACCTTTGCGCCTAAATAAATATCCACTGTATGGATTTGCAGATACGTTATTCCCGCATTCAGCAGTTGTTGAAGGAACAACAGGCAGAAGCCTGTTGCATTCGGTCAATGGTCAATATGTATTATTTAACCGGTAGCGTGTTTGACGGTTATATTTATTTGCCGGTCGAAGGCGATCCGTTGTTTTTTGTCCGGAAAGCAGGGACATTTTCTAACAAGCAGGCGGTTTTTATCCGCAAGCCCGAAGATATTCCTGTCTTATTGAAAGAAAAAAATATTCCGTTGCCCGAAACGATTGCGTTAGAAGCCGACCAACTAACCTATAACGAATATATGCGTCTGCTGGCGGTATTTCAACCGAAAAAGACGGCGAATGCAACGGCTATTTTGCGTGAAACACGCATGCTGAAAACACCTTGGGAAATCGAGCAGTTTCGCTATTCGGCCGTTCGCCATCGCGAAGTATATCAAAAAATCCCTGCACTTTTTCTTGCGGGTATGACGGATTTACAATTGCAATACGAAATTGAACGGGAAATGCGCCGTCACGGCTCTATCGGTGTTTTTCGTGCACTCGGAAACAATATGGAAATTTTTATGGGCAGTGTGCTGAGCGGAAGCAATGCCGAAACGCCTTCTCCTTGCGATTTTGCGCTGGGCGGTGGCGGGGCACACGAAAGCATTCCCATCGGAGCAAACGGCACGCCCATTCGGGAAGGGCAAACGGTGATGGTAGATATGGTCGGCAATTATACCGCTTACCTCACCGACATGACGCGCGTCTATGCCTGCGGAACACTTTCCGGCGAGGCTTTCCGCGCACACCAAGTTTCGATGGATATGCACCAATGGCTGATGGAAAACGGCAAACCTGGTATGTCGTGCGCCGTTATCTACGAACAATCCTTGCAGATGGCTTCCAAAGCCGGTTGGGCGGATAATTTTATGGGTATCCACCAACAAGCCAAATTTGTGGGACACGGCGTTGGAATTGAAATCAACGAGTTACCGGTATTGACCGGACGCTCCAAAGAAGTATTGCAAGCGGGAATGGTATTTGCCTACGAGCCTAAATTCGTATTACCCAATGTGGGTGCGGTGGGTATTGAAAATACGTATTTAGTTACCGAAACCGGTCTCGAAAAACTGACGGTATTTGAAGAAAATATACTGAATTTGTAAAAAATTCCGTTACCGTGTTCTCCGGACGCTTCGTGCCGGCGTTGCTTTTTCCGCTTTCGGCTGTTTTTCCTTTGTTTTCTTTTCGGTAGAAGTAGACGCTTTCTCAGAGGAAGCACTATTGCTCTTTCCGCGAGCTACCGTCCGGCCTTCTTTCGCCGGTTTTGTCTCTTTGCTCTTTTCGGGAACTAACACGGTGGTATCGTTATATACCCAGAGTTTTTGATTAAACATTTTCAACTGGCTTTCGATACTGTCTTGCGCGTGTTTCAATGCGAGCGTGTCGTTGCCGACTTCCTGCGCCAGACTTTTGCCCATCATATTGACTGTTTTAACAATTTCGCCGGTATACATGTTTTTGCGAAAATAATCGTCAATGGTGTAAGTCAGCGCGTTGTTGTAATTGGAAGTCATCATCATTTCACGCGAAAGATAGGGACGAATATCGTCGTATTTCAGCCAAAATAACGTCTCTTTGGTACTGTTTCCGTAATAAAAATCTTCGCGCAACAAAATCGGACAAATGGCAATCACCTGATTTTTGAACGTTCCGGTTGCTTGGTCGAACAAATAACCTTCTTTAATCATATATTGCGTTACTTCCGCACTCGGAATATCGCGTTCATCGACTTTAAACTGTTCGCCTTGTTTGGTATATAACACTTGAATGGTTTTCAAAACCTCTTCAAAATTCTTTATATGCCCTTCGTCAAACACTTCATTCGCGTCTCCATAGTCGTAAGCCGTGATTTTTCCATCAGCCAACAACTTGAAAATCAATGTAAAAAGATTTTGCCGGTTGCCTTGTGGTTTCACCGGATAATATAACGCCGCATTATTATCCTTGGTCAAATCGATGGTACGGTAAATCAGCCGTTCCCAAACGACGTGGCTCGGCTTTTGCGACTCGATTTCATTCTTGATTTTCGCCGTTTCCGTCAGGTTGGAAACCGCATTGGTCTCCGTATTTTCCGCCGGGCGTTGGCGCGTGGTGCGCGGACGCGGTGGCTGGTCTTGTGCCGAAATTTCCTGTGCGAAAGCGAAAATCACCGCCAACAAACTGAAAAAATATAATCTATATCTCATCTCTGTATCTTTTTAATTCGTAATTTTTAATTGATTCTGATTTCCATCGGTGCATTCAGCGTTCGTTCGATACCGTCGGGGCCACGCACCACAATTCCTCTAATCAACAAGGTTTGTCCGCGTTGTGCGCCACGAATGACGTCTTTTTGCTGTTGCGAAAAATTGGCTCCGTTGGAAGTGGTCGTCATGGCAAAGCCCATCGAATCGAATTTCTGCAATTCAAACCGCAAGACGGTGAAAGGACGATCCAAAATACCATCGTCAATAGCTGCATTCAACACATCAACCGCCACCAAAGCGGCTCTCGCTAACGGCGTACCGCCTTTGTAACGTACTTTGTTGCCGTCGGGATTGGTGATATTCAAATACGGCGCGGGGTCGGGCAACGGACGAACACGAAACGTTTGTTTCGCCATTTCCTGCGAACGTCCGCCGGCCATTTTGGCAATGACGGTAATCACAGCATCCGATCCATAGCGCGGATTCGCTACCCAAATATCGTTGCTCTTGTGCGACAGGGATCCGTTGGAAATGCTTGCCGACACATTTTGACTGGCTATACCCGGCACAGCGATTTGTATTTCATTTTCTACACCGGCATACAACACGTTCATCCACACCGGTGCAATGGTTGCACTCGGTTTCACGACAAAATATTCGGTCGAAAATTCCTGACGGAAAAAGGATCCGTCGCGACGAGGCATTTCCACATATCCTTTGACCGGAAATGTTCCGGTTGCACCTGTTCCGGCAACGTAAATTCCATTAGCGTCGTCGGGCAGTTGCTTGCCATTGACAATTATTTTGGGATGTTGTGTAGAGTCTTGCGCCAACAATCCGATACTTGCGCGGTAACTGCCTCCGCTCATCACGATTTGTGTTTCGGGTATCACAAAGGCTTCCAATTTATTCACGCGATAGTCCAGCACATCGATATTTTTCACCAAATCACCCAACACTTCCCCTTCAGCATACCGAATATCGTTTTGCAGTTTCGTTAATAAAGTAACTGCTGCAGCCGTCGGCATCTGCCAAAACATGGATTCTTCCCACGTTTGCTTGTTTTGCTTGGCTTTTTCGGAAGGCTCTGTCCGTAAATTGCTCTCTATGATGTTTTTAATAGAGGGATTATTTACCAGCGAAGTAATGTATTGTCGATACGAATCGATGTCGATTTTCAATTTTGCAGCGTCGTTTTTCCCGCGTTCAAACATGATTTCGTAAGCGGCGTTCAAATCGTCGGGACGCTTGATATGTTCCGGGTCGCCGTCTTTTCCATCTGATTTCTTGACGATTCTCGTTTTTAAATCTTGTATGTAATTATATAAGGTATCTGTTTTTTCCTTCACCTGCACTCCTTTTGCGTACCAGTCTTTAGCTTTTTTGGGATTAGAGCCGTAAAAGGCGGTCAAATCCGCAAAGACGCGATCGTTGCGTTGCGAAGACGCTTTGACGGAACGAAGCAAACTTTCTTCCACCAATTCAAAACCGTCCAATACTTCCGAAGAAACATTGAGGGCGAGCATAGCAATGAACACCAGATACATCAGGTTGATCATTTTCTGCCGTGGGGAACTCGGACTGTTTGAGGCCATATATTCTTAAAATTACGAATTACAAATTACGAATTTGTTAGCGGATTATACGGATTAGGGTTGATATTGCCAAAACCGGGATTACTACCTGCACCGTACATATTCATCGTCATGGCGTTCAACAAGCGGTTATAGACGCCGTTGAGCGCGTGCAATTGTTGTGCCATTTTTTCCGTTTCGCTTCGAAAAACGGAACTGTCGACTATCGAGCCTTCGTACAGGTCTTTAATCCGCATTAAGCCCGAATTGATCCGCTCAATAGCGTCGATTTGCGAACTGATACTCTTCAACTGTATTTCGTAAATCGTGTTCAATCCCTGAATGTTGCGATTAAGGGCTTCCATTTGTTGGACGTAACCGCGCGACGACTGATTGATCCCATCCGAATTGTCCGTAATGCTCTTGTACGAGCCTAACAAAATATCGGAAACATCCGTCAAATTATTGGTGACGGAACTGAATCGCTTCATGTCTTCCGACATAGATGACAGTTGGTCAAGATATTGTTGCGTGGCTTCCGTCATTTCCGCCATTTTGGATAATTGGTCGGCAGCCGATGCCATTTTCTTGATACTTGCGGTCAGCGCGTTGGTATCTTCTTCCGAAATATTGACTGCGTTGGGAATACCGAACGATTGTTGCACTTGTCCCGGTGTTATGTTTTCTACGGCCGATTGACCACCCCCGAAATTGACACCACCGATAATGACTGCACCACCACTGCCTTTTCCGCCGGCGACTACTCCACTTTCTGCCGAGCCTTTTCCGTTACCACCAATGATAACACCACCAGCACCGGAAACACCGCCACCGTTGCCGAAAGCCGGACGGTCTTCTTCGTCATTCGTGTCCAGCACCGGAAAAACCCGGTCCCACGAATATTCCTTCGCCGGGTGGTCGAACGCCGAAATCAGGAACACGAAAAATTCCGTGACCAATCCTACCGTCAGTAATATATTGCCCAAATTATGCGGCCAGTGACTTAATTTTGCCAACGCACCGATAATTACAATCGCCGCACCGACATTATAAAAGACCTGAAAAAATACTCTTCCTTGCTCTCCCGACAAAAATTTGTCGATAAAGTTTTGATACCTTCTTTTAAAGCCCATATCTGTTTTTATTACGAATTAAAAATTACGAATTACGAATTATTTCTTTCCTTTTGAAAATCCTGTTTGCGTCCGTACACAGCGAAAACCAATGTAAGAATGTTGTTCGTTCTGATATTCATAGGAGCGAACATCGGAACGGATAAAATGTGCCACATCTTTCCACGAGCCGCCACGCACCGTTTTTTTCTTCATGGCATAGGGGTCGGTTTTTGCCGCATTGTACGAATATTCCGGATTGATGTCGTTCATAATTTCCGGACCGGACTCCAGAAAACTCGTCGAAGTCCATTCGGCCACATTGCCCGCCATATCATACAAACCAAATTCGTTGGGCGAAAATGAAGCCACACGCGCCGTAATCAGATGCTTGTCTTCCGTATAATTGCCTTCGCCCGGTTTGAAGTTGCCCAAGAAGCAGCCTTTGTCGCCCACCGGAGTGTCTTGACGCCACGGATAAACATTTTCTGATTTTCCGCTTCGGGCAGCGTATTCAAATTCCGCTTCGGTCGGCAGACGATACCGTTCAATCGTGTTGCGATTAGTATTGTCTAACGATTTTTTCAGATATTCGGTACGCCATGCACAGAACGCATTAGCCTGATCCCACGAAACGCCCACTACCGGATAATCGTTGTAGGCCGGGTGATTGAAATACAGGCGCATATACGGCTCGTTGTACGCATTATTGAAATCATTTACCCAAACCGATTCGTCGGGATATATATTGACAATGTATGTATTCAGAAAATCGTAGAGGCTTGACAGCGGACGAGTGAGTGTTTCGCGGATGATACGCCCCTCTTCATCGTAGTAGGCCGTATCTTTTGAAATGACAACCACTTCGTTGGGATCAACCGTAATGTCTGTATTATACACACGACGTTCCGGATCTAACCGGTTGCGCCGCAAAGCCGCCTGAGCCGCATCGAAAAACGAATATTTATAAATCATTTGCCCGGGATCTAACTTTATTTCGCCGGTAACCGGATTCGTCCACTCCACGCTTTGAATGGCTCGAAGCTCGTCTTCGTTGGCTCTCCGTTCGGTTGGAATCGGCCTGCGCCAATCCAAAATAGGCGGATCGTAAGGATTTCCGTCTTTATCTTCCTCTATTTTATACAGTTCGTTACCGCCGTAAGCCGGATCGTAAAGCCGTTCGCGAATAATGGAGTCACGCACCCAATAGACGAATTGCCGGTATTTAGCGTTGGTGATTTCCGTTTCGTCCATCCAGAAATTATCAATAGAAACACCCTTGCGGTTTTGATACAGGCCCCAAACCGTGTCGTTTTGGGATGGCCCCATTTCAAAAGAACCGCGTTTGATCAATACCATTCCATGCGGATTGGGCTCACTCCAGGCCGTCGCACTCACACCTGTAAGTTCTCCGCCGTCGCCGGAAAACGAACGTCCGCAAGCAGTGAAAAGAACGACCGCCATTCCTATAAAAATCAACTTTTTGTGTGATACTATCATAATATTCTCACGCTTTTATGTTTCCCTTTTTTGCCCTTTTTCGTATTCAGGTCGAGGGCGTATTTTACAAATAGCTCATGACTGCCCGAAGTTTCCTGCAACAGGTTGGAAAACAACGGTATATCATAAGCATAACCGATTTCAAACATTTTCAATTTACTGCCCAGCATAACGATGACCGACTCCCCTTTCCGCCATGAAATTCCTCCCCAAAAGGTTTTACTATAAACCAATCGCAGCGAAACGTCAATTTGGGTTTGTTTCAACATGCCTTTCAGCGTGTTAGCCTGGGTGGTCGCCACCAGTGAATCGCCTTCGATGTGCCACGAACTCAATTCGATCGTCTTCACCAAAACGGACGGCTGTAATTCTAATAACGGATTGCTCAGCGGTATATTGTATCCGGCCGTAAAATAATACGTACGGGGAATTTCGAGAACGACGTTTTCCGTCAAATTCAACGCGGGCGAAGTGATGTGCGTAACCGAAAGTCCGGCATATCCTTTTTTATGATTGTAATAAATTCCCACCGCGCCGTCGATGGAAGTTCCCGAAACGAGCGTCGTCGGAATGGCCTCGTCGGTCGGATTGTGATATTCGTCGTCCTTTGGAATTTCAACTTTCGTACCGTCAAACGATTCACTGATGTATCCGCCCTGAATGCCGATACCCAGACTACCGCCGAACAGTTTCATTTTGTAGGCATATTGTCCCGAAATAACGGTGGTTTTAAACAGTCCTATACCGTCGTTATACATCGAAACGCCGACGCCATGTTCTCTTTCAAACAGTTTGAGCGGCATTTCTCCCAACACAATGCCGGTTTTCGGCGCGTGTTCGATGCCGAGCCATTGCATACGGTAAAGTCCGGTCAATTCCAATTTACCGGATTGTCCCGCATAGCCCGGATTATAGTAATTTGTCGCCGCCCAATAGTTGCTAATCTGGCTGTCAAACTGCGCCAATAATTTCGGAACATTTGATACAAAGAAAATTAGCAGTATGAATGCGCTTTTTTTCATATTCTATTTATATTGAATTTTTTTATGCAAAAGTATAAAATCTTTGAATTGTTGGAAATCGTTGCTTAATTCAATGCTTTGTTTTTTCCCCTTCATAAACACCTGTAGTTTTTCGGGAATTTCGATGCTTTTTCCAATAATCCGGTCAATAGTGTCTTTGAATTTGGCGGGGTGCGCCGTTTCCAGAAACACGCCGGTTTCGTTGGGTTGCAAACTGCGCAAGAGAGCGAGATAACCGCAAGCACCGTGCGGGTCAAGCAAGTAGCCGGTTAATTCGTAACAGGTTTTGACTGTTTCCCGAATGGTATCGTCGTCGCAACTGAAACCTGAAATAATTTGCGTAATCGTTTCGTGATTGTGGTGATACAAATCCAAAATGCGGACAAAATTGCTGGGGTCGCCCACGTCCATCGCGTTCGCCAGCGTTTGCACCGACGGACGCGGATTGTATTGTCCGGTCAGCAAATATTGCAGGAAAATATCGTTTTTATTGTTTGCCGCTATAAACCGTTTAACCGGCAGTCCCATTTGTTGCGCAATCAGTCCGGCGGTGAGGTTTCCGAAATTTCCACTCGGAACGCAAAAAACGACTTCGTTGTTCCGGCGCAAATATTCATTTTTTCGCAACAACTGCGCATAAGCATGAAAATAATAGAATGATTGCGGTAGAAATCGAGCCACATTAATGGAATTGGCAGATGTAAGCAACATCTTCTCGTTCAACGCCTTATCCATAAATGCGGATTTCACCAAAGCCTGGCAGTCGTCGAACGTGCCGTCGATTTCCAAGGCAGTAATATTTTTCCCTAGCGTGGTAAATTGGCTTTCCTGAATGGTGCTGACTTTGCCTTTGGGATACAAAACATAGACGTGAATGCCTTCAACGCCCAAAAATCCGTTGGCGACCGCGCTTCCGGTATCACCCGAAGTAGCGACCAATACATTGACTTCTTTCAGTCCCTGTTTTCGGATAAAATACCCCAGCACACGCGCCATAAACCGTGCACCAACATCCTTAAAGGCTAATGTCGGCCCATGAAACAATTCTAAAGCGTAAATATTTTCCGACACTTCGACAACCGGCGTATCAAAATTCAGCGTATCGCGGACAATTTGACTTAAAATTTCCGGCTCGATGTCTTCGCCGAAGAAAGCGTGCGCCACTTCGCAAGCGATTTCATGAAAAGAAAGCCGGTCGATTTGCTCAAAAAACGTATCCGGCAAAACCGGAATGCGTTCGGGCATGAAAAGTCCTTTATCGGCCGCCAATCCTTTGACGACCGCTTCCTGCAAGCCGGCCAAAGGTGTTTGTTTGTTCGTGCTGTAATAGTCCATTTGAGTTATGAATTATGAGTTATGAATTATGAGTTCATAACTGCTTTGATAAATTCGTCATTCGTTAATAAACCGTAGTAGCCGTTTTCGACGGAAAATTCATCATATTCCTGCACGGAGTCGGGCGTCGCACCGGGTTTGTAAATCACAAACGGCACCGGGTCGGCGGAATGCGTTTTAATCCGGCAGGGCGTCGGGTGGTCGGGCAACAGCGCAATCGTTACCGGCTCGTCCCAGCGGGCGGTTTCTTCCAAAACCGGTTTCACAATCCGCCGGTCTAAATTCTCTATCGTCTTGATTTTCAGTGCATAGTCGCCTTCATGTCCGGCTTCGTCGCTAGCTTCGACGTGCAGATAGACAAAATCTTTTTCTTTCAACGCACGTAAAGCTGCTTCTGCTTTTCCTTCGTAATTCGTGTCGTACAAACCGGTTGCCCCTTTCACCTTGATATTTTCCAAACCGGCATATACACCCATTCCTTTTATTAAATCGACCGCCGAAATCACTGCCCCGCTTTTAACCGGATAAATTTCCGCCAATTTTTTCATTTGCGGTTTATATCCCGGCGACCAAGGCCAAATGCTGTTGGCCGGATCTTTCCCTTCCGCTTTCCGCCGAAGATTTACCGGGTGGTCTTTCAATAAATCCTGCGACCAAAAAATCAGTTGATTCAATAAATCAGCAGTCATTTGGGCTTCCGGAATTTCCGGACGAATTAATACGGAAGTAAAATCCGTTCCGGGAACATCATGCGGAGGCGTGCAAATCAGGTGTTTATTTCCGTCTTTCAACTTCAAAATATGACGATACGAAACGCCCGAATAAAAACGAATAACGTCCGTTTCCAGTTTTTCATTTAAATAATCGATTAAAACACGCGCTTCCTCGCTGGAGATATGGCCGGCCGAATGGTTTTTAATCTTTCCACCTTCGATACAAATCAGATTACAACGCATAACCATTTCATTTTCAGCAACATCGATACCCATGCTGGCCGCTTCGAGTGAGCCTCGCCCTTCCAGCACTTTTTTTACATCATAGCCCAAAACAGCCAGATTGGCAACTTCGCTTCCAGGGTGCATACCTTCGGGAATGGTGTGAAGCCGGCCGGTGCGTCCCTGCCGGGCCAAGCTATCCATATAGGGCGTGTGAGCCGCCTGCAATGGCGTACGGTTTCCCAATTCGAGAATTCGCTCGTCGGCCATGCCATCGCCAAGTATAATAATATATTTCATAAATTGCCTGTTGTGCCTGCAAAAATACATGAAAATATCCGTTTATCACTAAAAAATGATTAAATACTTTTCAAATTCAAAGGGATTGACTACTTTTGTGTCCAAATTTGAGTTTCATGAAATTAAAACAGGCTTGTTTTTTCTTTTTAATCGTCTTGTTGTCGGCTTCGTGCGGAGAATACAATAAAATATTAAAAAGCACCGATGCCCTCGTTAAATACGAAGCAGCAAAAAAGTATTTTAACGAAGGAAAATACAACCGGTCGGCCACTTTACTGGAAGAAGTTGTGCCTCTGTTGCGCGGAACGGCCTACGGAGAAGAGTCGATATATCTGCTGGCACAATCGCAGTATGCGTTGAAAGATTATACGACAGCGGCGGAATATTTTAAGAGTTATTATACAGCTTATACGCGTGGAGAACATGCCGAAGATGCGCGTTTTTATTCGGCTTACGGCCTGTACTTGGAGTCGCCCGACCCACGTTTAGACCAATCCGACACCTACAAAGCGATGCAACAGTTTCAGGATTTTTTAGAATATTATCCCCAGAGCAACCGGAAAGAAGTTGCGCAGTCGGCTTTGTTTGAGTTGCAGGAAAAATTGGCATTGAAGGAATTAATGGCTGTCCGTCTGTATTATAACTTGGGCGATTACTTGGTGTATACTTTCCCCGGAGGAAACTATTTGTCGTGCGTGATTACTGCACAAAACGCCATGCGCACGTTTCCGTTCTCGAAGTATCGCGAAGATTTTATGTACTATGTTTTTAAATCGAAGTACGAAATGGCAATAAAGAGTGTGGATGAGAAAAAAGAATTTCGCTACCGCGATGTGGTAGATGAATATTTTTCGTATAAAAACGATTATCCGCAGGGCAAATACCTGAAGGAAATTCAGAAATTGTATGATAACATTGATAAAAGATTAAACGATTAACGAAATAAATTTATGGACTACAAAAAAACAACTGCACCGTTGAACACGATTACGCGCGATATGATGAGCCTTTCGGAAGAAACCGGAAATGTTTATGAAACCGTACGGATTATCGGCAAGCGCGCCAATGAAATATCGGTCGAAGTCAAACAAGAGTTGGAACGCAAATTGCAGGAATTTTCTTCTTATACCGACAGTTTGGACGAAGTGTTTGAAAACCGCGAACAAATCGAAATTTCCCGCTATTTTGAACGGCTTCCGAAGCCGACTTTGATTGCTACACAGGAATACGTCGATGGAGAAGTGTATTACCGCAATCCGGCGAAAGAAAAAGACAAATTGGAAGAATTATGATACAGCGAGTTCAAACCATTTGGTTGTTGCTGACGGCTTTAGTAATCGCTATTTTCTTTTTTATTCCGGATACGGCAATCGTAACAGCCATAGTAGAGATAAACAGCAGTAATTACCTCTTGGATATCGAACTTGGATTAATCCTTATTTTAGCGATTACGGCAATATTTCTGTATAAGAAAAGGCCGTTGCAAATCAAATGCTGTTACGGTATATTGCTTTTGCTGGCTTTCTTCTATATTTCGCTGTATCTGCTTGTTCAATATCCCGGCGGAAATGATGTTGTATGGAAACTGCCGGTGCTTATTCCGCTGGTGACGGTTATTTTCGTACTTCTGGCCATTCGTGCCATTCAAAAAGATGAAAAATTAGTGCGGTCGTTAGACCGTTTGAGATAGCCATGTCAAGACAGGCGCGGGTATATATACAAGGTATTGCCGGCTTAATACTTGTGCTGTTTTTGAGCAGTCTCTTTTTCGGCCCGGTATCCATTCCTGTCTCAACGATAATGGATATTTTATTAGGTAAACCGGTCGAAAATTCTTCTTGGGTGAATATCATTTTGCAATCGCGTCTTCCGCAAGCGGTGACGGCTTTGCTGGCCGGTAGTGCGTTGGCTGTGAGCGGGTTGATGTTGCAAACACTGTTTCAAAATCCCTTAGCCGGCCCAAGTATACTGGGTATCAGCAGCGGCGCGAATTTAGGCGTTGCCTTTGTGATGCTGTATTCCGGCGGCATTTTTTCCACCCTTTCGGCCGCTTTTGCCGGTGCGCTGACGGTTTTGTTGCTTATTTTGTATTTCTCCACAAAAATAAAAAGTAACGTATTGGTACTGATTGTCGGAATGATGGTTGGTTATTTGGCTTCGTCGGGCATTTCGATACTGAATGCGCTGGCTTCGTCCGAAAATATCCGGTCGTATGTGTTGTGGGGGTTGGGCAGTTTCTCCGGCGTATCGCTGAAACAGCTACCTTTATATAGTATTACACTTTCGGTGGGTTTGATTGCTGCTGTTTTATTGATTAAACCCTTGAATGTCCTGCTGTTGGGCGAAAATTATGCAGCCAATTTGGGTATTCCCATTCGGCGGACGCGCATTTTTATTTTGATCATCACCGGTTTTCTGACGGCGGTTGTAACCGCTTTTTGCGGGCCGGTCAGTTTTATCGGCTTGGCTACCCCCCATATTGCCCGCATGCTGCTGAAAACGTCCAATCAACGCCTGCTATTGCCCGCTACACTGTTGTTAGGCTCGGCGGTCGCTCTTTTCTGCAACCTGCTAACACTCATTCCGTTAGGAAATCATTTATTGCCGTTGAATGCGGTAACTCCTTTGCTGGGCGCACCGGTAATTGTGTATGTGATAGTAAAACAAAAAAATATTTAATACATTTGCACATAAAAAATTGATATATCATGAAAATTGCTTTCCATGGGGCTGCGCGGACGGTAACCGGCAGCAAACATTTGATTTCGTTGAGTAACGGTAAAAAAATTCTGTTAGATTGCGGTATGTTTCAAGGTATGGGTGCGGAAACCGAAACGTTAAACCGCAATTTTGGGTTTAATCCGGCGGAAATTTTCTGCGTTTTCCTTTCACACGCGCACGTCGACCATTCGGGCTTGTTGCCGAAATTGGTCAAAGAAGGATTTAAGGGAAAGATTTACACTACACCGGCAACCGTCGATGTTACTAGAATCCTTTTGCAGGATTCCGCGCATATTCAAGAACAAGATATGCACTTTCTCAATAAGAAACGGCGCGAAGAAGGAAAGTCATTGCTGAAACCGCTTTATACGCAGGAAGACGCATTCAGTACCTTTGAGCATTTTGTACCGGTGCATTATCACCAGCCCATCAAAATAGATGAAAATATTAGCTTTGAATTTTTCGACGGCGGACACATCGTCGGCAGTGCAACCGTTTTTCTGACGTTGACCGAAGCGGGAAAAACGACGACAATCGCTTTCAGCGGTGATGTGGGACGTTATGGCGACCCGATTTTGCACTCGCCCGAAGTGTTTCCGCAAGCGGATTATATCATTATAGAATCTACTTACGGCAACAAACTGCACGGCGCGATGGATTCTTTTCCGGAAGAATTGTACCGAAACATTCAGGAAACGTGTATGCATAAAAAAGGAAAATTGATTATTCCGGCATTCAGCGTGGGACGCACACAAGAGTTGTTGTACGCGCTGAACGATTTGGAACTGGACGGACGGTTGCCGCATATCAAATATTATGTCGATAGTCCGATGTCGACCAAGGTAACAGAAGTGGTGAAAAAACACCCCGAATGTTTTAACCGTTCCCTGCAGAAACTGTTGAAGCGGGACAACGACCCGTTTGGTTTCAGGGGATTGCAATACATCACCGACAAGCGCGATTCGCAAGCACTGAACATCAATTATTCGCCGATGGTAATTATTTCGGCTTCGGGTATGGCAGAAGCCGGCCGGGTGAAGCATCACATCGCCAACAGCATAGAAAATTGGCGCAACACCATTCTTATGGTAGGCTATTGTGAGCCTCAATCACTGGGCGCACGCTTGAAGCAACGCCCCGAAGTGATAACGATTTTCGGCGAGCCTCATCATTTGAAAGCGGATGTGAATGAAATCAATTCATTAAGCGCGCATGCCGACTACAACGACCTTTCGCAATACCTCTCCTGTCAGTATCCTGCCGAAGTGAAGCGCGTGTTTGTCGTTCATGGCGAGCCGAATGTGCAAAACGAATTCAAACGCCGGCTACTGAAAAAAGGATTCCGGGACGTGGAAATACCGGAATTACATCAGGAATTTGGGATATAAAAAATCAGGAAAATTACGGACGGGTTATGCGAACTTTTGAGAATTTATCCGTGGTTTTCCTGATAATTTTTCTCCGAAAATAATTTTTATTTGGAATTTTTGACGTATCTTTGCAGCCTGCTTTTTTTTCAACACTCTTTTTTTGACTATGGAGGAAAGGCGGTAATACAAAGATAAAAGTAAAATAATTTAATTTCATTGTATTAAAAATGAACTTATTAGTTGAAAAATTATTGGAAAGCCCGATTTGCGAAACGGCGCGACAAGTAAAAGCGAATGGTTTATACCCTTATTTCAAAGCTATTGAAAGCGAACAAGACACAGAAGTAATTATCAGCGGAAAAAAGGTCCTGATGTTCGGCTCGAATGCTTATCTCGGACTGACCAACCACCCTAAAGTAAAAGAAGCAGCCATCGAAGCTGTGAAAAAATACGGGACGGGTATGGCCGGAAGTCGTTATCTGAATGGTACGATTGACCTTCACCTCGCTTTAGAGAAGAAAATAGCCCAATTTTTAGGAAAAGACGACGCCATGGTTTATTCTACCGGTTTTCAGGTGAATTTAGGCGTCGTTTCTTGTATGACCGGCCGTGAGGATTATATCCTGTGGGATGAGTTAGACCATGCTTCTATCATTGAAGGACATCGCTTGTCTTATTCTACCAAGTTGAAATTTCGTCACAACGACATGGATTCGTTGGAACGCCAACTTCAAAAATGCGTACCGGATAAAGTTAAATTGATTGTGGTCGATGGTGTTTTCAGCATGGAAGGCGACATCGCCAATCTGCCCGAAATTGTTCGTCTGGCTCGGAAATACAACGCAAACATTATGGTTGATGAAGCACACGGATTGGGCGTTTTGGGACGTCAGGGACGTGGCGTATGCGATCATTTTGGTCTTCTGCCTCAAGTGGATTTGGTGATGGGAACGTTCAGCAAGTCGCTGGCTTCTATCGGCGGATTTATCGCTTCTTCTCAGCCGGTTATCGACTATCTCCGTCTTAATTCGCGTTCGTATATTTTCAGTGCGAGCAGTACACCGGCGGCTACGGCTGCTGCCAATGCGGCATTTGATATTATGGTCAACGAGCCGGAACGTATTGAGCATCTGTGGAAATTAACCGATTATGCTTTGGCGCGCTTCCGCAATATGGGTGCCGAAATCGGCCATACTTCCACACCGATTATTCCGCTGTTTATCCGCGACAATGAAAAGACATTTTATGTAACGAAGGAATTGTTCGACCAGGGAATTTTCGTTAATCCTGTGGTTGCGCCTGCAGTAGCTTCGGACGATACACTGATACGTTTTTCGTTGATGGCTACACACTCGTTCCGCCAGTTGGATTATGCGTTGGATAAAATCGAAAAATGCTTATATAAAATCGGCGTGCTTAACCCGCAATACGCAGAAATGTTAGTCTAATTTCAGGTTAAATTCTTTGGCTAACGATACAATCGCCAAATTTTTTTCAGCCATATACTCAAATATATCCCGTCCGCCGTACGGGATATATTCTTTTTTATCCTCTGTTACCAAAATATCCAACTGAATACGCGCGTTTTTCAGGCGTTGCGTCAAAAAACTTTTGATGGTCGATGCCTTTTCCTGCAATTTTTTCTGTTGGTCAGGATTGAATACGGCAATTTGAATGCGGTTGTCGTCCTGCAAACGCGGAACAACATTGAGTACGGTATATTTCAAATGCGTATCTTCTTCATTTTCGGCATATTCGCACCAGGCACGTTCCAAATCTTCCGGTAAAAACCGCTCTTCCTGTATTGTATCCGGTACGACTTCCGTTTTCGGAATTTCCGGTGAATCGTTGCCCAGCGATTTTTTATTAATGGAAATCCGCAAGTTATCTTTGGAAATCACCTGTGCTTTCGGGACTTCCTGATTAACCGTTGGCGTTGGTGTGGATGTTGGCGTTGCCGGTAGTACAACCGGCTTTATTTTTTTTTTATCATCAATCGGGGCTGATTGATGATTGAATTGGCAGAGGCGGATGAGCAGCAATTCGACCAACAATCGCTTATTTTTGCTGTATCGATAATTCAAATCGGCTTCATTACTCCACTCTAACGCTTTGTACAAAAACTCGTTAGAACATTGTTGCGCCCAATGCAGGTATTTATTTTTTACAGCTTCGCCTGCTTCAAAGAGGACAATCGTTTGCGGGTCTTTGCAAACCATGACGTCGCGAAAGAAATCGGCCAGCCCATTCACAATTTGTTGTCCGTCAAAGCCTTTCCGCAGAATTTCGTTGAAAATCACCAGACTTTCAGGCACATTTCCGGCTAAAATTGTTTCCGTCAGACGGAAATAATAATCATAATCCAGCACATTCAGGTTTTCGATAACCGCTTGATAGGTTACATTTCCTTCCGAAAAACTCACGACCTGGTCGAAAATCGACAAAGCGTCGCGCATTCCACCGTCGGCCTTCTGCGCAATCATATTCAACGCTTCTTTTTCGCACGAAACATTTTCGCTTTGGGCGATATGTTCCAGGTTTTCCACAATATCGTTGATACTAATCCGGCTGAAATCATAAATCTGGCAGCGCGACAAAATAGTAGGAATGATCTTGTGTTTTTCCGTCGTTGCCAAAATAAATATGGCGTGATGCGGCGGCTCTTCCAGCGTTTTCAGAAAAGCATTAAACGCCGCATTCGACAGCATGTGTACCTCGTCGATGATATACACTTTGTAGCGTCCGATTTGGGGGGGTATGCGTACCTGCTCGGTCAGCGAACGCATTTCATCGACACCGTTGTTTGAAGCAGCATCTAATTCGTAGATGTTGTACGAACGATTTTCGTTGAACGACTGACACGATTCACATTCGTTGCAAGCCTCGCCGTCCGGTCGCGGATTGAGGCAGTTAATCGTTTTCGCAAAAATGCGCGCACAAGTCGTTTTTCCCACACCGCGCGGTCCGCAAAATAAATAAGCGTGCGCTAATTTATTATTCTGAATCGCATTTTTCAGCGTCGTCGTCAAAGATTTTTGCCCAACCACCGACTGAAACGTAGTTGGACGGTATTTTCTCGCCGATACAATATAATTATCCATATTTTTTTTCGTGAATGCAAAAATAATAATTTTTTTTTATCTATCTTTGTGAAAATGAATTTTTATGAAACGGTTGAGTGAAATATTTCAAATTATAAAAAATCATACGAATAAATATGCGGTAGCAATCGCCATATTTGTGGTTATTACCTTTTTTGCCGGCGAAAGCAATATTTTCAACCGGATTTCTTATGACAAGCAAATCAGGCAGTTAGAGCAGGAAATCGATTTTTACACAAAACAAAAAGAGGAAAATCTTCAAAAATTGGAAGCGTTGCAAAGCGATAACGAAAGTTTGGAAAAATTGGCGCGCGAACAATATCAAATGACGAAGCCCAACGAAGAGTTATTTATTATTAAGGAATAAAAGGGGTATGAAACTCAAAAATTATATTTTTTACGCCTGCGGTCTGCTGTTGTTGGTTTCCGCTGTGCTTTTTACGACCGGTTGGCCGTTTATACCTTATCTATATGCCGGCACGAGTATAGGCGTGGCCGTTATTTTGCTTTTAACTCCTTATCGGGGAAATGAATTACGGCTCAAACGATTGAATATTCAGCAGGCGATTGCGGCATTGATCTTGCCGGTTTCTGCCTATTTGATGTTTCTGCAACGAAACGAATGGTTTATCTGCCTGTTGGTTTCCGGTATTTTGCTGGGTTATGTAGCCTGTATTCACGATTACGAAGAAAAGAAAAAAGCGAAAAACGACTAATGGAACGTATCACGAGCCTGCAAAATTCCCGCATAAAAAATGTGATTAAACTCGGTGCGAAAGCCCACGAACGGAAAGAGCAGGGGATTTTTATTATTGAAGGCGCACGCGAATTAAGTCTTGCCTTATCAGGAAATTATACACTTGATACGGTTTTCATTTGTTCTGAATTGTTTGAAAAAACGGATTATCCCGAAGTTCTTTCGGTTATTCCACAGGATATTTTGTACGAAGTCAGTGAAGCCGTTTTTCAAAAAATGGCTTATAGAGAAGGCTCTGATGGACTTTTGGTGTTGGCCAAGCCGAAGTCGCATACCTTAGTCGATTTAAAATTAAAAAAAAATCCGTTTGTGATTGTCTTGGAAGCCGTCGAAAAACCGGGAAATCTGGGTGCGATTTTGCGAACGGCCGACGCTGCCCAAGCCGATGCAGTGATTGTCTGCGACCCGCTGACGGACATTTACAATCCAAATGTCATTCGTTCGAGTGTCGGGTGTTTATTTACCGTTCCGGTGGCTGTTTGCACTAATGCAGAAGCGTTGGATTATTTGCAAAAACAATCTATTCAGTCATTTGCGGCCGAACTCACTGCTGCTCAATGGTATCAGGATACGGATTTTACCGTTCCTTCGGCCATCATACTGGGAACAGAAGCCGACGGCCTGACGGATTTCTGGCTGAAAAATGCCGGCCGCCGTATCAAAATCCCCATGCGGGGAGTGATTGATTCCCTCAATGTTTCCGTATCGACGGCTATCCTCACGTTTGAGGCGATGCGCCAGCGTGGATTTTAATCGGCCATCAGTTTGCGGTAGCGCACTCGTTTCGGCTCAACATTGCCCAACCGTTGTTTTTTGTTTTCTTCGTATTCCGAGTATGAGCCTTCAAAAAAGAAAACTTCCGAATTTCCTTCAAACGCCAGAATATGTGTACAAATGCGGTCGAGAAACCAGCGGTCGTGTGAAATAACCACCGCACAACCGGCAAAATTTTCCAACCCTTCCTCCATCGCGCGCAACGTATTCACGTCAATATCATTGGTTGGCTCATCCAAAAGCAGAACATTCGCTTCCGATTTCAGGGTTAATGCTAAATGAAGGCGGTTGCGTTCCCCACCGGACAATACACCGCATTTTTTTTCTTGGTCTGCCCCGCTGAAATTGAAACGTCCCAGATAGGCACGTGAATTGACTTCTTTTCCACCCACGCGGATAAATTCCGTTCCACCCGAAACCACTTCAAAAACAGATTTTTCGGGGTCGATGTCCGTATGACTTTGATCAACATAACCGATTTTCACTGTTTCGCCGACTTCAAACGTTCCTTTATCCGGTTTTTCCAAGCCCATAATCAGACGGAAAAGTGTCGTTTTTCCCGCACCATTCGGGCCGATAATGCCGACAATTCCATTCGGCGGAAGCATGAAATTCAAATCGTCGTACAGCAATTTATCACCGTAAGCCTTTGCTACATGCATCGCTTCAATAACTTTATTTCCCAAACGTGGCCCATTCGGTATAAAAATTTCCAACTTTTCCTCACGCTCTTTCGTGTCCTGATTTAACAGTTGTTCGTACGAATTCAAACGCGCTTTTCCTTTCGCCTGACGCGCTTTCGGAGCCATGCGCGACCATTCTAATTCGCGTTCCAGCGTTTTGCGCCGTTTGCTCGCCTGTTTTTCCTCCTGAGCCATGCGTGTCGTTTTTTGTTCCAACCACGAAGTATAATTGCCTTTCCAGGGAATACCTTCTCCCCTGTCCAGTTCCAAAATCCAGCCGGCCACATGATCTAAAAAGTAGCGGTCGTGCGTGATGCAAATCACCGTTCCGGCATATTGTTGCAGATGTTGTTCGAGCCAGTCGATAGACTCCGCGTCCAAATGGTTGGTTGGCTCATCGAGCAACAAAATATCCGGCTGTTTCAGCAACAGACGGCACAAGGCCACACGCCGGCGTTCGCCTCCCGAAAGCGTCCCGACGATTTGGTCTTCGGGCGGACAGCGCAAAGCGTCCATCGCACGATCCAGCTTGCTGTCGATATTCCACGCATCGGTCGCGTCGATTTTGTCCTGCAATTCCGCTTGACGCGCAAACAGTTTCTCCATCTTGTCCGCGTCTTCGTAATATTCCGGCAAGCCAAATTTTTCGTTAATGTCTTCATATTCTTTCAAGACGTCCATAATTTCCTGAACGCCTTCCTGCACGATTTCCTTCACTGTTTTTGTATCGTCTAATTTCGGATCCTGTTCCAAATAGCCGACCGAATAACCCGGCGAAAAGACCACATCGCCCTGAAATTCTTTTTCTACTCCGGCTATAATCTTGAGTAAAGTCGATTTTCCCGATCCGTTCAGTCCGATAATTCCGATTTTCGCACCGTAATAGAACGAGAGATAAATATCTTTAAGTACTTGTTTATGAGGTGGAAACATTTTACTTACGCCCACCATCGAAAAAATGATTTTCTTATCGTCTGCCATATTTTTGAATGATTATATTCTAATTTGTTTGCAAAGATAGAAAATTTATTTTACCTTTGCACTCGCTTTTTAAAAGCATACCGGAGATTCACTAGCTCAGCAGGTAGAGCACATCCCTTTTAAGGATGGGGTCCTGGGTTCGAGCCCCAGGTGGATCACACAAAACTTGTTGTCAGCGTAATTTAAGATTCAAATAAATCATCCATTGTAACTTCCGACTGTATGTCTCCCCAATATTCGTTGCGTTTCGTGCCAAAAGTGCTTATCAGCGTCAAGTGAATGGTTTTTCGTGTTTTTGTATCTTCTTGAAAAAAAGCGATTTTATTCCGGAAAGATTCGTCGTCCCGTTTGGTAATTAGGTATTCTTTTTGAGCGTATTTCATTTCACAGACGTTGATGACGTTGTCTTTCCGGTCGATGAGCAAATCAATTTGCGCTCCGCTATCCTCGTTAAAATATCGCCACGACGAAGTAAAGGACAAAACGCCGGAAATGCCGAGTTTCCGACGAATCTGAGGCAAGTGCGCCACACACAGTTTTTCAAAGGAAAAACCGCACCATGCTTTGTAGGTCGAACTGTCTGCCATATTTATCCAGTAATTCCCGGCTGTGTTTTTCTTTGAATCGATGAAATTCAGATAAAACATGGAATAAAAATCAGTTAGTTGATAAAGCCGGTTTTTTTTCTTGTTGTTGAAACTGTCGTCTATGCGAATAAACCCGCAAAGTTCCAGCTCTTCCAGCATTTTCGATAATCTGCCTCCGTTGGTTATTTTAGTGATTAGAATAATTTCATCGCGTGTCAATCCCTTGTTTTTTTTGCCAAGCGCTTTGATAATTTTAATGTAATTTTCGCTGTGTTTAAATAATGAAGAAAATAATCGAGGAAATTCATTCCTCAGGATTCCATTTTTCGTAAAAAATAAATTGTCAATGTTTTGCGAAAGACCGGTTGTGCGGTCTATCTGTTCTAAATAATAGGGAATTCCACCCATGATCATATAACATTCAATGATTTGTATGCGCTTCATTGCAATATTTCGCGATTTCAGGAATTGTTCGGTTTCCTGCAAAGTGAATGGCTCAAGAAATATCTGTCGTGTAACCCGGTTGTGCAACCCGCCACGACTATTGATTATCTTGCTTACAATCCACGAAGTAGCAGAGCCGCAGGCAATAAGCAGAATATTCCGGTTGGCGGATGCGAATGTGTTCCAAAAATATTCAAATGCGGATAGAAAGCCTGATTTCTTGTTATCCAACCAAGGCAGTTCATCAAAAAACAAAACGATTTTTTCTTTCGCAGTCTTGTTTTCAATATAATGTTGAAGTTGCAAAAATGCGTCTTGCCAATCTGTTACGGCAGGATAAGGATAACCACTGTAAGTATTTATGGCAACATTAAAATTTTTCAGTTGGGCAGCTTTGGTTGCATTTTCGGCGCCGGAAAGATAAAATGCAAATTTATCGCGATAACATTCGCGTATAAGGAATGTTTTTCCAACCCTTCGCCGTCCGCAAACAACCAAAAACTCCGCTTTATCGGAATGATAATATTCTTCGAGCAGTTGCTGTTCTTTTTTTCGACCAATTATTGTATTCATGACCTTGCTATTTTTGGCGTAAAGTTAGTAAAAAATACACATTTAGCCAAATATATTTTAAAATAAGTGGCTAAATATCTATTTTTAATAGAGATTCAGCCACTTATTTTCCTCTTCCGAGATAATATTGGAAATCAGGTCAAGTTCGATGGCATATTTGTCATTGGCAATGTTTATCTATGCACCTTTTAGGAAATTCTTATCAGGAAAAGGGTGAATATGATAAAGCCATTGAGAATTATGACAAAGCGATTGCTATAAACCCGGAATATTCTTACGCCTATTTTTAATAGAGCACAATTGTTTAGGTTGATGGGCAGAACGGAAGAAGCCAAGGCCGATTACGAAACAGTCGTTTTGCGGAATCCGGTTGTCAGTCGCGAAGATAACAATAAACCCTTTGCTTTGTTCTATTTATAAACAATAAAAATCACACTCACAAATATTTTGATTAACTTTGGCATCGAATTTAAAACGAAAATAGTATGAGTACAAATAAAAATAGACATGAATCCTATTTTGCTTCCGGGTGTTTCTGGGGAACGGAATATTGGTTTATGAAAGTTCCGGGAGTCATAGCCACTGCCGTTGGTTTTATGGGTGGAAAACTTGATAATCCGACTTATCCGCAAGTAAAAACAGGAACAACCGGTCATCTGGAATGTATTGAAATAGAATACGATACAAATCAAGTGAGTTACGAAGATTTGATAAAACTCTTCTTTGAAACGCATGATTTCACACAAACAGATGGCCAAGGACCTGACATCGGCTCACAGTATTTATCCTGTCTATTTTATTCAAATACGGAAGAAAAAACGATTGCCGAAAATTATATTCACCGCTTGGAAGAAATGGACTATAAAGTAGCAACCCAACTGCGTCCGGCATCTGTTTTTTGGAAAGCGGAAGACTATCATCAGCAGTATTACGAGCACAAAGGAACACAACCTTACTGCCACATTTATAAAAAAATATTCTAAAAGGAACGGACATGAAAAATACTTTCTCATTTAAATTATTTTTGTTTATATCCCTGCTGTTTTCTGCTTTTTCGGGTGCAAACGCACAAAAGATTAATACGTTAATTATTACCGGGCAGAACAATCATAATTGGCAGGTAAGCCATGTAGCCTTGAAACAAATCTTGCAAAATTCGGATTTGTTTAGTGTTGATATTGCCGTCTCGCCGGAACAAGGCAAAGACATGAGTAGTTTTATCATTGATTTCACGCCTTATCGTTTGGTTGTTATCGACTATAATGGAGACAGTTGGCCACAGCAAACCAATGAGGCTTTTCTTGATTTTGTAAGAAACGGCGGTGGTGTGGTTATCTATCATGCAGGAAACAATACTTTTCCCACCTGGAAAGAATTTAATGAAATCACGGCTTTGGGCGGCTGGGGCAATCGCAATGAAAAGGCCGGGCCGTATGTCTATTGGAAAGACGGCGAACTCGTGAAAGATCCGACTCCGGGACACGGAGGTGAACATGGTGCTGCACATGCATTCGTGCTGACTGCCCGCAACGAGACACATCCAATTGTGCAAGGCTTCCCCCAGCAATGGAAACATGCCAAAGATGAGTTATATGGAAAAATGAGAGGCCCCGGCAATATTGAGGATTTGCTTTATACCGCTTATTCCGATTCGGCAGGGGGTGGAACAGGCCGCGAAGAGCCTCTCCTATTTACGGTTAATTATGGAAAAGGCCGTATTTTTCATACGATGTTAGGACATGCAGGTAAAACGTTGGACGATAATATTTCCATGCAGTGCACTGGTTTTCAGGTTACTTTGCTTCGTGGAAGCGAATGGGCGGCGACCGGTAAGGTAACACAATCTGTTCCGCCGGATTTTCCGAAGGTTGATGCCATCAGCCTTCGTCCGAAATATCGTATAGAATTGGTTTCTACCCGAAAATTTGAAAATCTGGGAAAAACGCCCCAAATGGGCTGGAACAGTTGGAATACGTTCGCGGTTAATATCGAAGAAAAATTGATAAAAGACATGGCGGATTTGTTTGTGGATTTAGGGTTGAAAGAGGCCGGTTACGAATATATCCTGTTGGACGACGGTTGGATGGACATGCAGCGGGACGCACAGGGAAATTTAGTGCCTCACCCCGAAAAATTTCCGAACGGAATGAAAGTAGTGGCCGACTATGTGCATTCCAAAGGCTTAAAATTCGGTTTGTATAATTGTGCGGGAAACAAAACTTGTGCCGGTTATCCCGGAAGTCGCGGGCACGAATATCAAGACGCTTTGAAATATGCCGAATGGGGGGTAGATTATTTAAAATACGATTGGTGCGACACCGGTGAATTGAACGCCAAGGAAGCTTACACTACGATGCGCGACGCTTTGTACGCCGCCGGACGACCGGTATTTTTCAGTATGTGCGAATGGGGAACAGCCAAACCCTGGGAATGGGCGCAAAACATCGGACATAGCTGGCGCACTACCGGCGATATTTATGCCTGTTTTGATTGTATCAAAGACTATGGATCCTGGCAGGCATGGGGCGCAGTACAAATCCTCAACCTGCACGACAACAACGTTTTACGTAAATCAGCCGGCCCCGGTCATTGGAACGATATGGATATGCTGGAAGTGGGCAACGGTGACCTGGCTTTCCACGAAAATCAAACGCATTTTACGCTGTGGGCGATACTCAATTCTCCTCTCATTCTCGGTAACGATTTGCGAAATATAAACCAAGAAACTTTGCAAATCCTGAAAAATAAGGATATTATTGCATTAAGTCAGGATGCGTCAGGCATTCAGGGTTTCAAATATACTGCAATCGGAAACGTAGAAATATGGGTGAAACCGTTGGCAAACAATGAATGGGGCATTTGCTTCTTCAATCATTCCGGTGATACGGCAGCGTTCGTTTTCGATTGGAATAAACAGATAATTAAAGACGAAGTTTTTGGATACGAAGTCGCTTTTTCCAAAGATAATATCTATAAAATCAGAGATTTATATCTTGGAAAAGAAATCGGAAATACGGTCAAGCCCCTAAAAATAACATTAGCCAAAAACCAATCGTTTGTTGTTCGGGTGTATAAATAAATCGAAAGCAAAGCCGAGATTTATGCAAAATGTGCCGGGAAATTACAATTTATTCCGCATATAACAAGAAGGTTAGTGAATTTTTCGTACCTTTGCACTCCATAAAAATTGGATTATGAGCAAAGTATTTGAAAGAACGTTGATTACTTCTGCACTGCCTTACGCCAACGGACCGGTACATATTGGACATTTGGCGGGCGTTTATGTTCCCGCAGATATTTATGCACGCTACCTCCGCTTGAAAGGCGAGGAGGTGTTGTTTATCGGCGGTTCGGACGAGCATGGTGTTCCTATCGCCTTAAAAGCTAAAGCAGAAGGAGTTACACCACAGGAAGTAGTTGATCGTTACCATTATATTATCAAAAAATCGTTTGAAGATTTCGGGATTACCTTCGATATTTATTCCCGCACGTCTTCGGAAATCCACCATCAAACCGCTTCCGATTTTTTCCGGAAACTGTATGATAAAGGTGAATTTATCGAAAAAACTTCGGAACAATATTACGACGAGGAAGTGAAACAGTTTTTGGCTGACCGCTACATCACCGGTACTTGTCCACATTGCGGAAACGAACATGCGTATGGCGACCAATGCGAAGCCTGCGGAACATCGTTGAGTCCGTTGGAATTGATTAATCCGAAGTCGGCGATTTCGGGTAGTGTTCCGGTTTTGAAAGCAACTAAACATTGGTATCTGCCTTTAGATAAGCACGAAGCGTGGTTGAAACAGTGGATTTTGGAAGACCACAAAGAATGGAAATCAAACGTTTATGGACAATGCAAATCGTGGCTGGATATGGGATTACAACCGCGTGCAGTGAGCCGCGACTTGGATTGGGGCGTTCCTGTTCCGGTGGAAGGCGCGGAAGGAAAAGTGCTTTATGTGTGGTTTGATGCTCCGGTTGGCTACATTTCGAATACGATTGAACTCTGTGAAAATCAGCCGGATACGTTTGGCGATTGGCAAAAATGGTGGAAAGACGAAACGACCAAACTGGTGCATTTTATCGGAAAAGACAATATCGTGTTTCACTGCATTGTTTTTCCGGCGATGTTGAAAGCCGACGGAACGTATATTTTGCCCGAAAATGTTCCGGCAAACGAATTTTTGAATTTGGAAGGTGACAAAATTTCCACTTCGCGCAACTGGGCGGTGTGGTTGCACGAATATCTGGAAGATTTTCCCGGCAAACAAGATGTATTGCGCTATGTATTAACCGCTAATGCGCCCGAAACAAAGGACAACGATTTCACCTGGAAAGATTTTCAGGCACGCAACAATAATGAATTGGTTGCCGTTTTGGGCAATTTCATCAATCGCGCGATGGTTTTGACACATAAATATTTCGATGGAAAAATTCCGGCTCGCGGTGCTTTGACCGGTTACGACAACGAAATTTTAGCTGAAATCGAAAATCAAAAATCAAAAATCGAAAACTTTTTAGAGGAATTCCGTTTCCGCGAAGCGTTGAAAGAGGCCATGAATTTGGCACGTATCGGCAATAAGTATCTGGCTGAGACAGAGCCTTGGAAGGTTTATAAGACCGATGAAGAACGAACAGCAACGATTTTGAATATCGCTTTGCAGATTACGGCCAATCTGGCTATTGCGTTCGAGCCGTTTCTGCCGCTTTCGTCCGAGAAAATCAAGCAGTTAATCAATAATACGCAGTTGAAATGGGCGGATTTGGGAAATATCAATTTGTTGAAAGCCGGTCACGCGTTAAATCAGCCGGAATTGCTGTTTGAGAAAATTGAAGACGAGGTGATTGAAAAGCAAGTCCAAAAATTGAACGATGCCAAGAAAGCCAACGAATTGAAAAATCACCAAGCAGCACCCGTCAAACAAACGATTGATTTTGAAGATTTTACCAAGCTGGATATTCGCGTGGGGAAAGTGTTGGAATGCGTGAAAGTTCCCAAAGCCGATAAACTGCTGCAATTCAAAATTGACGATGGTTTGGGCGGGCGTACCATTCTTTCGGGCATTGCACAACACTATCAGCCGGAAGAACTGGTCGGCAAAAATATCTGCTTTATTGCCAATTTTGCGCCTCGAAAAATCAAAGGTATTGAATCGCAAGGCATGATTTTATCGGCCGAAAATGCAGATGGCGGGCTGGCGATTATTCAACCGCAGCGGGAAACAGAGCCGGGGAGTGCGGTGGGGTAAAATTTTGTAAATATGTCAAATTACAGTAACTATACCTATCATTCTAAAAACGTATTCAAACGTTTTGCTCATCAAAAACGATTTAAACGTGCGATTGATTTGATACAAGCGAATGACGATATTCGTTTATTAGATTTTGGGTGCGGAGATGGTTTCTTTTTAAATCAATTAAAGGAATCATATAGCGGAAAAATTGATTTACTGGGATTTGAACCTATACTTGATCCGATAGAAAATAATACTGTCTGCATAGTTAATTCGTGGGAAAAAGTACAAATACTTGTTAATTCCAGCGACTTGAACTATGTTACATGCTTTGAAGTGCTGGAATATTTTACCGAACAAAAACAAATCGAACTGATAGAGCAAATAGTTAGCGTATTAAAAAAAGACGGTATACTAATTGTATCCGTTCCTGTTGAAACAGGGATTCCTTCTTTGATTAAAAACAGTATCAGAAAAAGAAGTTGCAACAGAAAATACCAATATTTATATTCATACAAGAATATTTTTTATGCTTTTCTGGGGAAGCCCATATTAGATTACAGACAAGGAGATGATTATCTTTGGGAACATATCGGATTTCGCTTTCAGGATCTGGAAAAAATATTTTCTATTTATTTCCATGTACTCCAAAAATCTTATTCTCCTTTCGGAATATTGGGCAGACATTTTAATTCACAAGTATTCTATAAACTACAAAAAAAAATCAGAATAGGTTTTACTTGATTTTCTCTTTCAGAAACTGCCCTGTATATGAATTTTCGAGTTTGGCAATAGTTTCGGGTGTGCCTGTGCCGAGCTGGTAGCCGCCTTTTTCGCCGCCTTCCGGACCCAAATCAATAACGTGGTCAGCCATTTTGATTACATCAAGATTATGTTCAATAATAATAAGTGTGTGGCCACGTGCAATCAGGGCATCGAAAGCGCGCATGAGCGTTTTGATGTCATGAAAATGCAATCCGGTGGTCGGCTCATCGAAAATAAAAAGCGTGGGCTGCGCCTTTTCTTCCGTCAAATGATAGGCTAATTTCACGCGCTGGTTTTCACCGCCCGAAAGTGTAATCGAGCTTTGTCCCAATTTCACATAGCCTAAACCTACTTCCTGTAAGCTCTGCAGCCGTTTGGCAATCTTCTTTTCCAAACTGTCTTTTTGATCGCCAAAGAAAACGGTTGCTTGATCCACTGTCATGTCGAGCACGTTGTTGATGTTTTTACCTCTATATTCGACATCCAAAATGTCTTGCTTGAAACGCTTGCCGTGGCAGGCTTCACATTCCAAAACGACATCAGCCATAAATTGCATTTCAACCGTAATCACGCCGTCGCCCTTACATTCTTCGCACCGTCCGCCTTCCATATTGAAGGAAAAATGTGCCGGAGTCAAATGTAGTTGCTTTGCTAACGGCTGTTCAGCAAACAATTTACGGATTTCGTCGTAAGCCTTGATATACGTTACCGGATTGGAACGCGAAGAACGTCCAATCGGATTTTGGTCTATAAATTCGACGTGCTGAATCAAATTCAAATCACCGGAAATTCCGCCCGACTGCACCGAAAAATCCTTCGTACCTTCGTAATATTGTTTTAAATTTTGATAAAGCGCATTCCGCACCAATGAAGATTTACCGGAACCACTGACACCTGTTACAACCGTCATTACATTCAACGGAAAACGGACGTCAATGTTTTTCAAATTGTTTTCGCGTGCGCCTTTCACCTCAATGTAGTTGTTCCATTTCCGGCGTTGCTTCGGGATTTCAATTTTTTCGACACCTGTCAAATAACGGACGGTATGACTGTTGCTGTCATTGCGAGTTTGATGTTTCCGGGGGGATTCCGCGTCAAGCGCGGAATGACAAAAGTCTTTGATATATCCTTGGTACACAACTTCACCGCCCCATTGTCCGGCGTCGGGGCCGATGTCAATAATATAATCGGCTGCGCGGATAATTTCTTCATCATGTTCGACCACAATCACCGTATTTCCCAACGTTTGCAGTTGCCGTAATACCTTAATTAATAAATGTGTATCGCGCGGGTGAAGTCCAATACTCGGCTCGTCTAAAATATACAGCGAGCCCATCAGGTTACTTCCAAGTGAAGTGGCAAGATTGATACGCTGGCTCTCTCCGCCGGAAAGCGTAGAAGACAGACGATTGAGTGTCAGGTATCCCAAGCCGACATCGACTAAGAATTGCAAACGATTGTTAATTTCCGTCAGCAGCCGTTTCGCAATTTTAGCGTCCAACTCGTTCAACGATAAATTATCAAAAAACAGTTTTAATTGGTCAATAGGCAAAACCACCAAATCGGAAATGGTTTTCCCGCCCACGCAGACATACATCGCTTGCGGTTTCAGACGCGTGCCTCTGCACATCGAACAAGTTGTCTTCCCGCGATAACGGGCATACATCACGCGGTATTGAATTTTATATAAATTTTCTTCTACGAATTTGAAAAAATGATGAATCCCTTTAATATTGTCGTTGCCATTCCACAACAAGTCTTTTTCGGCTTGCGTCAAATCGGCATAAGGACGATGTACCGGAAATTTTTCTTTTACTGCTTTCCGGATAAAATCGTTTTTCCATTCGCTCATCTTTTCGCCTTTCCAGCAAATCACGGCATCGTCATAAACCGATAAAGAAGAATTAGGAATCACCAATTCTTCCGCAATACCGAGCACTTTCCCAAACCCTTCACATTGCGGACACGCGCCTGCCGGACTGTTGAAATTGAACATCAAGTCGCTCGGCTCTTCAAACGAAAGACCGTCGGCCTCAAACCGGCGCGAGAAATCTTTTGAAATAATACCTTCGTCAGTATAAAAACGAAGAATGCAAAAGTCGTGTCCTTCAAAAAAGGCGGTTTCGATAGAGTCGGACAGTCGGGAAATCACTTGCTGGTCGGAAGATGCCGTCAACCGGTCGATTAAAAGGAAAATTTCCGGACTATTCAGCAAGTCTTTGTTTTCCAAGACTTCATCTATCCGATATACTTGATTATTAATTTCTAACCGCGAAAAACCTTCTTTCAACCGCGTTTCCAATCGTTCGCGCCTGTCATACGAAGTATCGGAAACAATTTTTGTCAATAACGAAATACGTGTGCCTTCGGGATATTTCAGCATTTCATTGACAACATCGTTAACTTCGTGTTTCTGAACAACTTCGCCCGAAACCGGCGAAATCGTTTTGCCAATCCGAGCAAACAGCATACGCAAATAATCATACACTTCAGTCGAAGTCCCGACTGTAGAACGCGAATTGCGTGTATTCACTTTTTGCTCGATAGCAATTGCCGGCGGAATACCTTTAATATAATCCGTTTCCGGTTTCGACATTCGTCCCAAAAATTGGCGCGCATAGGACGAAAGACTTTCAACATAACGTCTTTGTCCCTCCGCATACAGCGTATCAAACGCCAGCGACGATTTTCCCGATCCGGAAAGGCCGGTTATGACAATCAATTTGTCGCGGGGAATTTCGACATCAATATTTTTTAAGTTATTTACTCTTGCACCTTTAATAGAGATTTTAGAATCGGGGGTCATGTGTTTTTTCTCCAAATAATATACAAAGGTAACAAATAATATGCGAGTGGATAGTTAAAGTTTCTAAATAATTTAAAATAAGTATGATATATCTTTATTATTATATAACAGTAGATTTTTTCTATCTTTGCACGCAAAAAAACAAATGAAACGTAAAGTCAGTACATTATTTGCTCTTTATCTGCTTTTTTCCTGTGTTTGTTTTTCGCAAATCACGCCGAAGCGGGAATTTCGGGGCGCATGGATACACGTAATCGGACAAGGACAATATAAAAATATGTCTGTTCCGGCTATGAAACAATATTTTATTAATCTGCTCGACAGTTTGCAGGCTTATCATATCAATGCACTGATTTTTCAGGTACGCCCGTGTGCCGATGCGTTTTATCCTTCCGATATTGAGCCTTGTAGTAAATATTTGACCGGACAACAAGGACAGTCGCTCAGCGAATTTTTTGATCCGATGCAGTTTTTAATTGAAGAATCGCACAAGCGATGTATCGAATTTCATGCTTGGCTAAATCCTTATCGGGTAACGGCTTCCGAAAACGACCAACTGTCTTATTCGCACGTTTATTTTCAACATCCCGAATGGTTTGTGAGATACGGCAAACAAATTTATTTTGATCCCGGACTGCCTCAAAGCCGCGAATTTATCTGCCGGGTGGTGAAAGATATTGTGAGTCGCTACGATGTTGATGCGATTCACATGGACGATTATTTTTATCCGTATCCGATTTCGGGCGAAAAATTTCCGGACGACGATAGTTTTAGCTTGTACGCACCTATGCAGGGATTTTATCCTTCCCAGCGCGACGATTGGCGGAGAAATAATGTGAATATGCTTATTCAGGATGTTAAGCGGACGATTATTTTGACAAAGCCCTGGGTGCGTTTCGGTATCAGTCCGTTCGGCATTTACCGGAATAAAAAAAATACACCCGACGGTTCGGGGAGCAACACACGCGGCCTGCAAAATTACGACAACCTGTATGCCGATATTAAACTCTGGGTGCAAAAAGGTTGGATCGATTACAATATCCCACAGTTGTATTGGGAAATCGGCCATTCGGCAGCGGACTACGAAACATTAATTCATTGGTGGTCGTACAATAATTATGGGGCACATTTATATATCGGGCAAGATGTCGACCGGACAATGAAGGCCAATCAGCTGGCGCAAAAAATGCAATTGGAACGGTCGTTGCCGGCTATTTATGGAAATTGTTTCTGGCCGGGTTACGAATTGTTGCGCAACAACGGCGGCATCGTTGATAGCCTGAAAAATCATTATCAACCGTATCCGGCGTTAATTCCGGCTTATCTGCACCAGCACGCAAAACCGCCCAAAGAGGTGAAATCGTTGAAAGCCGAATGGACACCGAAAGGTTATGTGTTGCATTGGACGCGCAACGGCGATCCGCGCAATCCCGAAAAAGCGCAATATTACGTTGTTTATTGTTTTAAGAATAAAGAAAAAAACAATCTAAACGACCCGTCAAAAATTGTGTGTGTTACGCGCGAAACTTCCGTCGTTTTGCCTTATCATAAAGGAAAGGAAAAACGGAAATACGTGGTTACGTCGGTTGATCGATTTCACAACGAAACGAAAAAAGGAAAATCGAAAACGGTGAAATTATAAGACTGTTTTTACTTTATTCCATTATCCCTTTCCAGACGGCTTTACGCAATGTCCCTTCGGCATCGTCGGAGGAATATTCCCAATACATCGCACCGCGCAAGTGTTGTTGCAACAGGTATTCGCATTTGAAACCAATTGAGCGGGCGTTTTCATAAACCAGAACGATTTCCCCTTTCTCATTGACTAAATACGGAACCTTGGCTATATCATCCCATTTTTCGGTAAAGCCGGTCAACTTGTTGATAATCTCTTTATAATTAACAGAATAGGCAATATTTTTAATATCTCCATGTCCATAAAACGGTATACCCAGCACCAATTTTTTCGCCGGCATTCCTCCTTCAATGTGCTTGGCAATCGATTCATCGGCCGAAATCTCATTCGCTAATTCCGAACGATGCAACGCCGAATGGTGATAGGGCGGGACATCGGTATCGTACATCATAATATTCACAAAATTGACAATTTCGGCCAATGTTTTGAAATCGTAATACCTACCCGAAGCCGACGAGGCGAAGGTCAGCAGTTTTTGATTGCCGATTGCTTTCCGGATTTCCTGAGCGAGCAAATTGTAATTTTCGGTATCTTTGGGAGAAGAAGAAATGCCCGATTCGCTGCTGGTCGGATATTCCCAATCGAGGTCGATGCCGTCCAAGCCAAATTCGTCGACAATCCGTTTGCAGTCGGCCGCAAAACTCTTGCGATTGTTTTCCGTCGCAGCCATTTCGCTGAAACGTCCGCTTTCCCAGCCGCCGACCGACAACAAAATTTTCAATGCCGGTTTTTGCTTTTTCAAATCTACGATAGATTTCAATCGCGTTTCGTTTTCGATCGTTACGCCGTTGTAGGTGTCATTTACGTGACCGAACGAGTAATTGATATGCGTTAGATAATTCGGATCGGGCATTTCGGCACTCCACGAAGTGACATACGCCAAAACGATTTTATTGTTGTCGTCAGGGATTTCTCCCGGAGTTTCTCCGGGAGTTTCACCTGTCGTTTGACCGCTTCCATACCGGTTTTCGTTGTCTTCTTTACACGAAAAACCTAAAAAAGTAAAACTGAAAACCATCAGCGTTACAAAAATTCCTTTCTTAATCATTCACTTGCGTCTAAAGTTGTTTTTAATTTTTTCAACAATGATTTTTCCGGATTTTTCTCGTCGTTTTCCAACGACCAAAGTCCGATACCGCCCAGATTGTTCGGGATAATTACCTCATTGATACGGCGTTCCATATCTCGCAAACCGTTGTAATAGATTTTATCCACTTCCTTTTTGAGGTCATTGTTGTTTTCTTTCAATACAATCACGGCCGGAATTTTTGCCGGTGCGTCCGCATAAGCTCCGCAAATATCGCGGTAACTGATATACTCGATATGTTGTTCCAAATTCGCCCACGTAAATTCGGCCGGTATGTCGAAATAGCGTATTCCGGCGGCCGGTGCAACCAAAATCAAGCGGGAAGGATCGGCCACTTGTAAGCCTGTCCAAGTAAGCCAAGCACGAATTTCGTCGGCCGCGTATTGTACCGATCCATGAGAAACCGGACTAAGGTTTTCGTTCAGGAATGCCAATACAAACACATAATCGTATTGCGGCAGATTGACCACGCCGCCTAACGCACCCCGTGTCCAACCGCCGACAACCGACAACGACATCAAATAATCGTATTCTGTTCCGTCGATGGTGTTTTTGGAACTTTTGATTTTATCAGCCGTACTTTCATAAAATTCTTTGAGTGCCGCCGGATTATCGTAATTTTCCGCAATAGATTCGTCCATATAAATATTGACTCCGTCGAAATCATAATCCGTCACCAATTTGGCGATATTCTCCGTCAATGCCTGCGGATTATTGACAGCCGGATTATAAAACGTCAGACTGCCGTATAACGATCCTGAATTTAGATAATTGATAACGCCGGAAACTTCCAGAATCACATAAACGCCATAGTGATGAGCAAAAGCCATCAACGTAGGAATATCAAGTGTCTGCATCATCGACAAATCCAATGTACCGTCTTCTTTCACCACTACCGACGAAACGACCAAATGCGTGATGGATTCCCAATCCACATCGTCGAGTGTGCCGTTTTTGGTCAGAAAACCGAACAATTTCCGGCTGCTTTGTTTCGGCACAAAGTCTTTTGTTACCAGCACCGAAGCCGTCCGCGAATTGCTTACACCGTTGCGTGTTACTTCAAATTTTAATTCCGCATTGAACAAAAAATCGTTCAACGGGTAACTCAAGTCTTTTTCCGTCGAAATTTCTTCGCCGTTCAACGTCCAGCGATAGGCTGCACCATCGGAAGGCGAAACCATCGGCACGAAAGTCATTGTTTGACCGAGCTTATAAGCCATGTTTGTTTGCCAGGTCACATAAATATGTGGAACGTCTTTTTCGCCAAAGGGCGGATTATCCGCGCTGTCTTCGACACAACCGTTCCAAATTCCTGCAAACAACAAAAAGAATAATATATATTTAACTTGTTTCATATTGCATTTTTTAATTCTTCATTCTCCATTCTCAACTCTCCACTTATTTATCCCACCATACACGCGACAACCAATCGTCCGTACCGCCAAGCTGCCGGAATGGCAGACTTTTTACGCTTAAAAACCCCACTTCAACACCGGATTTTTTCCCGGATTTGTGGGTGGGTATGCTCCGAATTATGCAGTATGAGTTGTGAATTGCTTTCAAAAAATTGTATCTTTGACATCTCGAACAGCTGCGAAAATAAAAGATTAATCATTCATTAGTTGTGAATTGCTTTCAAAAAATTGTATCTTTGACATCTCGAACAGCTAAAAATGATTATTCTACAACATATTTGCTGTTGTGAATTGCTTTCAAAAAATTGTATCTTTGACATCTCGAACAGCAACAAAGCAACGGAAAATTGGACGAGGACAGTTGTGAATTGCTTTCAAAAAATTGTATCTTTGACATCTCGAACAGCTACCCTGCCTATCATCGGTTGCACCCCATTGTTGTGAATTGCTTTCAAAAAATTGTATCTTTGACATCTCGAACAGCTTCTTTGTTTGTTGCATTGTTTGGATAAAGTTGTGAATTGCTTTCAAAAAATTGTATCTTTGACATCTCGAACAGCTTACTGATTTTCTTAAAGTATTCCGTCATAGTTGTGAATTGCTTTCAAAAATTTGTATCTTTGACATCTCGAACAGCTGTAACCGATAGGAGGTTTTTCCCCCTATTGTTGTGAATTGCTTTCAAAAATTTGTATCTTTGACATCTCGAACAGCAAGCGTTACCCGAACAAAAAGAGCCGCCAAGTTGTGAATTGCTTTCAAAAATTTGTATCTTTGACATCTCGAACAGCGTTCTTTGTGCCAACCGTCAATAACATCAGTTGTGAATTGCTTTCAAAAATTTGTATCTTTGACATCTCGAACAGCCAACCCGTCGTCGGATAAATCGTTGTACGGTTGTGAATTGCTTTCAAAAATTTGTATCTTTGACATCTCGAACAGCAATTTTGTTGTGTTCCTCGGATTGTTTTAGGTTGTGAATTGCTTTCAAAAATTTGTATCTTTGACATCTCGAACAGCTTAAGGGGACGGAAAGCCCGCCCCCGGTTAGTTGTGAATTGCTTTCAAAAATTTGTATCTTTGACATCTCGAACAGCTGTTATTTTGTCAACGTTGCGTCCGTTTTAGTTGTGAATTGCTTTCAAAAATTTGTATCTTTGACATCTCGAACAGCGCGTTACCCGAACAAAAAGAGCCGACACCCGTTGTGAATTGCTTTCAAAAATTTGTATCTTTGACATCTCGAACAGCATTCCAAAGCGTACCGAATGGCATAACCTTGTTGTGAATTGCTTTCAAAAATTTGTATCTTTGACATCTCGAACAGCGCGGTGCAACAAAATTAGTACTTTTTATCTGTTGTGAATTGCTTTCAAAAATTTGTATCTTTGACATCTCGAACAGCAATCCCCTAATTGCGCCGGAGATGTCTGTCGTTGTGAATTGCTTTCAAAAATTTGTATCTTTGACATCTCGAACAGCTGAATAGTGGATAACATTATGCCTTTAATAGTTGTGAATTGCTTTCAAAAATTTGTATCTTTGACATCTCGAACAGCGACGGCAATTCTCATCATCATACTCGCGCTGTTGTGAATTGCTTTCAAAAATTTGTATCTTTGACATCTCGAACAGCGCAACATCGGCAATTCGTCGATTGCTTCGTGTTGTGAATTGCTTTCAAAAATTTGTATCTTTGACATCTCGAACAGCATTGTAAACGCCATGTTGTGCCAACTTACGTTGTGAATTGCTTTCAAAAATTTGTATCTTTGACATCTCGAACAGCTTGATTCCGATTTACCCTTACGTTGGGGTGTTGTGAATTGCTTTCAAAAATTTGTATCTTTGACATCTCGAACAGCCAGCAATTAGCCAGCAAACGGGTAATTATAGTTGTGAATTGCTTTCAAAAATTTGTATCTTTGACATCTCGAACAGCGGTTGACCCAAATAACCGATTTGGGCGCAAGTTGTGAATTGCTTTCAAAAATTTGTATCTTTGACATCTCGAACAGCTATAATCCATTTCTTGTTCAGCAGCATAATGTTGTGAATTGCTTTCAAAAATTTGTATCTTTGACATCTCGAACAGCAGCAACCCAAAAGTACTAGAGCTTGGGCTTGTTGTGAATTGCTTTCAAAAATTTGTATCTTTGACATCTCGAACAGCAATAAATTCACTACTATAAATAGGAAAAGGTTGTGAATTGCTTTCAAAAATTTGTATCTTTGACATCTCGAACAGCAGGAACATGGATATGGTTGTGGGCTATACGGTTGTGAATTGCTTTCAAAAATTTGTATCTTTGACATCTCGAACAGCGTGTCGTCTTATTGACAGCGATACCGATATGTTGTGAATTGCTTTCAAAAATTTGTATCTTTGACATCTCGAACAGCCAATTCCCACAGAGGATTCAGAGGCTTACCGTTGTGAATTGCTTTCAAAAATTTGTATCTTTGACATCTCGAACAGCTTACCAAATAACTGAACGCTTCCCGGAAAGTTGTGAATTGCTTTCAAAAATTTGTATCTTTGACATCTCGAACAGCATGGTCGTTCTTCATTATGCAGATGCACATGTTGTGAATTGCTTTCAAAAATTTGTATCTTTGACATCTCGAACAGCTTCTTAATACTGTTGCTGAAAGTGGTTGGAGTTGTGAATTGCTTTCAAAAATTTGTATCTTTGACATCTCGAACAGCCATTACTGTATATCGGTGGTATCCATCTAGTTGTGAATTGCTTTCAAAAATTTGTATCTTTGACATCTCGAACAGCAGGCCTGTCCTTTTTGCCTTTCTGAGCGTTGTTGTGAATTGCTTTCAAAAATTTGTATCTTTGACATCTCGAACAGCAGAAACTATCGGGCAATTCACCGGATTAAGGTTGTGAATTGCTTTCAAAAATTTGTATCTTTGACATCTCGAACAGCTAAGCGGTTTTTGGGGTTCCTTTGGTACACGTTGTGAATTGCTTTCAAAAATTTGTATCTTTGACATCTCGAACAGCTGTAACCGATAGGAGGTTTTTCCCCCTATTGTTGTGAATTGCTTTCAAAAATTTGTATCTTTGACATCTCGAACAGCAAG
>BNTW01000020.1 GCA_025996895.1 Bacteroidia bacterium | reverse complement strand
TTTGAGTTATGAATTATGAGTTATGAGTTGAGAATGACCCCACCCCAGCCCTCCCCTGAAGGGGAGGGAGTGGCAGCGCACAATCTTGCATTTGTAGCACACAATCTTGAAAGGGCTTTCCCCCCCCCCTTCAGGGGGCTGGGGGGTGAAAACGCCTTCGGGATTGTTGCGTATTAAAAATAAATTTTGTATATTACGCGCGTGAGAAAAAAGACGCGTTACAAGACGTGTAGCGCGTGAATTTATGTTAAACCGCCAGGTGAGTAATGTGTGTGTGTATAGCATATTATTTTGCATTTTTTAAAATAATTTGATATGTTTTACAACATAAACCACACTTTTTTTAAGAATTGTTCGCATCACAAATTGTTACGAAGGGAGGATATAGCAAAGAACGTGCCAAAGTCAAAGTTCGGTCGGAATAACATAAATTAACCCCTTTTGTAAGCATTTCTTCATATAAAAATTCTATTTTTGCATACTCTTGATTTTATACACTCATAAAGACAGTTTTTCATGAATAAAACAATACGAATATTACTAATTATCCTCATTGCTCTGTTTATTCTCGGTATGGCGTTGTATCCTACTGTATCGAAGCATTTTAAGAAAGAAACAGCAGTGCCGGTCGAACTGAAAAACGTACCTGTGCCGGCACAAAACCGGCAGAAAGGCGGGCCGTTGAACGTAGCCATTAAAGTGATCCGGCCGGAAAATTTGATCGACGTCGTTCGGACAACCGGCAATTTAATTCCCGACGAAGAAGTGGATTTGACGTTCGAAACTTCGGGAAAAATCACTACTATTTCTTTTCAGGAAGGAACGGCAGTGAAGAAAGGCGATTTGCTGGCGAAAGTGAATGACAAGCCGTTGCAGGCGGAATTGAAAAAACTCGAAGCGCAAATCCCACTGATGGAAGATCGCGTTTTCCGGCAAAAATCGTTGTTGGAGAAAGATGCGGTCAGCAAAGAGGCCTACGAACAGGTAACGACCGAATTGGAAAAATTGCATGCAGACATTGAGTTGGCGAAGGCGCGGATTGCGGAAACCGAACTGCGGGCACCTTTCGATGGCGTTATCGGCCTACGGCAGGTGAGCGAAGGGAGTTATGCTTCCCCTACTACGGTGATTGCGTCTTTGACAAAAATTATTCCGTTGAAAGTAGAATTTTCCGTGAATGAGAAAAATGCCCATCTGGTAAGACAAGGAACGCACATAACGTTCATTATTCCTCCCGATTTAACTCGTTATTCGGCACAAGTGTATGCCGTCGAATCACGAATTGATTTGAAAATGAGGACGCTAAAGGCACGGGCGACTTATCCGAATACCAACGGACGACTCGCGCCAGGACGGACGGCTTCCATCGAAATCAAATCGTACGAAATCGTCAATGCGCTGACTATTCCCAACGAGGCGATTATCAGCGAAATGGGGCGCGACATTGCCTATCTCTATTCCGACGGAAAAGCCCAACAGATTGAGGTTGCCAAAGGCCTGCGTACGGAGTCCAATATTCAGGTGTTGCAGGGGTTGCACGCGGGCGATACGCTGATTATTACAGGCGTGATGCAGTTGAGAGATGGTTTGCCCGTGAAAATTGACAATCAAATACAATAAATTGTGAATATTTCGGAATTAAGTATCAGGCGACCGGTTTTATCCACCGTTTTGGTGTTGATCATTTTGATATTCGGATTTATCGGTTACACGTATCTGGGCGTGCGCGAATATCCGAGTGTGGATAACCCCATCATAACGGTCAATGTGAGTTATCCGGGGGCGAACGCCGACATCATAGAAAATCAAATTACCGAGCCGTTGGAACAGAACATCAACGGCATTCCGGGCATTCGTTCGTTGTCGAGCAACAGCAGTCAAGGCTCGTCGCGGATTACGGTCGAGTTTGAGTTGAGTGTGGATATGGAAACGGCGGCCAACGACGTGCGTGACAAGGTTTCGCGTGCGCAACGATTTTTGCCCCGCGACTGCGACCCACCGACGGTATCGAAAGCCGACGCGGACGACCAGCCGATTTTGCAATTAACTCTGCAAAGCGAAAAACGCAATTTGCTGGAACTGAGCGAAATAGCCGATTTGACCGTCAAAGAGCAGTTGCAGACCATCCAAAACGTCAGTTCGGTAGCTATTTGGGGCGAAAAACGCTATTCTATGCGCTTGTGGCTCGACCCGGTGAAAATGGCGGCTTACGGCATTACGCCGATTGACGTGAAAAACGCGATTGACCGCGAAAATGTGGAACTTCCGTCGGGAAGTATCGAAGGCGACCGCATGGAACTCACCATCCGCACATTGGGCTTGATGAAGACGCCCGAAGAATTTAACAACCTGATTATCAAGGAAGATAATTCTAATGTTATTCGTTTCCGCGACATCGGAACGGCCGAATTGGGGCCGGAAGACCAGCGCAACATCATGCGCAAAAACGGCGTACCGATGGTGAGCGTGGTGGTGATTCCACAACCCGGAGCCAACCAAATCGAGATTTCCAACGAGGTGATGTTGCGCATGAAACAAATGCAAAAAGACCTTCCCGAAGATGTGGTTTTAGCACCGGCTTACGACAATACGAAATTTATCCGCGCGTCTATCCATGAAGTAGAAGAAACCGTTTATATTGCATTCTTGCTGGTGGTGGTGATTATTTTTCTGTTCTTGCGCGATTGGCGGGTAACACTTGTTCCCTGCGTGGTGATACCGGTTTCGCTCATCGGCTCGTTTTTTATCATGTATGTCGCCGGATTTTCGATTAACACCTTGTCGCTGTTAGCCATTGTGTTAGCCGTCGGGTTGGTGGTCGATGACGCGATTGTAATGGCCGAAAATATTTATGTAAAAATCGAAAAAGGCATGCGTCCGGTGGAGGCGGGCATTGAAGGATCGAAGGAGATTTTTTTCGCTATTATTTCGACCACCATTACGCTGGTGGCCGTATTTCTACCGATTGTCTTTTTGCAGGGAATGACCGGCCGGCTATTTCGCGAGTTCAGTATTGTGATTTCGGGCGCGGTGCTGATTTCGGCATTTGCCGCGCTGACTTTTACGCCGATGTTATCAACCAAATTGTTGCGAAAAACCGACAATCCGAATTGGTTTTACCGGAAAACAGAGCCTTTTTTCACCGGATTAAACCGTTTTTACAGCCGGGGATTGAAATATTTTTTGAAACATCGGGGCTTAACCTGGCTAATTATAGGCCTAACGCTGATTTCGATTTTTATTTTATGGAAAAATATACCGGCAGAAATGTCGCCGATGGAAGACCGCTCGCAGGTAAGCATTAATATCCGCGGGCCGGAAGGCTCTACGTTTGAATTTTATCGTGATTATACGAATAAAATCGCGGCAATCACCGACTCCGTCGTACCCGAAAGAGAATCAAATATCAGCATGGTCAACCGCGGAAGTTCGTTTATCCGGCTGGTTTTACCCGACATCAAAGACCGCGAACGAAGCCAGATGCAAATTGCAGATGCGTTGTCGGTTGCCGTACGGAACGAAAATGCGGCGCGGGCATTCGTGCAGCAGCAGTCCACTTTCGGTGGACGACGCGGGGGCATGCCTATTCAGTATGTTTTGCAGGCAACAAGTATCGAGAAATTGCAGGAATTTATTCCCGCCTTTATGAATAAGGTGAATGAAAACCCGAAATTCCAGATGGCGGATGTCAATCTGAAATTTACCAAGCCCGAAACCCGTGTAGAAATCGACCGCGACAAGGCGGCCATTTTGGGTGTGAGTACGCGCGACATCGGGCAGACCTTGCAGTATGCTTTGAGCGGGCAACGCATGGGTTATTTTTATATGAACGGCAAGCAATACCAGATTTTGGCCGAAATCAACCGCCAGCAACGCAACACGCCGCTGGATTTGAAATCAATTTATATCAAGAATGCGGAGGGAAATATGGTGCAACTCGACAATCTCGTGGAACTTTCGGAAAGTGTCGCGCCGCCGCAATTATATCGCTACAACCGGTTTAACTCAGCGACCGTCAGTTCGGGATTAGCCGAAGGCGTTACTATCGGCGAAGGGTTGGACGAAATGGACAAAATCGCCAAAGAGGTGTTGGACGATTCGTTCCGCACAGCATTGAGCGGCGAATCGAAAGAATTCAGGGAAAGTTCGTCAAGTTTAATGTTCGCCTTCGGGTTGGCTCTTATTCTGATTTTTCTGATTTTGGCGGCTCAATTCGAGAGTTTCAAAGACCCCTTCATTATCATGCTAACGGTACCGTTGGCGATTGCGGGTGCGTTGATTTTCATGTTTGCGTTCGGTGTAACCATGAATATTTTTAGTCAAATAGGGATTATCATGCTGATCGGGTTAGTGGCGAAAAACGGTATTTTGATTGTCGAATTTGCCAATCAACGACAGGAAGCGGGCATGAACAAAATGGAGGCCATTGAAGGGGCGTCTATTCAACGGTTACGTCCGATTTTAATGACGAGTTTGGCGACGGTTTTGGGCTTGCTTCCGCTGGCGTTTGCGAGTGCGGAAGGTGCAAACAGCCGTATTGCCATGGGGATTGCCGTTATCGGCGGTATGCTGGTTTCAACTTTTCTCACCCTGTTTATTGTGCCGGCGGTCTATACTTATTTTTCAACAAATCGGAAAAAAACAGAAGAAAAATGAAAAAACGTGTCATTTCAGGCTTGACAATACTGGTTATTATATTTCTCCCTTTCTACGCTTCTGCGCAGGAAACGTATGATTTGAAACGGGTTTTGGAAACCGGTCTGGAACATAATTACGATATTCGAATTGTCCGCAACGAACAACAGATTACGGATAATAATGTGACATTGGGCAATGCGGGAATTTTGCCTACGCTGGATGTCAATGCGGGTTACAACGGCTCGCTATCCAATATTGACCAGCAGTCGGTGGAGAATGTGACAATTAACTACCGCAATATTTTCAATCAGGGAGCGAATATCGGTTTAAACCTGAATTGGACGGTTTTTGACGGTTTCCGCATGCAGACCGAATATAAACGGCTGAAGGAATTTCAACAAATGGGAGAAATCACGACGCGCCTGACGATTGAAAATCTAATTGCGTCGCTCACTTCGGAATATTACAATTATGTCCGGCAAAATTTGCGCCTGAAAAACCTCAAATATGCGGTTTCGCTCTCGAAAGAACGCTTGCGGATTGTGGAAGCACGCTACAACATCGGCTCGATGTCGCGCTTGGATCTACAACAAGCCCGCGTGGATTTCAACGCAGACAGCTCGAATTTAATTAAGCAATACGAAGTAGTTAATACTTCTGCGATTGTGTTAAATCAGTTAATGGCGTTGGAAAATGTGGCTCAAAAATTGCAAATTTGCGATACAATCATTGACACCGATAAAGGATTAAACCAGCCGGCTTTGTGGGAAAAAACAACAGAAGCTAATTCGCGACTGTTGCTTTCACAAAAAAATAAAACATTGAGCGAATTGGATTTAAAAGCGGTTCAATCGCGTAATTATCCTTATTTAAAGCTGAATGCCGGTTACGGTTACACCCTGAATTTATATGATACGGACAATTCAAATACCAAACGGCAAAATACGTTGGGGCCAAATTACGGTTTTACGTTGGGCTATAGCCTTTTCGACGGGTTTAACCGGAAAAGGGAACAGAAAAATGTCCGCATTGTTATTCAAAATCGCGAATTGGAACAGCAACAATTGGAACTTTCTCTTAAAGCCGATTTGTCTAAAATGTGGACAGCTTACCAAAATAATCTGGAATTAGCCGATTTGGAAGAAGAAAATCTGGAAGCAGCCCACGAAAATTACGATATTGCGATGGAACGTTATCGCTTGGGCGAATTGTCGGGAATTGAATTACGCGAAGCGCAAAACAGCCTTTTGGAAGCCGAAGAACGTTTGTTGCAAGCCCAATACAATACCAAATTATGCGAAATTTCGTTGCTGCAAATTTCCGGACAAATTACTTCTTATTTGGAATGATTATATTAAAAGTATGTTAAATGTTTGGTTTTTAGGAAAAAATGTTTTTTCTTTGTTTCCGAAACACTCGAAAAGATGGAAAGAACACTCGTAATCCTCAAGCCATGTACCGTTCAACGCGGACTTATCGGTGAGATTATCAGCCGTTTTGAGAAAAAAGGTTTGGTACTCGTTGGCATGAAAATGACGTGGTTGAGTGATGAAACTTTAAGCGAACACTACGCCCATTTAAAGGATAAACCATTTTTTCAACGAGTAAAAAATGCTATGAATACATGTCCGGTAATCGTTTGTTGCTGGGAAGGTTTAGAAGCCGTTTCTGTCGTACGAACAATCACCGGAGTTACTAACGGACGCCATGCGCTGCCCGGAACAATCAGGGGAGATTACAGCATGAGTGTGCAGGAAAATATCGTCCATGCTTCCGATTCCACAAAAACAGCGGTTATCGAACTGAAGCGATTTTTTAAAGAAGATGAATTATTTAGCTATAATCCGTCTTTATTGTCTAACCTTTATGCAAACGACGAAGTCTAATGATTAAAAAACAGATACAAACAACCCTTTTCAGTATCGTTGGAATACTTATTTTGCTGACTTCCGTGCAGGGAGTACAAGCTCAAAATCAACCGTCAAAAGAAGATGTTCGGAATCTAATAAAAACCATTACGGAATCCAGCAAAGAAGAAAGTAGAATAAACAAGTTGTTAGCCGACCTGGTAAGACCGAGCTACGATAAAGCCACTGTCGATTCGATGCTGCTTCAAATGGAATTAGACAGAGAAGACGAAATATTTCCGGCCGACGAGTTGTATGATAGCTGGAATACCGAATATGTGAAAGCATACGCAGGTGTTGATATTCCGAGTGAATTCAAAATCGATGTTTCCGGTTTCATAATGCCTGTAGAAGGGAAAATCACGTCTAATTATGGCCCGCGCCGGCGGAGATTTCATTACGGCACAGACCTCAAACTGCAAGTTGGTGATACGGTTTATGCGGCATTCGACGGCAAAGTGCGGGTGAAACAGTACGAACGGAAAGGTTACGGCTATTATTTGGTATTGCGCCACCCCAACGGTTTGGAAACCGTGTATGGCCATTTATCGAAGTTTTTAGTAGAGCAGGACGAACAAGTGCAAGCCGGCCAACCCATTGCATTGGGTGGAAATACCGGCCGTTCAACCGGCTCACATTTGCATTTTGAATTCCGGTTTTTAGGTCAAGCCATTAATCCGGGCGAGATCATTGATTTTGAAGAATTATGCACCAAAGACGATTTTTATGTTTTTAAGAAAAGTGAGTCGGGCAAAGCCTATAATTCTTCTTCCGGTCGTTATTTAGCCGGCAGTTCGGGCAAAATCCATTATCACCGCGTTAGGTCAGGCGATACCTTATATTCTATTGCTCGTAAAAACGGTACGACTATCAATAAAATCTGCAAATTGAATAATATAAAACCCACCACTACTTTGAGGGTCGGAAAATCGTTGCGATTGTCGTAACACAAACGGTTTTAATTCGAAAAAGATAATAAGAAAAAGGCGAGATGAAAATCCCGCCTTACATGTTTTCACAACGGAATAATCATGCCGATTTTTGAAAGAAAATAACAAGCTAAAAAAAGCACAATAAAAGTAAGATATAACCACATATACAGCATATTTTTAGTAATTGAAATTATGCTTTTGTTTTCTGTTATCATTCTGTTTTTATGTTATTTTTTGTCCCCAGTTTGTCCCTTATTCAAAATGATGTTGTATCTTTGCATCGGGTAACAATAAAATTTCTACAATATGGGTAACATTAAGAAGCATCCAAAAGTAAAGGAACCGGTAAGAATACGCTTTAAGGACATGAAAAATGGCAATAAATCCATTTTTTTAGATACCTATTTGAATGGGACACGGCAAAAGGACTATTTGAAGCTCTATCTTATTCCAGAAAAAACGCCATTGGATAAAGAACAAAACCGCCAAACGCTTGAAATTGTAAAAACAATCCAAAGCCAACGGATAGTAGATTTGCAAAAAGCGGAACATGGACTAAGCAATACAAGTAACAAAAAACAAAAAATGTTGCTTGTAGATTATATCCAGCACGTAGCAGGCAGCAAAAACCCACAAACAAAAAGAAGTTACGATACCTTGGTTTTGTTTGTACAGGACTTTGCCCCCAATACCACCATTAAACAAGCGGATAAAAAATTTTGTTTGGATTTTATCGACTACCTAAAAAATACCGCCGGAATAAAAACCGCCCAATTATCAGCAAACACACAGGTTTGTTATTTGAGAAAATTAAAGGTAGTATTCAAAAGAGCGGTTGAAGATGAGATTATACCCAAAAACCCACTTGACACTATCAATAAGGAATTAAAACCAAAAAATACCTCAACGGAAATCCCCTTTTTGACAATAGATGAGGTTAAAACATTGATAGGCACAAAAACGCCTTTTGATGAGATTAAAACCGCTTATTTATTCAGTTGCTACACCGGATTAAGATTTTCAGATGTAAAGGGCTTAACATGGGAGCGTATCCGGGAAGTCAATAATGAAACGATGTTGATATACATACAGCAAAAGACTAAAAAGCAGGAATATTTACCGTTGGCAAAACCCGCCCTTGACTTGTTAGCAGGCAGAAAGCGGACAAAAGACAATGATTTGATATTTGATTTGCCCCTAAATAACAAAGCAAATGAGAGATTGAAACGTATTGTAGCGGAGGCTGGTATTGATGACAAAAAGGTAACGTTCCATACCGCAAGACACATGAATTTTTCTTTCCGACTGAAAACAAGCAAGTTGCAAGAATAAAAATCTTAGCAGGTAACGGTTTAGAAACGAGCGAATTTCTTTCTTTTACCTCATTTTGCACAAAATACAAAGAACGGCTTTTGACTACAAAGATATAAAAGATTACTTACTTAACCATAGAGAAAGTAATATATTTATCTCCATGTTTTATCATTTGTATTCTATGGATTCGGCTCTGGGTATCAGAAAAGTAAAAGTCTAATTGATAGTCAGTCAATTAGACTTTTTGATTGGAGAAATTTTCCCCGCATTTTCCCCACCGATGCCTAAAAAAGATTATCAGCAGCTTTCCGTTCAAATCCCCGACTATACCGAAACATCATAAAAATCAATACCCCACCATAAATAATCTGCCGCATATTGGCAGCAATGGCATTCGGCATACCGACAAAGCGCAGGACTTCGGGCAAAAAAACAAGAAACGCTGCCGCAATAACACTTCCCCATAAATTGCGCATACCGCCGATAATGACAATGGAAAGGATAAAAATAGATTCATCGACTGTAAAACTTGTCGGGTCAATATAACTGATATAGTGTGCGTAAAGCACTCCCGGAACGGCGGCAAGCATCGCACCAACGGTAAAAGAGATAACTTTTGACAAATAAACATTTTTACCTAACGATTGTGTAAAAATTTCGTCTTCGCTCAATGCCCGCAAAGTAAGACCAAATGAAGAGGCGGTCAGTTTTTTCAGGAAAAAGAATATCAAAGCGACAAAAAACAATGTTAAAAGCAAAAATGCCCATTTACTTTCTATTGCAACTCCAAACAGTGAAATGGCAGGAATACCCGGAATGCCGAGCGGTCCTTTGGTGAGCGACATCCAATTGTTCATCAATGAAAAGACAATGACCTGAATACCCAAAGTGCAGATAATAAAATAGTCGTCTATCGTGCGCAAAGCAATAGCGGACACAACCAACGCCAATAATCCGCTTAACAGCATCGCTATCGGTAAGACCAACAAGAAAGGCACCCCGAAATTGACGGCAAGCAAAGCGGCGGTATATGCACCCACTCCGTAAAATCCTGCGTGAGCAAGCGAAATCATTCCGCCAAAGCCCGCAGAGAGATTTAAACTTTGCGAGAGCATTGCGTAAATGCCGACTAATATCAATAAATGTAACAGATATTCCATCTTATATTTCTATTTTCTTCAACCGTTTGCCACTAAAGCCGAGCGGTTTTCCTATTAAAAACAAAATCAGAATAATATAGGCAATGGCATCCATCCATTGACTGCCTATGTAGTATGCCGATAGGTGTTGAGCCGTTGCCAACAGCAAAGCACCGCCTACCAATCCCCAATTACTGCCTACGCCGCCGATAATCATCGCCACCACGCCATACAACAGCCAATTAAAACCCATCGTAGGTGTCATATCCGTATCGAAAGCAATCAAAATTCCGGCAACCGCCGCCAATGCCGAACCAATGCCAAACGACCACAAAATAATCCTGTCGGAATTGATACCGACAATATTACTCAATTCCGGATTACTGGCTACTGCACGAATATTACGCCCAATCCTGTTGTATTTCATAAAAAATACACAAGCCAAAAACAACGCCAAACAAATTACAATCGTGATAATCTGAATATCGGTAATATATGCCCCGAAAAACTCGTTGCCTACTTTGATTTCGCCTGTGCGTACGCTTTTGGTATCATCGCCCCAAAGCATAGAAATCACATTTTGCAGCACGGTGTAAAGTCCTAACGAGGCAATCATCAGTATCATTGGCGAGGCATTGCGTTTCCGTAATGGTTTGTATAAAGCAATTTCGGATAACATTCCAACGGCAGTAGCGGCTATAATTGCTAATGGGATTGATAAATATAATGGAAAATGCAACTGCTGCGAAAAAAAATAGGTGAAATAGGCGGAAAAGGTTAGGGTAATGGCATGGGCGATATGGAAAAAGCGGGTTGGGTAATAACACAATACAAATGATAATGCTATTAAAGTGTAAATAAAGAAACTTAATAATATGTTGCAAATTATCTGCATAATCATTGTATTGCCTCTAAAACTTTTTTATAAACTATCGAATAAAAATTATCATTATTAAATAATTCCTTTTCTCGTGCAACGCATTGAAAATTAAATTTATCAATCATTCCTGCTCGCTGATAATTGGGGCTATCTATCCAAATTTCTTTTAACGGCTTTTTGCGAACATCTTCATAAACTATCGCATCTGCACCGTCCAAACCGGGACAAACCATTACTTTACCATCCCAAATAATATATAAACCTGCTGCAACTTGATTACATATATGAGCACCCGGATACAACGAAACGCCATCTTTTTCAAAATCTTCTTTTGTTACATATCCATTGTTTATAGCCCAAACATAAATTTTAGTGTACAAATCAATAGACTTATTATAAAATTCGCCTTTTTGTTTTTGTATCTGCTCTTGTTCGGAATGTCCCATACCACTTACCGTTGAAGGGCAAGCGGCAACATAGATATTTTGCTCTTTACCAAATTTATATATGTCAAAAACCTCGTCAATATTACTCAATTTGTACGGTGCGCAAATCAAAGCCAAACGAGTAGCCGTATTTTCTTTGAATGAATTAAATCCCAATTCTATCAACAACTTTAATGCACTCTCTCGATAATTATAATAATCAAATTTTGGCAAGCCTACGAAATCTAATTGTGTGTCTTCTTTGAAAGAATTAAAACCCAACAAAATACTCGTTTTCAAGTTGTATAATTCTTTCGCTAAATCGCGAGCATTGGTAATTCCGTACTTTTGATTGTATTTTTTTGCCAATTCGTCATTGCCTAAAATGTGTCCTTTGGTAAAAACGCAAGTGTGTATATCTAATGAAGAATTGAACTTGACAAAATCCAAAAAATCTTCGTTTTCCAATGGGTCGCCTGCACCTAAAATTTTGATACTTTCCAACCCTAATTCTTTGGCTTGCAAAATGATTTTCTTTGTTTCATCAAAAGTTAAGGCGTTTCCTTTGCTTTCATTTTGATTGAATTTACTTTTAAAACAATGAGGACAATGCAAACTGCATTTTGTTCCAAAGTCAATATCCAATGTTTGCAACTTATAAGTCCCATCAGATAATTTGGAATGGAGTTTTTCTTTTGAAATTCCCCAACCGATAATGTTATTTATGTTTTTTGTCATTATTTAGAAATCAACGAGTTTATTATCTTAATTGCTTCATTCGCAATCGTGTTGCCAATGTTCCTATAATTTATCCCATCTTCATTTTTTTCATCTAATCTATTTTTGAATGTCGTTAAAACTTGGGATTCTTTTTCCTTTGAAAAACCAAGAATTTTTACTAAATCATTATATTCTTTATCTTTTTTATTTGTGATTTTCATGCACCTATCGTCTGTGTTTGAATTATTACAAATTTCTTGTCGAACATTAAAATCACTCTGCATCAAATGTAGTAAACAATCATCAGTAGTACATAAAATATTATTTCGGTTTTTATCGTCTATTGCATATGAAAAATATAGTTTACTTTTCTTTAAACCTGTTTTACTATCAAAAACATCGCCAATAACATAATCAATAGTTTTAAAAAACTCATACGGCTTATCTAATTCAACTTCTAAAACATAGGTGTCTATGCCTGCGCAAACATTTGAAAGAACATAAAAAAATAAAACCTCATTTTCTTGTTCTGTTAATATGTTCCGACTTTCTCGCATTGGTAATGAAAAAATTCTAACATATTGGTTGTTTGAAGCAATTTGATAATTCCCCAAAAAATATTGTATTAAACCATTCACTTTTTTAACATCGCCTTTATAATAATCCGGATTTGCTATAACACATTGAAATCTGCCACCAATTGAATTTAATCCATCTTTATTAATGGTACCGAAGACTTCTGGCTTAATCTGAGTGGATTCTTCAAAAGCAACAATAAAGTTCTTATAATCTTCATATTTTTGCAATTGCTCTTTTGTAAATTGTTTTATGTGAATAAAATCTTTATCAATGATAGATTCTTTAATTGCTGCTTTACACTTATGAATAGAATTGCATTCTGATTTTGTGGATAAATGAATTTTTTCTATTTTGGACAGCAACAGTATAAATCCAAATATCAATGGTAAAAATGATAAAAAAAGCCATACCAATATGAGATTAGAAATTAAATGAAAATCATTTTCTGGTTTTTCAAAAACCACATAGACAGTTGCCGAAACAAGTACAGAAATAAAAAATAGCCAACAATAACTCTGTGCTTTTTTGATTTCTTCCTTATAATTTTCTGATGTTACATCTTTTGTCCAAATGTCAAAAGCAAATTGCATAGCTCCTTTAAAAAAATTATAATTCATGCCTTCTTGCTGTTTTTCTGTTTTGGAATATCTGAAATCCATTGTTTCAGTAATGATTGTGCATGTTTTTTTGTATCATCATCAGAGCAAACATCAGCGTCATTGACATATTCCAATACCTTTTGTACTATTGCCAACTCTGTACCTGCATCGATTTCTTGATTAGTAGAATTGTAAATGCCCAATAACCTTAAAAGGTGTTTATAATTTTCATCTCTTTTTTCAGTTATCTTTAAACAACAATTATTACTATTTTCTTGATATTCTAAACGCGCTTTGAAATCGTTTCGTATTATATTGATTAGATAACTATCTGTACTACACAATGCCCAATCATCAGTGTCGCCCTCTTTTTCGTATGAAAAATACAATTTAGTTTTTTTGAGGTCTGCATCAAAATTTTCAGCAATTACATAATCTAATGCTTTGAAAAAATTAGGATTCCCGTTTTTATATATTAAAATACGAGTATCTACTCCTGCTATTATATTAGCAATTATATAATAAAGAAATAGTTTACACTGTTCTTCATCCTTGCCTTTCGCAACATCTCCATTATTTTTACTTTCAATCGGCAAAGAAAATATTCTTTTAAATCTATTTACTTGTGCATCTTTATAAAACAAAAGGAAATACCTAACCAAACTTTTTGTCTGTACTTCATCTTTTTTATAATAATCAGGATTTGACAGAACACATCTATATCTTCCGCCGACAGAATTTCCAGCATCGGTTTTTATTGCATCTAATTTTAATTCTGTCTTATTTGTAACATTTTTAAATTTTGTCGCAAAATCTTGGTGCTTTGTGAAATTTTTAATTTGCTCTTTTATCAGTTTTTCAACATCATCAAATCTATCTTGAAATAATAAATCTTTAATTACATCTTTGCAGCGCAAAAGTGCAGACGGAGGGCAGTCTGCACTTTGATTTTCCGAAATATTTATTAATAATAAATTTATCAATCGGATTGTTGATATGAAAAATAAAATAGTTAAAATACAAACAGATATGACAAATATGATATTTGTTTTTGCATCTGTTTTGCATACATATGTATTTTGAATATTAAACCAAGCCGTACCAACTGCAATTATCAATGCAGCCCCAATTAAAGAAGCATTGATATCTGCTCTTTTTATCTCTTTCAATTTTTCTTTCTTTATAAAAATCAGCTTGAAAAAGACAATAATTTGACCAATTAAAGGAAAATCGTTCATTTCTCAAAAATAAAATTGCCATTAATTACTTTAATAATTCCAAAATCCCTTATGACTTCGCCCATTTCGTCAAATTTCAATTTTCCTGTAAATGAATCAAATTCATTATTATAGAAATAGTCTTTAACGGTTTCTGGACTGCCATCGGTATTTTTTATTGCGGTTATCATATTTCTTGCAGATTCGTAACCGTAGCAAGAAAATACATTAGGCAAAGCGTTATATTTTGCTTTGAATTTAGTTTCAAATTCTTTGTAATACTCGGAATTTGTATTTAACGGAAACATCGTGAAATAAAAACCTTCTGCCGCTTTTCCTGCCAACTCAACAAGTTTTTCGGAATATGCGCCATCAGTCCCGATAAAATAACAAGTTACGCCTTGTTCTCTACATTGTTTCAATACAAGTGCGGCACTTTCGTATTCCATCGGAATAAAAATTATTTCGGGTTGGGCTTCTTTTGCTTTCACAATGATATTTTTCAATCCTGTTTTTGCGTCTTGAAAACTTTCATTAAACAACGGCTCAATACCATACTTTTTCAATTCCGAAACCAATTTGTCGGATAATTCGACACCATAAGAAATTTGTTGATAGATAATACCAACTTTTTTCAGTTTCAAATTTTCTGCAATAAATTTTGCAGCGGCAATAGATTGTTTTTCGTTACGAGGGCAATCTTGAAAAATGTAATCGCCTTTGGTTTTAATGTCATTGCCCGAAGCAATCGGCACTAAAAGCGGCGTTTTGTTTTTCTGCGCTTCTTCTGCAATAAGCAAAGAAACGGTGGTAGTAGCATCGCCTACAAAATAGTTAATGCCCTCAACATTCCGAAGTTGGTGCATTGCATTCAGACCTGTGTTTGCCTGCGCTTTTGAGTCTTGATAAAAGACCTTAAAATCAGGTTCTTCGTCAAAGGCAACATCAATGCCTTTTTTCAAATCCTGTCCGTAAGTTGCTACTTGCCCTGTTAAAGGTGCAATAACGCCTACTTTTGTTACTTGTTTATTACTCTTATTCAGATAAACAAATACTCCGATTGCAATAACCGCAATCACTCCAATTGTAATAAAAATTTTCTTATTCATATTATTTTAATTTTTAATAATTCCTAATTCCAATTCAATAACTTTATCTATCTGATTTTCAAATAAATACCTTTTATGCTCTACAATAATAAAAGTTGTATTTTCCTTTTTCAAATCGGTTATACCATTTGCAATTATCTCGGAATTTTGAGAATCAACCCCCGCAAACGGCTCGTCCAGCAACACCAATTTCGGCTTATGCACCAACAAGCAGCCAAACGCCAATAACTGCTTTTCGCCGCCGCTTAAATGGAACGGTGTGCGTTTTCGCAGCGTTTCAAGCATCGGCAGCGTTTCATAAACCTTTTTTACTCGTTCTTTGGCATCGGCAGTTGTGTAAATGCTTGCCGAAGTAAGCAAATTTTCTTCTACCGTAAAGTCCTCAAACACATTTTTCTTCTGTGGCATATAAGCAATGCCTTTCCGCAACATTTGCGCTGTGGGCAAAGCGGTAATGTCCTCGCCCTCAAAAATAATTTTCCCTTCTGCCGACCAAATTTTCAACAAGCCGTATATCGTTTTCAGCACTGTGCTTTTGCCTGAGCCGTTGCCGCCCGTCAGCAAAACAATTTCGCCTTTGCCGATTTCAAAGGAAACATCAGTCAGCACTTGCTTTTTGCCGTAACCTGTGGTTATGTGTGCTACTTTCAGCATACGATTACTCCTTTTTCCATTTGCAAAATATGGTCGCTTGTTGCGTTAATATAATCGGTATTGTGTTCAATTTGCAAAATCGTTTTCCCCTCTTGTTTTAACTGCTTTATCAGGTTGGTAATTTTCAGCAAATTGTCTTTATCAATGCCCGCTACCGGCTCGTCAATTAACAACAAATCGGCATCGTTGGCTATACAACAGCCGATAGTTAATAATTTTTGTTGTCCGTAACTTATCTCGCCCGCCAATTCATTGCGTTTTTCCGACAAAGAAACTTTTTCCAAAATTTCGTCTGCGCGTTTTTGCTGTTCTTTACTCGGATTGGCAAATAATTTCTTTTCCTGTGCCAGCAAAATATTTTCATAAACAGACATTTGCGTAGCCAGCCGCAAATCCTGAAATGTCCGCCCAATTCCCAAACGATTGACACGATAGGGCGCAAACCGCGCAATTTTCTTTCCTTTAAACTCCACAACACCAACAGTCGGTTTCAGAAATCCCGATATGATGTTGATTAAGGTCGTTTTGCCTGAACCGTTACCACCTTTGAGTGTATATACACAACCCTTTTCCAAACGGAGATTGACCCCATTCAGCACCTGTGCATCGCCAAAGGATTTATGTATATTTTTCAATTCAAGCATCTTATATTTTTACTTAAGTATGTGCTAAGAAATAGTTTATATTATTTTTTAACTTTGCGTCCATTATGGGACGAGTCAATACACCAATTCTAACACCGGAACAACGCAGGGAATTAGAATATGGATTCAAGTGTGGGTCAAGCCACTGTTTCCGGATGCGTTGCCAAAGCATACTTCTTAAATCCGAAGGTCGCAGTTCCGCAGAAGTCGGGGCCATTACAGGCATGTGTAATGTAAGTGTCAACAGTTGGCTAAAGCGGTACAAGTCCGAGGGGCTATCGGGTTTGCGTACCAAGCCTGGTCGGGGTCGTAAGCCGATTATTGATATAGTCGAAGATAAAGAAGCCATCCTGTCTGCCATAAAAGCCAACCGGCAACGGATGCAAACGGCTAAAGCCGAATGGGAGCAGCAAAGCGGGAAAAATGTTAGCAGCAGCACGTTCAAGAATTTTTTAAAAAGTTTGGCGGACGATATAAACGAATAAGACGCCGGAGCAAAGGACAACCCATGCCGGAGTATTATGCACTTCAGGTCGAAAAATTGAAAGAACTTGAGCAGTTGAGTATGAAAGGAACAATAGACCTTTTTTATGGTGATGAAACCCATGTGTGCAGCGAAGGATATGTTCCTTACGGCTGGCAATTCCCGGATGAGGATGTTTGCATCCTTTCCGAAAAAGCCTATAAACTCAATTGTTTTGGGTTTATAAACAGACAGAGCCAATGTCGATGGCAAACTACCGAAGCAAACATTGATGCCCAGTTTATATTGGAATATTTGGAGAAATTTTCTTTTCAGATACACAAAAAAACATTTATTGTATTGGACAATGCACGTGTACATAAGGCGAAACTTATTCAGGAGCGGATTCCTTACTGGCAGAAAAGAGAATTGTTTATCTTCTTTCTTCCACCCTATTCCCCTCACCTGAACATCGCTGAAACGCTTTGGAGAAAATTGAAGAAAGAATGGCTGAACCCGGAAGATTATCTTTATAAAGATACCCTCTTTTACGCAACCAATCGTTGCCTGGCCAGCCTGGGTGAGAACCTGAAAATTAATTTTTCCCATTTTAATGCAAACTAATTTTTAATGCGTACTTATCTCTATTTCTGCTATTAAAACTTCGGCCGCAAAGGTAGTAATAATCTTCGTGTCGGCAAAAAACATCACAAGAAACTTGCGTAATTCGATTTTTTGATTATGTATATTTCGGATATTCTTAAATGCAGTAGCAGACGCTTACTTGGTTTTTAACAATTCAACATTTTCCCGCAGTTTTTCTGCCTCCTCACTATTCCTTCGCACCCTTTCCAATCTTTCCGCCTGTTCCTGAACTAACTCCTCGTATTTCTCTACATGCTTACGAATGATTCGGATACTATCACCATACTTGAATTGCTGTTCCAACCAATAAAGATTTTCTTTACTGGTCTGTCCTTGCATCTTAATATACCTGTATTTCATGTCATTGTCTCGATATTGGCTAATCGTTTGCCGTTGGTTGGCAATTGCCCAAAATGAGCCAAGCACGATTACAGCCAATGCTACCCATGAAAGAAAAAACCAATTGGAACGTATATCAATCGTATGGCGGTGTTGATGTTCGATTATGGTGGGCTTTTTAACTTCGTCAATCACATTTTCAAACCGTTCTGTTATAGCATTTATAGCTGATAAATCAACCTCAACCTGTTTGTTCGGTTGCTTATCCAACTTACTATTTATTGTTTCAAACATTTCAAATATGGCGGAAGTATCCATTTTATTCGTATTGCTCATAATGACTTGTTTTTTAATGGTTTATAAATGATATCCTCTTTTCTTTTTCTTCTTGGGTTTAGTTTGTCGCATCAATTCCGCTTCATCGGGGTCATAGTTTGTTCCTGATGTCGGAATATCGAATAACCCACCCAAAGCAGAAACTGTATTTTCCAAAACAGAAGATTGATTTTGGGAATGATTATGTGCGGATTGAACATGAATATCTTGCGTCCTGTCATTTTGTTTCAGTTGAAAATCAATCTTGCTGTAACTGAATTGCCTGTCAATCTTTGAGCCATTGAATATATATCCGTTCTTTTCAAACCGAATGCCCTGAACTTCATTGGTGTTGCCCTTGTATTTCAAACTGATTACGATACCTTGCTTTTTCAGTTCGTCATTCAGGTCTTTCCAATTTTTGCACTTCGGAATGGTTGCGTTCAGGGCATCAAAAATTTCGTATTTTGTTTTATCCGGCTCTTTCAAGCGATGCCGTTTTACATTTTCTTTGCCTTGTGCAAAGTACAATCCGTGCTTTTCGGTCAGCTCCTTGCATATCTTTTCACTACGGTAACGGTCGTTCCTGTCCGAAATCGTTTTACCATCGTTATCTATCCGATTGAAAACGATGTGGATATGCGGATGTTCCTTGTCGTAATGCCGACCAATGATGTACTGTGTATTTATAATTCCCATTTTTGTCATGTACTCTTTCGCAATCTGCACCATTTTCTCATTGGTCAATTTATCCTTGTCCTGTGCCGAGAAATCCAATGAAATATGACCGACCGTTTTGGATACTTTTGGGTTTAACCCGGCTTGAGTGATGAAATTTCGTATAATGGATTCACGGCTTTTCAGGCGAACGCCTTCCGATGCAATTAATTCCGTTTGCTTGGCTTTGTCGAGAACGTAATTGATTACGCCCTTGAAACTTTTACCTTTAACTATCTTGGCTACCATTTTCTAAAAGATTTAATGTGTTATCAATTTTATCCGCCAGATAGAGGTATTCGCTTCGGGCATCGGTGTAACCCTCGGCATTTGCTTTTTTCGCAATCTGATTCAGATTGTTTCCCATGCCGGAGAGTTTGCGGATACAGTCCATTTGTTCTGTTGTCAATCGTTGGCGAACTTGGCAACCGGTAATTGTCAATCGCGCCACTTCGGTACAGGTCATTCCTGCTTGGGTTGCTTTTGCTTTCAAGGCGTAATAATCTTTCGTGCAAAGATTGACCGCTATCCGGTATTTCAGTTTTTCGGCGGGACTTAATTTCGGTCGCCCGCCTTTTTTGTTTTTCATTATCATCATCCTTTTTACAAGTTTGAATGGAGACCAGCGGGATAATTCAGAGTTTCGATGCACTCGAAACATAAACTTGCTCCGCTAACCGAACATTTATGTTCCATTGGAATGGGTAAATTTTACACTCTCGTTTGTGGAAATAAAATGTCTATACCTTGACATCATTCGATTGTTCATCCTGTTCTTCATTTCCGCACCGTTTCATATCCTCCAGCCATTCGAGAAGTCCGTGTCTATCCTCCTTCTGCACACCGTTCAAAAGTTCCCTGTATGCCTCAAAATGGCAGGAGATGATGGAATCAGCTAAGGAAGATGCTGTTGTGTGATGTTCGCTTGCAAACAGCCGTGCAATACTTTTAAGATTGCGATGCGTCTGTGGACTGATATATACTGCGAACCGTTCCCTTATCCTTTTTTCCTGACAATAGGTCTCAATATATTCCGCTACTGAAACCTGTTTTCGATTCTTTTTTGTTTTCATTACTTAAATCTGTTGATTGTTAAACATTGATGCCTGTTTTGAATTAAATATTGAATTCTATACTAACATCTTATCTTATTTCTAAATTGATTCCAAAACAGATTCTCATGCAAGTGTCAGTATTTACCTCTGTTCTGAAATCAATTCTGATGCAAATAAACAATTATTAATCAGCACCGTAATCGAATTGGGCTTATATGGATGATTCTGCAATATCTTTCTGTTACAGTCTCTTGGCAGACGGTGTAAACTGCACCGTTTTGCGCACCGAATAATAGTGTGTCGGCAATACCTGTCCTTCTTATTTTTGATTATGTTCTGATAAAATTTGAAAGAAGTTGAGATGGATTGGAAAAGTTACTTTTGGGGATTAAAATACCTGTTCAAACAAAAGATTTGTCCTACCTGCCGAAGCAAACCACTGCCAAATCGACGCAACATGCTGCCACTTGCCTGTAAATCCTTTGCGGTGCGGATTTTTCTGTTTTACTTCGTGGTAAAAAGGTGAAAATATCACCGCTTCCGGAAATGAACTTGTGCAAAATACAGTGGAAAAAAGCAAAGGAAGCCGTTCTTTGGAATGTGATAATTTAATACCTTAATTTTGGCAGGAAATAGAAATTTAACAAATAAAATATCAAGATGGAAATAGTAAATATTGATGCGAAAACATTCGAGGCGATGCTCTCGAAATTTGAAGGTTTCGCCAAAAGGATGGAATACCTCTGCCGGCTTCATGGCGACAGGGATATGAGTGAATGGTTGGACAATCAGGATGTATGCCTGCTTTTGAAGATTTCTCCCCGAACTTTGCAGACGCTTCGGGATAACGGGACGCTGGCTTATTCCCAAATCAGCCACAAAACTTATTATAAGCCGGAAGATGTGGAAAAGATTCTTCCCTTGGTGGAAGACAAGCGGAAACAGGCTATATACAAAGGAAAGAAGATATAAGTATGGAAGAATATCAATCAAATCAGAATACTCTTGCCTTGTGGCAGGGCGGTTGGGAAAGTGTCAATGGCAATCCCGATGTATATATCTTTCGGGGCTACAACGGTAATTATTACCTGCTTGCTTATTGTTATGACAAAGATTATGGATGGGGTAGCTTTTCCTGTTACGAGATAGATTCGGATGAAAATGGCTGCTATGTCCGTATGGGAATGAAGTGTTGCCGGTTGGCATCCGAAGAATTACCATATACTTTGCATATTTCAGGTTGGGGCAGTTATATGAAGCATTAGAATGAGATAACAAACCAAAGTATCAATACAAAATCAAAAAATATATTTATGAGTAGTCAATTAGTAACATCAGAAAACAACGAAAGAGTAAAATCCTTTTTTCTTTCATTGGATAGTCTTTCTTTGGCTGTGGAACGTTTGTTTACAGGTAGAAAACCGACATTAAACGGAGAGTATTTTTATACGGATGACGAATTGTCGAAAAAATTAAAACTCAGCCGGAGAAGTTTGCAGGACTATCGCAACGAGGGGCGTATTCCGCATATCAAGCTGGGTGGGAAAATCCTGTACCGTTCTTCGGATATTGAAAAGTTGTTGGAGGAAGGATACAGGGACAAGTTCCGGTAGCTACTACCCAAAAGCCTCCCTTTGAATATTTTTTCCTTTTTCAACTGATAAACGCCTCATTAATAGAAGGAGAATAAATAAGACAAGGCTATTTCGACAAATACTCTTTTTCGTGGAGCGAAAAAGGAAGATTTGTCGAAATACCCGGAGGGTTCAGCCTTGTCGTTTTATTCCCTTCTTTTATCCTTGTGTTCAGATGAAAATGGATTATTTCAATTTAATAATACCTTGTCATCCCACCGGATATTCATCAGAATTTGCTGTTCAATGGTATTTGTAACCATTTTTCTCATCAGCTGGTTCCTGAATATTTCCGCATTTTTCGATTTAATTCTGAAAGACAGGGCGGTAATCATTTCCAGATTATATTGCTCCACAGAACTGCCGTCTTTATAGTAATAAGTTCGACAAACCGCTCTCTCATCAAGTACTACGGTTTTAAGAATTGAACGGATGTTACTGCTAACTTTGGCTGCAAAGCATTCAAACAGCTTTGCAATTTCGTACTGCGTCATCCAAATCTTACAGGATGCAGGAACGGATACAATTCCGTTTTCTATCTTTATTATTTCTCTATCCATGGCTGTACGGTTTTAATTGCGTTATTTTGCATTGTTTTTCTTCGTTCCATCAACCTGTCCATATCTTCCGAGATTTTCATATCCGTTACTTTTGCGTAACCCTGTGTTGTGCTGATGTTTGCGTGTCCCATCATCTTGGCGATACTTTCTATCGAAATACCTGCCGAAAGCAATAATGTTCCAAACGAATGCCTGCTTTGATGATAGGAAAGATTCTCTTTCAATCCCATCGAAACGCCAATTTGGTTTACATTCCACCAAATCATATCACGGACAGGCAAGGGAAATACAGGCCGGCTGTCATCGGTTGTATTATAAAGCATCAGAATTTGTTCTGCTGCGGGATGCAACGGAATAAATGCCTCTACATTTGTTTTTACCCGCTGTTTCCGGATATACAATCTTCCTTCCGCTGTTTTCCCGATATGATGCGGATAAAGCCGGTGTATATCCACATATGCAAGACCGGTCAGCGATGAAAAAATGAAAGCCCTGCGAACCAGTTCCATCCGTGAATCACTCATTGGGGTTTCCATAATCCGTTTCAAGTCAGATTTACTTATGTAACGGTGCTTCGCCGGTTCTTTCTTCTCGTACCTTACATCTTCAAGCGGGTTAGTTCTCAACACTTCTTGGTCAATGGCAATGTAAATAAGCCGGTTGAGCCAAGTGATACATCTGTTTACATACGAGGATTTACGTCCCTGCGTATTTTTTAGAAACAGTTTAAACGATTCCCCGAACTCTTCGGTAATATCCGAAAAGGCAATATCTTCCATTACTCTTGAACGGATAAAACTCCGAAGGTTAGCCTGTGTATTCTTGGATTCGCGATAAGTAGAGGTGGAGTTTATTTCTATTGAGCGAATCCGTAAGCGTTCTATCTCTATTTCGCCAGCCTTGAGCAGATAAGCCGGAATCGTATTTACGCCTGAAATCGTATTTTTCAAAAGTTCGCTACTGACTACACCCTGTTCTTTGAGAATATGCCCGTAGGTGTGTTCAACTCGATTGCGAAACTCTGAAAGGCGATTGTTATCCCTTTCCGTTTTGATTATGCCTTTTTTGGCATTCCACTCTTCGGGCTGACAATAGATACCTGTTGTAATAACCGAAGTTTTACCGTCAATGCTGATTCGGCACATAACAGCTGTTGTGCCATCGCTTTTAACCTTATTGCGGTTAATGTAAAATAATAGTTTGAATGTACTTCGCATTGTAATATACTGTTTATGGGGTTAAAGAACTAATTTCAAATCGCCGGTTGCCTCTATGAACTTATCCATATCCTCGAAAAGCTTTTTCGGAGTTACGCGGGCATAGATTTGGGTGGTTTGGATATTGCTGTGTCCAAGCATCCGGCTAATCGTTTCTATCGGCACTCCCTCTTCGAGCGTAATTAAACTCGCGAAGCTGTGCCTCCCTGAATGATAGGTCATTGGCTCTTTTATATCTGCCATAATCCGCAAGCCTTTCATGTTGGCTTTTACCATCTCTGCCGATTGCATCGGGAATAGCGTTTCCCTGTTTTCATCCCTGTATTTTTCAATCAGGGCGATAGCTTCGGGCAACAGTTTGACTCGCGCCCGATAGTCCGTTTTCTTTCTTGCGTATTTGAGCCACAGGTTGCCTTCTTCATCCAAAAACAGATTTTCTTTGGTAATGCGGACTACATCGGCGTAGGCAGTTCCCGTGTAACAGGCAAAAAGAAACAAATCCCTTGTGAAACGGGTTGAAGGACATTTTTGGGGAATATCCAAGTCCCGTATTTTCTCGAAACTCTCACGGCTTAATGCTTTTGGGGTAGTTTCTTTCTGTTTGGGCAGTTTGTAATGAGCGAAATGAAATTTTTCGGAATGCCCCTCTTTAAACGCTATTTTACACATCTTTTTCAGGATAGCCAGATAATGGCGGACGGTATCCATTGAATATCCTAATTCTCCCAAAACAAAATCCTGATACTCCCTGATGAATTGTTTGTTTAACTGTCCGAAAGCAACATCTTTTGTTTTGAACTTCTTTTTAATGAACTTGCCCAATGAACGGTGTGTGTACACATAAGTACTTAAGGTGGTCGGAGCAACGTCGATACCGACACGGGCTTTCAGTTCGCCCATGTATTTGTCAAGGAGAGCCAAAAGTGTCATTTGTGAGTCCATGCTGCCCTGATACAAGTTTTTGACCGATTCCGCATCAAAAGGTTTTTTGTGTTCTACGAGGCTGTCAAATGCCGAATGTACCGCCAACAATAGTTTTTCTATCTTGGCATTAACTTTAACTGCCTCACGGCTTTTGCCGTCCAAACGACTTTCTCGTGGATTCCACAGGGTAGGAGTACAGGAGATTTTACAACTGAACTGTGACATGGAACGGTTTACAGTAATGCGTCCCATAATCGGAGCTTTGTCCGATTTGTCCAAACCACTCTTTTTGAGGTAGAGCAGAACCTTGAATTTTTCTACTTTCATACGCTTATATTTTAATTGGTAAAATTACCTGTTCTATAAGCGTTCTTTGTTATGCAAAATACTGTGAATAACCACATAAGAAACGGATTGAATTTCTCTTATCTGCACTCTGTTACCTGTCTTCATTCCGGTAACAACCCGAATAACGGTTTGGTAACTGAAAGAGTGCAATATTCTACAATATTCTGCTTTTTGGCAAAGTGGTAAATTTGAGTAAATCAACTCATTATAAACAGATTGCGTAAAAAATTCACCGTTTTGTTTTTGCTTGCTTTTGGGGAAATTACTCACACAGCCCGACATACCGCAGCCACAATGTTGTTAAGTTTGGGCGTTCCTATTGAAGTGGTAAGTAAGATATTGGGACACGCTGATATTAGAACGACACAAATTTATGCAAAGGTATTAGCCGAACAAGTAAAAACAGGTATTCACAAGTTGGATAATCTTTTTGATAATCACTAAAATTTTGAGTTATGGAAAACAGAAAAATAGAACGATTTGATATTGATGCGATCGCATCAATGACACAACTAAATGAATTTATAGCATCTATTAAGGCATTAGAGGATGTATGTGCAAATGTAACTGTAAATCTGCAAATTAACATTGTAGAGCATAACGGTGGAATTGTAGGAATATCGGGAAACTATAACAGAATAAATAACGTTATCAACCAAAATAATGTAGAAGGCAATAATATCGTCGGACATGATTTTGTAGTAAATTATTAATTAACAACGATATGGGAAATATACTAAATTTGAAATGTGGAAAGTGTGGCAATGAATGGCTGCACTATGAGGGATCGGGTTTTGATTCCACTTATTACTATTGTGATAAGTGTGGAAAAGAAAAAACAACAAATGTAGGTGTGTCGGTTGCCGATGAGAGTTTGCAATGTGAATGTGGAGGTACTTTCCGGATCGACAACCCGGATATTATTTGCCCGGTGTGCCAAAGCAAGGATGTGGATAATGATAAAAATACAACAATGCTATGGGACTGATAACAATGCAATTAGACGAATTTAAGAAAATGCCAAGCGACCACCTGAATAGTGATGAGTTCACAGAGCGGATAAAGCAAACTATTGATGAGGTCTATAATAGCCCAGAATACAAAGCCCAGAAAGCAAAAGATGAGGCTAATTTGAAAGCAAATTGTCAATTCCAACGGTATTTAGGAGAAATAGAGTTTCAACGAGAAAACAGGATAATATGAAAACAGATATGAAAGAGGAATTAACAACAAAGATGCAAATAGAGTTTTGCAAAGATGAAAATGAAAAGTTAGATTTGATCGCTATGCAAATTGACATTGATGTTTTTGAAGATAAACGGATGACATTAAAAGAGGCTCTAAAGTATTACGGAATAAGCTGGGAACAATTTGTATTACATTCCGGTGTAGCACAATATCGTATGAAACATTCTTTGCAGATTGAATAAATTATGAAAGCATGAGAACAGAGATAGAGAAACAATTTTTGAAAGCCTATAAATTTGGTGGAGTGCTGCATCAATGTATAGATGTAATACGACAGCGGAATGATTTGGGTTTTTCTACCAATAGAAAACCGTTATCCGACACGTGGCAAAATTATTATGATGAGGAACTGCCTAAGCAAATTAAAGCTGACACAGAAGCTTTTAACAACACAGTTGTATTAGGTGGTTTGGATAGTTCTTTGATTAATGAAATAAGCGAGAATATTTCTGAATGTACTACAATACAGGATAAAGAGCGTTACATTCATTCTTTGATTGTTCCTTTCCATGAATTAAGCGAGTTGTTGTACCCACATTTGGCACCTAAAAGTAGATTAGATAAATATTTAGAGGAATTGAAAAATGACAAAAAATTGTGGGAGCAAGCGGATGAAGATTATAAAGAGGAGGCACATAAACAATTAGATGCTATTGAATGGTTTGAAAAAAATGAAGTTGAAAAACAAAGCCGGCTTGAAATGATAAGCGACCGTTTCAGGCAAATAATGAGAGAGCCGACCGATGACGTTGAAAAATCGTTTTCAGATTTTTGTAGGATATCATTTACATTTGCTAACTTATTGGATGCTTTGTGTTTGACAAAAAGGATTGATTTAATAGAACTGCAAAAAGAGTGTGGAACATATCTAAAAACACATAGGACAATAACTGATGTGGATTTTTATATAGGTAGTCTGGAACTTACACAAAAATACATAGATGAGTTGCCAAAAGTGAACGCTAATAAAGTGGACACAAGCGAGTGTCATAAAATAACTTTGCACTATGAATTATTACAGGCGTTACAGACAGGAGGATTTATTGAAAATGCAATAGCAAAATATTTGAAGTGGACGGCAACAAACAGCACAACACACGGACAAATACCAAACAAAAAATCATTGCTTGACTTGCTTTGCCTTTTGGAATACCCCGATAGTGTGATTAGAGATAAAAAACTACTCAAAGAAACTTTTAGTGTAGAATTTAAGGCAAATAACTACACATATATTACCGATAAAGACGGCAAATTAATACGCCCTATCATATCAGAATATCATAGCAAGCTATCTGAAATCGTAGAAACGAGCAAACAAAAGTAAATTCATAACATATTGATATTCATATATCTGTATATCTGATAATGCCAAAAATCAGATATACAGATATTTTTTTGCCCTATTGCCTGCTGTATTTTTGCACTTGCAAACCAACAAAGCGAGTGCAACCCTTTGAATGTTTGCAACGGTACGGAGGCTGGAGTGTTGCACCTACCCGCCAAAGGCTATAACCCATAATCAAATTAGCGTTATGGATGAGGTATTAAGAGCGTTGCAAGAAATAAAGCAACTGACAATATTAGGGGCAAAACAAGCCCTAACAATGAGCGATGCAAGCCTATTGACAGGATTAAGCAAGTCCCATTTGTACAAACTCGTTTGCAGAAAGGCAATACCGTACTACAAGAGTGATGGCGGGAAACTGACCTACTTTGACAAAAACGAAGTAACAGCGTGGCAATTACAGCACAGATTAAAAACAGCTTCAGAACTTGAAACAGAGGCGGCAAACTACCTTGTAACTGGAAAAGCAGGGAAAGGGGGCAAAAAATGAATCCTACAATTAATTGCTACCTAAAACTGGAGCGTATCCTGAATAAGGACAAAAAAACGGCTCGATACGATTGTACAGCGTGGGCGGGATATTATCCCCCATTGGAAACCCTGAAAAATGCCAAGGGGCAACTGTTTTTCTATTTGATGAGAAGCCGTAACGATAAAAGTACAACCCCGGAACACTATTTGCAAGCATCCAAGGGAAGCATGAATTTAACCGGATTGTTTCATTATTGGGAAGATGGCAAATTAAGCGGCTTTTGTTCCGGTTATCCCTCAACAAAAAAGGTATTTGATAACAAGGACAAAACGGAAAACCCTTTTTATGAGAATAGGAACGATGCCTTTTTATTCATTATCCATTGGGATAAGGACAAAGCGGAACCGGTGCCGACACCCACAGCCATAGAAATGATTGTACTGCAAGATGCAAAAGTTTTGATTGATGCCTATCGGAAGCAATTAATGTTAGGTGGCTTTGATGAGGAATTGAAACAGCTAAGAGCGCAGGCAAAAGCAATTTATGAGTATTGAAGTCATTTACCAAAAAATGGTAAATGAAACACACTTTTAAGTTGTAGCAATCAATTAAGAAACAGTGTAAAATAGCAAACGTATATAATAACCTGTGAGTATTACCAAAAAATGGTAAATTATGTATGATAAATTAAGGATGTGGAATGATAGGTCAATAGTTGGGCAAAATTACCCCGATATTGTGCATTATTTGGATACTGTAACGGAAAAGACAGATCAACGGACAGGCGAAGTAAAAACGTTTGGAAGTTTGGGCGGTTTGAATGTGGCAATACATGAAAGTGGGCTATCCATTACCGGAAGTTTGCCAAAATTTCTATATCCTGATAATATTTACCCATTGAATAGGGGAAGCACCAAAGAAGCATTTGAAAAATTGAGCGACTGCCTACATTTTAAGGTTGAGGAGGCTAAAATTATCAGCGTGGAATTTGGAACACATTTTTTGATGAGTAAACCGATTCCGGCATATTTGGATATGTTGAGGGAAACAACCTACCTAAAACGATGTCAGTTTGAAGATAGTACGCTTTATTATCGGTCAAAGGGGAAACAGCAGCCAAAAACGATATGCTTCTATGACAAAGTAAAAGAGGCTGAAAAGAGGGGCGTTAAAATCCCGGATGGTTTGGAAAATAGCAATCTATTGAGGTATGAGATGAGATACAAAGGGCGGTTGCCCCAGCAACTAAAAGAGGATGAAATTACAGGCAAAACGCTATCGGATGAGGCTTTTTACCGTAAAATGATAGGGCTATACTCCAATGCTTATTTTGAGATAGACAAAGTTAAAACATTAAAAACAAGCATTATGAGTAAAATTAAGACTGTTTCAGATGCTTTTGATGTGTTGATGGCACGTCTTATCAATCAGGGCGACCAGTCCCAAATAACGGCTTTTTTGGATGAGCTAAAGCAAAGCAATGTATTTGATGATCCAAAGTATTACACCCGCTTAAAAAAGAAGCTTTCAGACATTGCCGGAAAAGCCGACATAACGGAATCAAACAGCCTTATCAAAGAGCTGGATAACGAGATTAAAAACATATCAGCATATTGCTGAAAATCAAGCAATTAAATAAAAAAGTCATGAAAAGAGAAGACAGAATTAAAGAATTAGAAAATGAGATTGAGAAACTAAAGAACACCACCGACGAGGAGTTGTCTATTCAAGAAGCCTCTGAATCACTATTGGAGAGAATAACAGCCAAAGAAACACCAGTAGAGAAAAAAGAAACCAAGGTAGGGGATTGTGCCCCCGGTTGTGCAAATTCAACTCAAAGAGGCGGTTTTTAACAAATGTATCACAATTAAACAACACAAGAAATGGAAAGTAACATTTTAGTATTTAGGGATGTGCCAGCGATTGATGAGGATGTAAGAGGGTATGCCATAGCACAAAAACAGCTACAAAGAGTTTTAGGCTGCCTGAAAAGTGCAGGGGTAGAGGCTGATTATGACCTATTAAAGGACATTGTGAAACAAGGCAGTAAGATTGTTGAGGTTTTGAATACAAAAGCCTCCAGCGAGAAACAAGGCATGCCAATAAGTATGCAAAATATCATTGACAATGACACACAAACGGTGTACAATGAAATAAAAAGGCTGGGGGAAGATGCTAACAAAGCTACAATAAACAGCTTTACCTATGCTATTGATTTGGATTTGTTCAACATATCCAATGGGGATGTTTCTTTGAAACCGGATAGTAGGCAAATGATTGAGGACAAATATTCTGTTTATATTGACAGTCCGGACAGGGAAGATGTTTACAAAAAGGCTCAAAATGTGATAAAGGCTATTTCAGAACTGCAAAAAAGCATTGGCAAAGCAGATAAAAAGGGATTGGCGGGAAAGTTATTGCCTATTTTACCCGCTTCATATTCCGGTGACAGAATACTAAATGTAGATGCCGATGGCGGGGTAGAGATTGTCGGGGAATCCTTTGGATTTATCAAATAAAGTGTGTCTATCAAACACGCTTAAAATTAAAAACGAAAGGGAAACGGGGGTATGGCTAAATTTAGGAAAGGAACGACAATAGGCAAAGAGCATAGATTTACGGCTGATTATCAGCCGTATAAGAATGGAAGAAAGAAATCTTTGTATCATTCAATCATTGCAAAAACAGGTCGCAAAATAAGAAAAAATGAATTTTTTGATGTAATCCGGTACTTAATGGAGCAATCCATACCAACATTGGAGGGTATTTTGAAAGAGGTAAGGGAAAATCAAAACACTAAAACACCTATCTGGATATGTTCAATTATCGAAGCAATGTTGAAAGATTGTCGCTATGGTAGATTGATAGTAATCAATAGTTTTTTTGATAGGTTGTTTGGAAAACCGGAAAGCAAATTTGAGCCAAACAAAGGGAAAAGGGGTAGGTAACTACTCCTTTTCTATTATCGGAATATTCTGCCACAAAAAATATGTTTTACAACATATTAGCCTCAACGATGCAATGACTTAATCAAAATAATCATTATCTTTGCCCTACAATAGCCCGCCTAAAAGATAGTTTTCTATCAATTTTGTTACCCGTTTGTTACCCACAAAGGAATACAGGCGGGTTATTTTTATGTCGTTTTGTCCCCAATTTGTCCCTTTTCCATATTTTTAGCTGGTTGAAAAAGCAATCTATCTCATTGATATACAAATAATAAAGCGAGGTATTAGCCCCGCTTTTAATGTTTTAACAACGGAATAATCCTTATTGTGAATTGCTTTTGTATAAATTTAAAATTATTTTATACATTTGCAAAATAAAAATCCCACGGAGTACGCGGGATTAAAGTGCAAAGCACTTCGGCTTATAGCCTTGTTGTGAATTGCGATGCAAAGGTAATAAAAATAACAATGCAAACAAATAAAAAATAAAATTATGGCGAAATATTTAGGATTAGATTTAGGAACAAACTCTATTGGTTGGGCAATAAGAGAAAATGAAGAAAAGCAAAACCAATTCATTTATTATGGAGTAGCAATTTTTCAAAAAGGCGTAGGCGATGGAAAATCCGGTGAATTTTCGTTGGCAGCAGAACGAAGAACAAATCGCGGCAAACGCCGTTTGTACAATGCTAAACGCTATCGAAAATGGGAACTTCTGAAAATTCTTATTGAAAATGAAATGTGTCCGCTGACAATGGAAGAACTTCGTTTGTGGAGTATCGGGAATTGGCAACAAGTTGATGTTGAAATAATTAATAAAGAAACGGGGGAGATTACAATAGAAAAAAAATGGAAAAATAAAGGCAGAATATATCCTGTCAATAACGAGACATTTCAACAATGGCTCGCCTTTGACCCTGCAATTTTTGGCTATAAGGGAAAGTCTGAAAATGAAAAGCCAATCCGAAAAAATCCGTATGATTTACGCTGCGAATTAATTGAAAATGAAGAACAAAATGAATATACAAAAAAACTAAAAATCGGTCGTGCATTGTATCATTTAGTTCAACGACGCGGATTCAAATCAAGCAGAAAAAGCGGACAATCAACTTATGCCAAAAATGAGAATATTGAAAAACTGAAAGCCGAAAATTCCGATTTTCAAATTGCTCTTTTGGCAAAAGAAACACTTGATAACGGCGGCAGATTTCGTGCAAGCGGTGTTATCCAACGCCGCTATTTTGAAGAAGAATTTAATGCTATTTGCAGTAAGCAAAATTTAAGCAAGGATTTGACCGAAAAATTGCACAAGGCGATTTATTTTGTCCGTCCATTGCGGTCGCAGAAAGGTTTGGTTGGCAACTGTACATTAGAAAAAGGCAAACCACGAATCCCGATTAGCCACCCGAAGTTTGAGGAATTTCGCGCATTACAATTTATCAACAATATCAAGTGGCGCGAATCTGGAATGCAAAATTATGAAGTAATTCCAATTTCACTGAAAAAGAAAATTTTTGAAGAATTGTTTTTTAGAAAACTTACAAGCGGCAAAAACAAAGGGAAAGTCAATACAGACAATTATTTCAAATTTGACGAAATAGTTACTCATTATTCTAAAAATGGCAAATACGAGTTTAATTACAAAAATAAGCCCAATGTTTCTACTTGTCCATTTATTGCTTCATTGATGAATATTTTTGATACAGAATGGAATGACAAATTTATTCAAGAAGAAAATGCTTACGGCATAAATTGGGAAGGATTAACGATAAAATATAAAACGCAAAATTATAAAAACTTAGGAAGAAAATTGAAACGAAAAATCATTAAAGGAAATGTAACTTATCTATCTACAGAGCTCAAAAATGAGAAAACTTTGAAAGTAGATGAAATTTGGCATTTACTTTTCGATTATCTTCAAACGCAGGACAAGCAGAAAGAACTGAAAACTTTTTGCGAGAATGTATTGGGATTTGATGAAGAAAAAGCAAAAGCATTTTCCAATATTGATATTCCGCAAGGTTATGGCTCATTGAGTTACAAAGCCATTGCTAAAATCTCACCATTTCTGCAAAGCGGTTTTATCTATTCTGAAGCCGTTTCGTTTGCTAATTTGAAAAAAGTTTTGGGCGACAAGTTTGATGAAAATAAAGAACAGGCAAAGAAAATTATTGCCAAAGCTATTATTGAAACAAGTGCAAACAAAGAGAAATTGAATATTGTCAATGGTTTGATTCAACAATTTTTTGCCGATTGCGAAACAACTCACGCCAAAGGGGTTGATGATGTAATAAGAGCGCAAGCCGAAAAAGAAACTTTGACAAAATTGGAAAATTATTTTGGCAAATCCGATTGGGACAAGAAAACAGAACAAGAGCGGAAAGAATTATATGACGAAATACTTGCTCTATATTTAAGATTTCTTGACGGTAAGCAAACCAAAGAAGAAAAAGCCTCAGCCAAAGCCGATAAAAATCCCGAAATTGATTACTATAAACTTCCCCGTTTGGACGAAGCAATTAAGGAAAATCTAAAATCCGTTTTCAATTTGTCCGACGCGACATTGAAATATCTTTACCACCCTTCGGATATTGACATGTATCCTGTTTCAAAAATGGGAAAAGAATGTGTTATAAATGGTAATAAGACAACGGTAAAACTGTTGGAAAGTCCGCAACCACCCTCAAAAGGTTGGAAAAATCCAATGGCAATGCGCACTTTACACGAATTGCGGCATTTGTTGAATTATCTTTTGAAAATTGGCAAGATTGGTAAAGACACAAAAATTGTTGTGGAAATGGCAAGAGAGTTGAACGATGCAAATAAGCGTTGGGCAATTCAAACATATCAACGATACCGCGAAGAAGAAAATATTGAGTTTGCAAAGGCAATCGTTGGCGTTGCAAAACAAAAATATCCCAATCTCAACGAAAACGATATTGAAAACATAAATAAAGTGCGGCTTTGGTGGGAACAAATTGATAACAATGAAGAAATCTATAAACAGGTTAAAGCCTTGAAAGAAGATATAGAAAAGTATCGTTTGTGGAAAGAACAGGAATGTGTGTGTATGTACACAGGTAAGATGATAAATATTACGAACTTGTTCGATGGCACACGAACGCAAATAATGCACACTTTTCCCGTAAGTAAATCTTTTGACAGTTCATTGGCTAACTTGACTGTTGGCGATGCCGATTATAATAATTTTATTCAAGGTAATAAAATTCCAACTCAACTGCCAAATTATGCGCAATCGGCAACAATTAATGGCAAAGAGTATTCGGCTATTGAACCTCGTTTGAAAAAGTGGAAAGAAAAGGTTGAACATTTGAAAAACCTGATAGATGAAAACAAAAAGAGAACAAAGAAAACGCAAGACCCTGAAACGAAAAAAGGTTTAATTCAAAGACGGCATTTATTGCAATTCGATTACGATTATTGGAATAAAAAAGTAGAAACATTTACGGCAAAAGAAATTCCTGCAAAATGGAAAAACAGCCAATTAGTTGACACACAGATTATTTCAAAATATGCTCGTGCTTACCTTAAAACCGTTTTTGAGAAAGTTGATGTGCAAAAAGGAACAATAACGGATACTTTCAAAAAGATTTACAAAATCAAAGGAGAAGAACAAAAAGACCGTAGCAAACACAGCCACCACGCTGTTGATGCTGCAACTTTAACGCTTATTCCCGGCTCTGCACGGCGCGAAGCAATCTTAAAAGAATACTATGCTGCCGAAGAACGCAAAGAAAAATTTCATACAAAACCGTATGAAAACTATAACTCTGCCCACATTCACGAGATAGAAAAAAATGTGATTATCAATCATATTCCGCACGACAAAACGCTGACCGAAACTTTTAAGAAGATTAGTATTTCCAAAAATGGAAAGAAAATAGATACTTTGGCACAAGGCGACAGTATCAGAGGGCAACTGCACAAAGAGACCTTTTTTGGGGCAGTGAAAGCACTGGAACGCAATGAACAAGGTTATCCAATAAAAGAAAATGGAAAGTATAAAATTATCAAAAATCAGAAAACGAAAGAAGATGAGATTTGGATAGTTTCACGGAAACCAATTAAAGATATAAAAATTGACAAAGACATAATTGTTGATGAATTGCTAAAAAAACACATTCAAGAACAATTAAACAAAGGAATTGCGCTATCCGAAGTCGTTGATTTTAACAAGAAACCCATTAGACACATTCGGATTAAAGTTAAAGCAGGTGTAGGTTTTCTATCCAAAGAAAAAGCGATGGCAATTAAGAGCCATACTTATATTTCCAAACATACCCACAAAATGGAAGTGCTTACGCAAAATGAAGAAAATTACTTATTTTTGCTTTATGAAGGATTAGATAAAAAAGACAAAGTTGTAAGAGGATACAAAGTTTTGAATTTGTTTGAAATATCCAAATTAGGGATTAAAAACATTAATCAGATTAAATCAGACCGTGCATTTCAAACACTTATAAAGAAAGATGTAGAACTCAAATTAAAAATAATTCTGAGAGTTGGCGACTGTGTAATATTTTATAAAGAGAGTAGAGATGAAATTACAGCCGAAAATGTTCAACAGAGAATGTATAAACTATTTAAGTTTAACGAAAGTGGCACAGCAGACCTGTTTTTTCAACATATTTTAGAAGCACGCCCCGATAAAGAAATAGAAGAAGCAAGAGATTTAGATATTCAAAAATATCAACCTCGTTTAGTTTTGAAAATTGACAAATTAAATTGTCTTTTTGAAGGCAAAGATTTTGAAATAAAACCGGATGGAACAATAGAATTTAAGGGAGGTGCATTATGAACTCCACCCCTCAAAATATAATCATCTACAACACCGACGATGGCAAAACATCCGTCAGTTTGTTGGCAAAAGACGGGCAGGTTTGGCTCAATCAGCAACTGCTTGCCGAACTTTTTGACACCTCTGTGTCAAATATCAGTATGCACATATCTAATATACTGACAGAAAAAGAGTTAGATGAAAATTCAGTTATTAAGGATTACTTAACAACTGCCACTGATGGCAAAAATTATAATGTAACTTTTTACAGTTTAGAAATGATTTTGGCTATTGCTTTTCGTGTGCGCAGCAAGCGTGGTACACAGTTTCGACGTTGGGCAAACAGCACCTTGAAAGAATTTCTGCAAAAAGGCTTTGTGATGGACGATGAACGGCTGAAAAACCCTAACGGCAGATTTGATTATTTTGATGAATTGCTTGCTCGCATTCGGGATATCAGGGCTTCCGAAAAGCGATTTTATCAAAAAGTGCGCGAGTTATTTGCTTTGTCGAGCGACTATGATGCAACCGACAAGGCTACTCAAATGTTTTTTGCCGAAACGCAGAATAAATTGCTGTACGCCATTACAGGCAAAACGGCTGCCGAAATCATTGTTTCGCGTGCCGATGCAGCGTTACCAAATATGGCTCTCACGAGTTGGAAAGGCAAAATTGTGCGCAAACAAGATATTTATATTTCAAAAAATTACCTTACCGCAGACGAAATAGACAGTTTAAATCGCTTTGTTACAGTGTTTTTGGAAACGGCAGAATTGCGAGCCAAAAACCGCAAAGATATTACAATAAAGTTTTGGAAAGAAAATGTGGATAAAATTCTATTGCTCAACGACAAACAAATTCTTTCGGGCAAAGGTGGGCTAAGTAACGCCCAAATGGAAGAATATGTTGATAATGTGTATGAACAATTTGATGCTGAGCGAAGAAAGTATGAAGCACTTTTGGCAGATAAAAAAGATTTACTCGAGATGAATGAATTGGAAGAAAAATTAAAAAACAGACAGATTGGGGAATATTAAAACATGTCAAACAAATAAATAATTACAATAATGAATCATTTGAAAACAATTATCGCAATTTGCGCATTATCATTGGCTTTCAGCTCAATCATTCACGCGCAAACAAACGAACAAAAGGAGGAACAATCCATGAAAGAAGTAGGTGAATTTTTGAAGCAGTGCGGAGTTTATTTTATTGCCACGACCGATGGCGACCAACCGCGTGTACGCCCGTTTGGAACGGCAACTATTTTTGAAAATAAGTTGTATATCCAGACCGGAAAGCGGAAAAATGTGGCAAAACAAATGGCGGTAAATCCCAAAATCGAGATTTGCGCTTATGACGAAAATAACGGTCAATGGCTTCGCATAGAGGCGGTTGTAGTGGCTGACGAACGAATAGAAGCCAAGCAATATATGCTGGACCAATATCCTTCGTTGAAATCAATGTATTCGGCGGATGATGATAACACGTTAGTGCTTTATCTTCAAGATGTTACGGCTACTTTTTATTCGTTTGCCGGCGATCCGAAAGTGGTCCAATTTTAACAGAATAAAATGATAAAGAAAACCCTCTATTTTGGCAATCCGTCTTATTTGAGTCTGAAAAACAATCAGTTGGTTGTCAAACTGCCCGAAGTGGAAAAGAACGATACACTGCCTGAATCGTTTAAGGTCGAAAGTGTGCGAACAGTTCCGATAGAAGACATCGGTGTTGTCATTTTAGACAACAAACAAATCACCCTCACGCACGGATTGATGGAAGCGTTGATAGCAAATAACTGTGCCTTAATCACTTGCGACAGTTCTCGAATGCCTTTTGGATTGCATCTTCCGTTGTGCGGAAATACTGTACAAAGTGAACGTTTTACGGCACAAATAGAGGCGTCGCTTCCGCTGAAAAAGCAATTATGGCAGCAAACCATTCAAACGAAAATCACCAATCAGGCTTATGTGTTGCAAACGACACGGAATTTGCCCGTCAAAAATATGCTGAAATGGGTGAATGATGTAAAAAGCGGTGACAGCGAAAATCTCGAAGGCCGTGCCGCTGCTTTTTATTGGAAAAATCTTTTTGCTGATATTGAGGATTTTACACGAGGAAGAGATGGCGTTCCGCCGAATAATCTCCTGAATTATGGATATGCCATTTTGCGAGCCGTCATCGCTCGTTCGCTTGTGGCTAGCGGGTTGTTGCCGACGTTGGGCATTCACCATCACAACCGTTATAACGCTTATTGCCTGGCAGACGATATTATGGAGCCTTATCGCCCGTTTGTTGATAAATTGGTGGTAGAAATCATAAACAATTACGAATTAACAATTAATAATTACGAATTGAATAAAGACATTAAGGCAAAATTGTTGCAAATCCCTGTATTAGACGTTATTATTAACAGTCAGCGCAGTCCGCTGATGATTGCCGCCGGACAGACAACTGCTTCATTAGCCAAATGCTATTTGGGTGAAATACGCAAAGTTGTTTATCCAAATTTTGAATAATATGGAACGTTTTAGCGAATATCGAATTATGTGGGTGATGGTATTTTTTGATTTGCCGACGGAAACCAAGAAAGAGCGGAGAATTTACACCGATTTCCGTAAAAAATTGATAACAGACGGTTTCACAATGTTTCAATTTTCGATTTATCTGCGCCATTGCGCAAGCCGGGAAAACGCTGATGTTCATATAAAACGGTTGAAAAACAATTTGCCTGAACTTGGACAGGTGGGTATTTTGTGCATTACCGACAAACAATTCGGGCAAATGGAACTTTTTCAAGGGAAAAAGGAAAAACCGGTTACTACACCTTATCAACAATTAGAAATATTTTAAATATATCTCATTATGTCAGAGCAGATTGTCTATTTAAATAATGTTTCCAAAGAAGAACAGTATCGGAATTTACTACCCCAAATTGAGGCATTAATTGCGCATGAGCCGGATTGGATTGCCAATTTGGCTAATGTTGCCGCTGCTTTAAAAATGACTTTCCATTTCCTATGGGTCGGTTTCTATTTAGTTCAAAAAGACACATTGGTTTTAGGCCCTTTTCAGGGGCCGGTCGCTTGTACTCGTATTGCGTTTGGTAAAGGAGTTTGCGGAACAACTTGGAAAGAAGGCCGAACGATTATTGTTCCGGATGTCGAACAATTTCCGGGACATATTGCTTGCAGCAGCGAATCGAAATCGGAAATCGTCGTTCCTTTGTTCGACAATGAAAAAATAGTAGGTGTTTTGGATATTGACAGTAGCGAATTAAATACTTTCGACGGAATTGATGCCGATTATCTGGAAAAAATAAGTAGTTTTGTTGTTTCTAACTATTTGTAAAAAGAATATATGAAGAAAAAACTATTTTATCTGATTGTGTGTTTGGCACTTGCATCCTGTTCGTCAAATACGAAATTCCCGGAAACGCCGCAAAAAACGGTAATTGCAGGGAAAGTGGAGA
>BNTW01000019.1 GCA_025996895.1 Bacteroidia bacterium | reverse complement strand
CACCGTCTTTGTCCAAACCGTTGATGTAAACCTTTCCATTCGTTGCCATGGGACTCGAAAAGCCTTTTCCTACATCCGTATTTTCCCATAACAATTGAGGACCGCCTTCGGGCCAGGATTTCAGCAATCCGGTTTCATGATAAATGCCGTCGCGAGCAGCGCCTCTCCAACCGAATGGAGTTTGTGCCATGGCCAAGTGGGAATATAAACACAGAGCAATAGCATATATGCCTGTCAACCCGAGTCTTTTCATTATGTTCATCGTATTATTTTATTAGAGGTTTATATACATTGTATAATTCGGAAGCTTGTATGGTTTCATTGTAGCGAGTGTGCGACAAATGCAAAGCGTTCTTGCGACATTCTTCCCACAGTCCGTCGGTAGTCAGCAACTTTTCAATAGCATCAGCCAGTGCATCCGGGGAATTGGGTGAATACAGTACTCCCGCATCACCCACTATTTCGGGAAAGGAACCGGTAGCCGGTTCAATAGCGGGACGCCCTGCCGCAAAAGCTTCGCAAAGATAGAGTCCTACACTTTCGGGAAAAGTTACCGGAACACAAATGGCGGTTATTTCCTTGTAAAAAGCCGCATGGTCTTTCAGTTTGTACGTTTCGCACCAATGTACATCTTTTCCGTAAGGTGCAAGCATACGGTACATTTTCTTCAGAAATTTTTTATCAGCCGAGGTATATCCACCGCCTATCCTCAGTTTGAGGCCATTTACTCGATTCTCTTTCTTTAGTTTAACAAAAGCTTCTACCAACAGATGCAAGCCGTTGATTTCGTTCATGCGATAAAAGAAACCGATAACAGGTTCTGTTGGATACTGTTCCGAAGCATATTTCTCCGTTTTCAAACCGGGATAAATGACATCTATATGGGTTATCTGCGGAAACTTGCGCGTTATAATCTGTTTGTAAAACCGGCTTGTCGTGACAAAATGGTCGATATAGCCGGTGTTTTCACTAATTCCCTTCCACGCGGCATCGGCATCTTCCTTTCGCAGGGTATCTATCCAAATTTCTTCGTCCTGAAGGGAACAAACGACAGGGATATCAATTTCTTGTTTGATGGCTTTGGCAATCCCAATGAGCAGATTGCTCGAAAGGTGGATAATGTCCGGATGCTCATGTTCTTTTATCCAGTGGATAAGGGTATGCACTTGCCGGAGAAAAACATCATCATCGCCTTTTATCATGGAGAGAGTCATGTCTTCCAAGCCCTCCGCCGAAGTCGTTCCCGAAAATGAAGCCGCCATACTAAGCGAAAAATCCGAATTGAGTATCTTTTCCATCCAACGGGGCATGGACTTGTTGCGGAAGTATTTCTGCGACAGATAGAGTGAAGTGGCCGGAAAAAACAAAGGCGTATCCGCCAAAAAGGAGTTGTTTTTCAACGGCAAATAGAGCGGCATGATCACCACATCATGTCCTGCCTTGCGCAAAGCATTGGCCTGCAGGTTATCGCGAAAGCAATTACCGCAATAAAACGGGTCGCCCGAACCGGGTACAATAAATAATATTTTCATAAATAAAAATAATCACCGACAAAGTTAGTAAAATTGTTAATACGATTGTTGTAAGCCAAATCCAAATGCTGATGTTCGATAAGCCGGAAACCGCACCGGTTAATGAACCCAACACGCCGATGGCAATGGCGTACAAGGGAACAATCCGGTTTTCTCCGACAAGCATTTGTTCTATTTTTTTATCCGTAAATCCCAACGAGCGGTAGATGGATATTTGTTCTTTCCGCGAAAGGAGGTCTTTCCGTATGACAATGATGAAACTCATGATTCCCAGCAACAAACCCAATCCTCCCAAGGTCAGGAAGATATTCAGATAGGCATCCGTGACACTGTTAAATTCTTTCAGCCGTTGGGCGGTGGTCGTCACTCGCACACCGTATTCGTTCAAAGCCTGCGATAAAAGTTTTCGGGTTTCCTCCGTTTCCGTCTCATTGACTTTTATTAATGCAATTTCGCTACCGGTAATTTCTCCCCATATTTCGGAAAACAATTGCTTATCCATCAGCACATTCCCTTGAAAAATGGAGTTTTTCAGCGTACCCGCCAATTGCAGATAAATTCGTTTCCCTGTCCCGCTTTCGTACGAAATGGTATCGCCCAAATTCAACATCAGACTCCACATCAGCACGGTTTCGTCAATCAGTACCGGATAAACTTTTGGGTTTTGGGTTTCGAGTTTCGGGTTTCGAGTTTCGGGTTCCTCCACTTGAAACTTGAAACTTGAAACTTGAAACTTTTTCAAAATTTCAAAGATCGATTTCTCTTCTGGATAAATATGTTTTTCAATCTCAAAATCAGTCGTTTTCAGCAAATCCATATCTACTCCCAATACGGTTGGTTGCGATACTTTATTCAAATTCAGGCAACTGGCATCATCAGCACTGTAACGAGTCATCTGGATGATGCGCGTATCTTCCGGCAAATCGCTTAAAGCCAGCTTTTTTCGTCCTTCCGGCGTGGACATATTGTGATAAATGGGAACGCTACTCTCGCACCACAACGAATAACCGCCTGTCCCGCTCGCCAACTGCGCATTGTCAACAAATCCCCTGCGGTTCAATCCTACGGAAAAGACGATAAACACGCCTGCAGTCAGGGAGAAAAAGGACAAAAGCGTCCGTTTTCGATTGGCGTAGAGATTGGCCCAAATCAATTTGGAAGTGTCAAAAGGTTTTGTTGCCGCTCCCTGCCACACAATAAGATAATCGCCCCAACAAGCAGCCGTTACGATTAATAAAAATCCGGCAACAACAAAAAGGCCGGTCGCATTAGCAGTAGCCCAAAAGATGAAAATCAGCGTTGCTAAGGTGAAAATCAGAGCAATCACCAATGATTTCTTAAGCTCCTTAAGTCCCTTAAATTTCTTAAGCCTCTTAAGTTTTAAACCTGAAACCTGAAACTTTAAACTAATCCAAAGCAAAATCAAAGCAATAGCGACACCAACAATAAAACCAAAAAAAACAGTCCCGGCGCTGGGAAAAAGCACAAAACCGCCGGTATGAGTTGCGCCTTTCCAAAGGCTTCCCAACAAAATCAGTATCAGCCAAGTATATAGCAAACCCACGACAATTCCTATCAAGGATGCGACGAATACAACCGGAGCCGATTCGCACCAAAGCATGCCGACAATGCGTTTTTTTGTATAGCCTAAGGCCGAATAAAGCTCTATTTCCTTGCGCCGCACGTAAATCATTTCTGAGAGGGGAACAAGCATTAACAATATAGCTGATAAAATGATGAAAAATCCTAAAGACAGGAAAAGGGAAGAAAAATCGACGCCATTGCGGGCGGCGTTTAATCCGGCTTCTTTAGGTTGAATGATTTCGATGCCGAACATGGCGGGTTTTAAGTTTTGGGTTTCAGGTTTCGGGTTTCGAGTTTCGGGTTGGTCATTATTAATCCGTATGGCGGTTGCATTGCCGTAGGCGTTGCCCCATTTTTCATAAACGGCGCTGTACGGAATCAGGATTTTGGGTGTTGTTCTGTATAATGCCCAATAGTCTTCATCTTCCTTGGTAATCAGACTCATGTCGATGGGAAGGTCGCTGTCCCAATCGGTACATTTTTCCACATCCGAAAGTCCGGGAAAGTTCGCGCTCAGGGTTTTATCAGCGAATAATTCGCTCAAGGGAACGATTTGTCCTACTCGACCGTAAAGCGTATCTACCGACAAGGTTTTCAAATCTTTTGAAACATAATAAGTTAAACGAATAGAGTCGTTTAACTTTGCTCCGATGCGTTTGGCGGTGTAATCCGAAAGAATGAATTCATCGTCCTGTAATCTGCGCCCTTTGTATTGGTCGGCAGCGGTGATAAATGAATAGGGAATGGATTGATTATTGGCATCAATGGAATTAACCAAATAAGAAAACAGCCGGTTGGCATTGGGATGATTTTCATACAGCATTTGTACGGCATCTCCCTGAATAAAAACCCGGTCGGAGGTAATTTCGGTAAATTCGTCGTATTTTTTTTCATTTAATCCCGATAATGACGGTTGCCAAATTTCAGAAAAATCAGCGTATGAAACCGGTTTTTCGCATAAAATTAAATTGATTTTTCCTTCAATATCCAATATAGCAGCCAATTCTTCCCGATTGACGAAAATATTGTATGGGATGATTTGTTCGTTTTTTAAATTCATGTTTCCGCCGTTTTCCGCATCAAGGATTCCGGATAATGACAGTCGTGCGCTGGTTGTGTAATTGTCGGTTACGAATAAAGAACCGGAAGGAACTAATCCGGTGGCGGGTAAACGCAAAACGATTTCACTTCCTTGGGTGATATTTTCCACCAATGCAGGATTAATTTTTGCACCGCCTTTCGGAATATTTTTGTCGTTCACGCCCCAAACCATTACCGGAATTAATCGACCGGCATCGGAAATGAATCCGTTGCTTAACAAAATGCCTTGGGCTTGTCCTTCAAATAACGGATTATCGACAACCGAACTTTCCAAAAAAGAATTTTTGGAAAACAGGATGGTTTCCGTATTTCCCAATCGTTCGTAAACGCGCTGCACCAAAGTGGAACGGACGGATTCGCCTACCACAAGGCTTCCCACAATAACGGCAACCATTATCCCGGCGGCGAGGGCTATCAGCTTATAATAGCGGAAGTAAAAAGTGATATTTGATTTTATTAAATTCATTCTGTTTAAACTATCAAACCATTTTTAAGTGTCAGGATTCTTTTCGCCACTGCTGCCGTTTCTTTTGAATGTGTAACCATGACGATTGTTGTTCCGAGTTCTTGATTGATTTTTGTCAATAAAGAAGCAATATTTTTGGCATTTTCCGCATCCAATTGTCCGGTAGGTTCGTCTGCCAGAAGCAATAACGGTTTCATGATGAGCGCGCGACATAGAGCGGTACGACTGGCTTCTCCACCGGATAAGGTTTGCGGATATTGATAAGCAAGCGAGGCAATCCCTGTCATATCCATCAATTGACGGGCATATTCCGTTTGCGAAATACTGGCTTTGGAACTGTATGCCAGAGTGGGCAACAAGATATTGTCCAATACGCAGAGTTGCGGCATCAGACGGTGGTCTTGAAATACAAAGCCGATGTGCCGGTTGCGGACAAGCGAATGGTCAACGCCCGCAGTCAACATTTCTTTGCCGTCCAACAGATAACTCCCTGTATCGGGTGGCACGAGTGTGCCCAAAATGGAAAGTAAAGTGGTCTTTCCGGAACCGGAAGCGCCTTCAATGGCAACAAAATCGCCTTTGGAAACCACCATTTCCACGCCACGCAAAACGGTGTTCTGCTTGTTTTCCCCATCGGGAAACGTTTTTGTAATACCTGATAATCGAATCATAAGAGTTTGAAAATTTCGGGTTTAAGATTTAAGATTTCGAGTTGCCCAATATTAAATCTTAAATATTAAATCTTAAACCCTATTTATATTTTGTACCTTTTATTTCTGAGTTGTTAAGATATTTAATAAAACCACCAATTGCTTGGGATATTTGTAATGTTTTATTTTTCAACACAATAAACTCATCTTCTGTAATGTATTTGAAATCTAAGGCTCGATATAATTGTGACCTCGATTCTCCACATGAGCCTTTTGAAAAATAAAGAAATTGTACAAACTCCTTATTTCCATTTCGTTCAAACCCCTCCGCAATATTATCCATAATTGAACCTGACGAGGCTTTTATTTGATCTTTCATACGAAAATCTCTTGAAAAATTCTCGTAGTTTGTAATTCTAAACACATCGTTACAAAATTCACGAGCCATTTTCCAGATTTCTAAATCTTCAAAACAATTTATTGTTGCCATAATCTTAAATCTTAAATCTTAAACTTTGAAACAAAATAATGTTCCTTTCGCCGTCAATAAATAAAAATACCCTTTGATGACCGCCGGGCTTGCCGTGATTTGCTCGCCGGTATCATATTCCCACAACAATTCGCCATTGGACGCATCCAACAGGGAAATAAATCCGTTTTTGGAACAGGAAATAACTTTGTCGTTACACACCACCGGCGAACTTTCACCGGAATCGCCTTTTTGCAAATATTTCCACCGGACACTGCCGTCTTTGCGATTAATGGCGTACAAATTCCGGTCGTCCGAAAGGATGTAAAGCGTGTTAGAAGATAGCGCGGGAACCGACACAAAGGTTCCGCTATCGTCCGTTGCTTCCACGATTTTTTTCGATTGACTGATTTTGTCGTTTTGGATGACGATTTCGTACACATTTCCCGAATGGTCGGCAATGTAACAATAATCGCCGTTGATGGCGGGCGATGCCGGAATATAAGTATCCAATTGCAGGGAATCGGATGAAATGCCTGTAGTACCGTTGATGATTCGCAACCAGGCATCGCAACCGCCCGAAATAAAGCAGTCTTTCCAAAGCGCCACCGCTCCGTTGATGTAATATCCCGATTCAAAACGGTTGATTTCTTCGCCTGTTTTTTTATCCAAACAATAAAGGTAATTGTCGTAACTGCCGAAAATGACAGCCTGTTTATCTTTGAATGTTCCGATATTGGGCGAGGCGGATATTTGCCCGAAAGTCTCAAAATTCCAAACCGTATCCTGACTTGCCAAAGAAACGGCGCTCATAAATCCGTCTATTCGCCCGATGTAAAGGATGGAATCGTCAATCATCGGCGTAGCTTCCACGGCTGTCTGAAAATCGTAATTGAAACACCGGTTGCCGTTGATGTCCACGCCGTAAATCTGTCCGCGTTTATCGCACCAATAAGCGGTTTGATTATATACCACCGGCGAGCCGGCCACTCTTGCATCCGTTTTATATGTCCACAACAAAACCGGATTTTTGGCGAGTTTGATGTCGGTGTATCCGCTAAACTGAGCATCGCCACGAAACAAAGGCCAACTTTGCTCAGCGCTTTCTTTGGAAGATTGCAGACTGTTGCTACACCCCACAAAGATAAAAGAGCAAAGCAATAACAACTTAAAACTTAAAACCTGAAACCTGAAATCTGAAACTTTAAACATAAAACTTTAAACTTTAAACTTTTTGATATATTGCTCCTGTCGGACATAATTCCGCCAATTCCGCTTTTACGTTGTTTTTATTTTCTTCCGGCAATACCACTTGCATCACAAATCCACGATTTTTGAACGTAAAGCCGTTGTCGCTGTTATACACGCACAAACCGCAGCGGATACACTTCGCAGGTTCAAAATAGAGATTGTCGTTTATATGTATCTTTTCGAGCGGCAAATCCGACGAGGCAGTATATCGCGAACGCTTGATGCCGTATTCCGAAGCGTAAAGGCGCAGTTTGCAGTCGTGCTGACCGGAGCAGGCACAGTGCAGACAACGTGAACGAGTCGTGGTCGTTGCTTTTAGCTGCTCTTTTTCCGGGAGTGTGAAACGTCCCAACTTGGATTGGAATTGGGTTTCGGGTTTCGGGTTTCGGGTTTCGGGTTTTTCCGAATTTGCTAAAGTTTCCGCAGTGGCGATTTTCTTTATGATGGCGCGAATGGAGACGGATTTGTCGAGGGTGCCCCGGCGACAGGCTTTTTCGCAAGGCGCTTTGCAGTCGTCGCAACCGGTTTCGGGATGCGGAAATACGCTTGCCAACAGGGATTTTGCCTCGCCGTAACATTCCGTATCATAGTATTTCAACATCAATTCCACATCCAATCCTTTCGGACAAAGCATCGAACACGGCGCTTCGCAGTCGGCGCGGTGGTCGCTCAGCAGCAGTTCAAGCGAGAGGGTGCGGGTCAGTTTCACTTCGGGACTTTCGCTGTCAATCTGCATGCCTTCCACAGGCAAGGTGGTACAGGAAGGTATGATTTGTCCGGTTGCACAATTTTTGACGGCGCAAACCATACAGGAAGATTTGTGCTTCGCTTCCTTGGCGTAACACAGCGACGGAATGGAAAATCCTTCGTGCCGGGCAACTTCAATCAGGGTTTCGCCGGGGAGGGTTTCTACTTCTTTGTTGTTTATTTTTATTTTCATATTCATATTTTCTAAACCATTTACTATTTGTCAATTGTAATCACTTTACCACTATCAAAATCAATATGTTCATTGTGTGAAACATATCCTAATTGGTTACTTACGCATTTTGTATTTCCGATTGTTTTGTCAATGTTTCTGTGCGAATGTCCGTAAATCCAAATATCAATCGGGCTGTCGGCAATGTAATTGCCAAGTTCTGTGGTAAATGCGCCGTTAATGCGGCTGCCTGCAAAATCGGGCGAAGATAGCGCAAACGAGGGAACGTGGTGTGTTACTACAACTGTTTTTCGTTCTGTGTTTTGGGCGTTGCACGCAACGCCCCTACGGATAAAATCAAAACAACGCTCGTGTTCTTCGTTGAAAACATTGTAACTCAATCGCTTGCCTTTGTACATTATTCTGTAAAAATCATTTACACCTTTTTCAGTTAAATAGGCATCGGTAATCGGAATTTTCGACCAAAGCGTTGAAACTATAAAATCAACATTATCTATCTGAACAACAGAGTTGTAATACACTTTTACATTGTGGCGGATTGTCATAACCAAACCATCGGAAATTTCCGACAAATCGAAATAAGTATAAAGTTCGTGGTTGCCGATTGCAACGATTGTTTCGCGGAAATTTGCCGACACATAATCCCAAAAATCGGCATACAGTGCGTATTCTGCCAAATAGCCAATGTCGCCTGCCAACACAAGCACATCGCCCTCAGGTTTGAGCGGGTTTTCTTTTAGAAATTTCCTGTTTTCGGGAAATTCCAAATGGAGGTCGGAGGCGTATTGGATTGTCATTGTGTTATTATTTCAAAAAAAAATCCGGTTTATCAAATTTGTTTTTAATAAATGTCTCTATATTCATTATTTCATCTGTATTCCAAATCGTTGAACTTACTCTGAATCTGACATTTTCGTCTTCTATATTTATCGAAATGCCATCTTTTCCATCATTAAGTTCCAATTTTTTAGATTCTATATCTTCAAATTCAGGATATACTTTTTCGATTTTATCTCCAATATTGTGAATAACTTTAGCATTCTGCCTAACATATTCAATGTCTGGTTCACTTCCGTCTAATGGAACAACAATAAGTGCATAATTACCTTTTTGCTTCTTGGCTGTTTCAGCCTGTAATGGTGTCATTGCTGCATAATCTTTCCCTGTTGCCTTTAATTCAATAAGCCAATTATTAATCTTAAAGCCTTCTCTTTCATTATTTTGATTAACAAAGTCCGAAGATTCGTCTGTAATTAAATAATCACTTCCAAATGGTTTCCTTTCAATCTTTACATTATAACCATCATTTTTTAATTCTTCAATGTATTCTTTAAATAAACTTTCTATTTGATAGCCAATTTGTTGATTACGACTTATTATTTTTTTAGTATTTAACCTTTTTTGGTATTCTTGTTGTATGCTTGGGTCATTAAATATTTCTTGAACAAGTTCTGGATTTATATCACTCGCAATCATTTTAGTAATTGCTTTGTCCCAACTTAATCTCAATTCATCCGTTGGTAGTGTGTTTCTTATCAAATCAGATACCCCAACACCCATTTTATTCAATAGTGTTTGTTGTTTTGCCCCGCGTATATCCTTTATTAATGTTTCTTCTCCTTTAAGTAAGTCTGATAAATTTTTAGAATTTGGAGTTTCCCTAATATAATCATTTTCTGTATTTTCGCTATCAGACTTAATGTTAATCCAATTTAATCGCTTTGCGCGATATGCCCAAATGCACTGCTTTAAAACGATTGGTTTGTCAATTCCTTCAACTGCAATTTCTTGATTATCTACCTCAAAAAATGGGTCTTTATTTACTGCTTCTTGAAATAAAAATTTAAACCTCTCTAAACTTGATTTCTGGGTTTTATTTCTATCATAAATATGACCATCAGTTGCAGTTAAGTATGCAAAATCTGAATAGGTTATTGTTATTTCAATTTTGTCTTTTAACTGTCCATCTTCATCTTTCAATTGTTTCAAATCTTCTTCCGCTATTCCTAATAATTCTAAGGTTTTAAGGGTGGCTGTTTCTTTTTTTGTAACAAGAGGCGAGCCATAAATAAAACAATTGTCAGATAAATATTTATAATCGGAATTGCTCAAATAGCTATTGTATCTATTATTCAAACAATCTTTATCTCTAATTAAATTTGAAAACAAAGGGAAGTTGTTTTCAAAGAAAGATTTTGGAGAAAGTGGTAAATGTCCAGTTTTTGGAAAATAGTCATAACCATCTTCTTCATCGTTTCTTAATATCTTCAAATCTTTGATAACCTCTTTGTTATCATTGATAATTAACCATTGCAAAAATTTAGCATTGCCTTCAATTGTTTTTTCTTCTTGCAAATCTGTTTCGGAAAATCCATTTAGTTTAGTTTTTAGTTCACCAATAGCATCAGTTTTAGTAAATTCTTCAACTCCTACAATTGGGAATTTTGTAATTTTTTTTGCTATTAATTTTTCTGAAAAGTTCAAGTTAGCAAGATTAGAGATATCAACTAATGCATCATCATTACACGCATCCCAATACATTCCTTCTGCTTTTCGTATTTTATTCTTTTGATTTATTATAATTTGCTTTTCCAAAGGGAAAGCCTCAGAAATTTTGTCTATTAATGAATAAACATCATTTAACCATTGGAAAATATCGGAGTTTAATGCTTCTTTTAATTCATCTAATGTGTTTTTTTGTTCAATCTGCTTTATTAATTCTTTAATTGCCCAAACATAGCTTAATTCGTATGGGTCCTTATTGTTCAAATTTGCAATATTTTTAATAACTGCAATCCAATTGAAAAGGTCTTCACTTGTGGGGACTGCTATGTCTTTTATCTCTGACAATAAATCCCATAATGATTTAATATCCTCATTATCTTTTGCGTATGGTATTTTTATATTATTCAAGCATTCATACTTTTCATCTGAACTAAAAATTTTAATAATCGACTTGTTCGCAAGTTCTTTAATTACATCATTTTTTATTTTGATAAACCAATCAGAGTCAATCCAATCAAGGTTGTTTGAAACTTGAAAAGCAAATAACTCCGAAATATCATTGATATGTTTTGTTTTAAATAATTCTGCAAATGCAGGCAAACATTTTATCAATGCCTCACTTACTAAATTCTTGTTATTAGATACATCTTCGGTGTCAGATTTTAAATATATTCCATCTCGTTCTGTTCTTGTGGTAAAATTTATAGAATTTATTATTATTGGGATTCCAATTTCTTCAGTTCCAACGAGAGGAAATGTAAAAAATAAACGCGGATAGTTTTTTGATAAAGGGAAAACTGTTTCTACGTTATCCACAAAATGGGTAACAATGCAAGAATCATATTCTTCATCGTTATATATGTATGCCCTTAACTGCTTTTGAGAAATATTATCGACAATAGTATTTACTTCCCACTCCTTTATTTCCTTAATGGGACTTTCAATTAGAGATTTTGAAAAAGTCTTTATTTTCTCGTTTTCTATTACAGTCACAGAATCTATTTGGTCATTAAACAATTGAGTAATGGGTATTAATTCATCAAGGCATTTCAATCCTATTGCTGTTGTTCGCTTTCCTTTATCATCCAGAAAATATGTGAATTTGGTTTGAAATTCATAATCTTCAATATAACTGTTTTCCCTGAATGAATCCTCAAATTCTTCATTTGATTTTTGTTGCAATTTAGAAAATTCTTCCTTGTCTGTTGCATCTCGATTAAGTACAAACTGAAAACAACCTTGCTTTTTTGTTAGTTTGCCTGAAATTTGTACTTTTCTTGAAAGCAAATAAGTTGTTAGAAAACCTGTTCCAAATCTTCCTGTTTTTCCTTCATCGGTATTTTTGGAAGAACCTTGAATTATCAAACTTAAAATATCATCTAATTCAAAAGGATTTCCTGTATGAGAAAAAGCAACTTGATTTTCAGAAATTTCAATTTTAACTTTTACTTTTTCATTAATACTTACAGAATCTTTTGCGTTTTGGAGTAATTCCCAAAACCATCGCTTTTCATACTTACCTCGTTCATTTTCTCTGGCGAGAATATCCCGATACACACTTTCGGCGTGTCTAATTTCAGCAAGTTCTTGTCGCCGTTCCTGCAATTCTTCCTTTTGTATCATATTAATTCCTTTATTTTAAGTATTTATTTTCTGCCATATTTTTATAGTTTTACATTAAACGCCTTGCACAAAATTTCAAAAATCTTTTCACTCGAAACAGCCAAATCCAATTGCGGCAAATTATCCGAGATTTGATAGCAAAATTCATTCATATCACTTTGAATATCAGTAGGTAAAACGTAATTATCACTTTCTGTTAGCATTATTGTCAAACGGAAAATATCGTTTTTGTGCTTGCGGATATTTTTTTCGTCAATCGCTTCGCCTGCGACTTTTCGCTCGCTTAAATCAAAAAATGCTTTGGCTTTGAGAATAATTAAACTTTCGATATTGGCAAGACGTAGATTCTCTTCTATCGTACTGTGTTCCAATGTAAAATGATAGTAATCATCATTCATCAAAATTGCAGATAAACTTGATAAATCTTCGTCTGCCGGAATTGGCTCTATACAAAAATTATCAGGAATAATCAGATTATCGAGTTTTCGTGCAAATAGTTCGATTTGCAAAGGAAAATCTGCATTTTCAGGGTTTAGAAACCTGAAAAATTCACTTTTAGCATTTCCACGCTGACGAGTTTTATAATTGCCCGCTTTGATAAAATTCCAAAATTGTTGTACAAAATCTGTCGTCAATGCTTCAACAATCAAAATTATGTCAATATCTTTGGTGGCTCGTGGCTGCAAACCTGCATTTTCCTGCAAAATATCGCAAGCCGTTCCACCGATAACAATATAATTATCAGCATAATCCGCAAAATATTCTCTGAATTTCTCTATTCCTCTAACCATTGCATTTCATTTATCAAAGTTTCCAATTCTATATCAACTCGCTCATTATCAGCATTTTTCAATAATAAAAACAACGATAATTTATCTACAAAACCGTTTTCAGCCAACCAAGCGGGATTGTAACGCCAAATTTCTATTTCATTGTCGCCATAATGCTTGTTAGTTTCGATAGTTAAATTTTTAACTTCTTGTTTATCAATAGCATAAAACTGTTTTTGTTCGTCATTCAGCATTGTGTAATTTGCCAAAGCATTGATATTGCTTTTCGGATAGTCTAAAATTTCATCAGTAAAAAGCGTTCTTTCTACAGGATTTTTGCAAAACGGCTGCGCTTTTTGCCACAGATTTTTACCTTTTTCGGTAAAAAAGATTTGCTTTTCTTTTCCGCCAACAAGTTCAATCAGATTCAAATCTTTCAGGCAATTAACGGCACGGCTCATTGTGCGGTAATTTTGATTAAACTTTTCTGCTAATTGCTGCGTAGTCAAACCATTCAACAACTCTTTTTGCAAATGAAAAAGCAACAAAAATTGTGCGTTTGACGATAGTTTTTCCACTTTAAGAGGCGGTTGTTCGGGCATTTTCCGCAAATCCAACATCAACGCAGGCACAAACATTTGCTTATTGGGAATAATAAAATTTATTCGTTTTTGAATGAGGCGTTTTATATTGTAAGACAATATTTTATCAAACACAAAAACTGCAATCATTCCTATTTTTCCTTCAATCAGTGTTTTTTGTTTGGCAAGATTGTCGGGTGTTATATTATTATCCGTTTTTACAAGCAATAAACAAAGGCGTTTTTCAAAAATATTTGTTTCAAAAATATCAAAAACGCTTGTAATATACAACGGCAACGCCTGAAATAAGCGTTTGTCCAAAGGATAAATGCTTATTTCCGTTCCAATTATTTCGCTAATATATTTTTCTAATTTGTTCATTTATAATATAATGACATTTATTTTGCATAATGACATCAATCTGTGTCATTGTGCAAAAATACAAAATTAAATTTACATACACTCTTTCATTGAATTATTTGTTTCATTATCTCCAAAATTTTATCAATCAATTCAGCTTCCGAATTGTAGGGTAAAGCCGATTCGACTATCTCTCGTATATTACCTGCCATTATGTATTCAATCTTTTGTTCAATTCTTCGATTGCAATTTCTCTTTCACGGCTCTTTCCAATGCGCAACGTATCAACAATGGCGAGCAGTTCGTAGAGTTCGCGGTCATTTTCGATAAATTGCGGAATTTTGGCATACAAAGGCAGAATAGCATTGCCACGCCGTGTGCCTTTGTAGTATTTCCACACAAAATTTTCTGTGTTTTCGGCAATTTTTTCCTTGACAGGCGAGGCAGAATGAGCCGTAGGAATGCCGCGTGTGGAAGCCCCAATCTGTGGCGGAAAAACATATTTCAAGCCATAAATCAAGAAATCTCGCAACGCCAAACGATTGACCTGCGTTTTTTCGGAATTAATCAAACTTGCCATAGCGTTACGCTCCAATGAGTTACTTATTTCACCAACACTCAACGACAACGCATTTGACAATTCAATATAGTTCCACGATTTGTCTTTCAAACAAATTATTTTTAGCAACACAACAATATCTTGCGGGCGCATTCCATTGTGTTTATTCCTTTTTGTTATTTCACGTTTCATAAATTGGAATAATTTGTATTTAATTCACTTATTATAAATAGTTTAAGTGTGCGGAAAAATAAATTTTTATGCACTGCAAAGATATACAATAAAATGAATATATGCTCTTTTGCAGAAAAAATTATTTTTCCCCAAACTTCCTTACCCGCTTTATCGCCTCATAACTACATTCCTCAATGCACAGCCCACTCAGCCAATTATTTAACCTCTCTATCTCAACCTTATACCTCATTTTAATATTTTCCTATTTTCAACTTCCTGCAAAACAGTCATTTGTTGAATTGCTATCTTGTTGAGTTTCTGTAATCGTTCGCGTTGCGGAATATTTTCGTTAATAAAAACGGCGTTCAAATTTTCCATATTCGAGAGACAAATCAGTTCGTTAATTGTGGCATAATCGCGGATATTGCCTTTCAATTCAGGATTTTTGTCGCGCCATTCTTTTGCCGTCATTCCAAATAAAGCCATATTCAACACATCGGCTTCATTGGCATAGACGTATGAAATTTGCAAAGTCGTAAGTTCCTTTGGAATAAGATTTTGCTTTATAGCATCCGTATGAATATGATAATTGATTTTCGCCAATTCGCGCTTAGCCGTCCAACCAATTTGTTTCTGCTCTTCTTCTTTGAGACGTTGAAATTCTTTGACTAAATATAACTTAAATTCAACTGAAATCCACGAGGCAAATTCAAAGGCAATATCTCGATGAGCAAACGTACCACCATAACGTCCTGATTTTGCCACAAGTCCAATAGCATTTGTCTTTTCAATCCACTGTTTTGGCGAAAGGACAAAAGCATTTAACCCTGCTTGATTTTTAAACACATCGAATTCGATGTGTTTAAAATTTGGATTATATAGCGTTTCCCAAAGTCCAAGTAATTCAATGGTCATACGAGTGCGCATCCAATTTTGAATGACTACCTCGCTACGACTATCTCTCACTTTTGCAATATCCGTTAAAGAAATAAAATCTTCTTTTTCTCTATTTATCAGCACAATATCTGTGCCTTTTACATTTATTTTTGCCATAAAACCATATATTTTATACAATTACAAAACATTAAACTTGAAACTTCCGCACCTTCCTTATCGCCTCATAACTACATTCCTCAATACAAAGCCCGCACAACACGCATTTATCCACATCAATGGTATGCACCTGATACGGCGTGTAGGGTATGGCATCCACCGGACAGGCTTTGGCGCATTTTGTGCAACCGATACAGTCGTCGCTTATCTCATATTTTACCATGTCCTTGCAAGTGCCTGTCTTGCAGATGCCATTCACATGTTCTTCGTATTCGTGCCGGAAATATTTCAGGGTGGTTAGTACCGGATTCGGCGCCGTTTTTCCTAAGGCGCACAAAGAAGAATTTTTGATGTTCAATGCTAATTCTTCCAACAAGTCGATGTCTGCCATCGATGCTTTTCCACTGCATATTTTATTCAGTAAATCAAGCATCCGCCGCGTACCTACCCGGCAAAACGTGCATTTTCCGCAGGACTGGTCGCAGGTAAAACTTAAAAAATAACGGGCTACATCGACCATGCAATCACTTTCGCTCAACACTACCAATCCGCCCGAACCCATCATGGCGCCGATATGACTCAGTGCATCGAAATCGACCGGCATATCGCAGAGTTCCGCCGGAATACATCCGCCCGAAGGTCCGCCGATTTGGACGGCTTTGAGTTTCTGACCGCCTTCCACACCGCCGCCTATGTCGTTGATAATCTGATTGAGCGTGATGCCCATCGGTACTTCTATCAATCCGCCGTGATTGATTTTTCCGGCCAGAGCAAAAACCTTGGTTCCCTTGCTGTTTTCCGTTCCCACACTGCTGTAATTTTCCGCTCCATGACGCACAATGAAAGAAACCTGACTGAGCGTTTCCACATTATTTACCAAGGTAGGCAAACCATTCAATCCCCGCACGGCGGGATACGGCGGACGTTGCTTGGGAAATCCGCGGTCACCTTCAATGGAGGCGATGAGGGCGGTTTCTTCTCCGCAGACAAAAGCGCCGGCGCCCTCAAACACGCTAACATCCAACGAAAAATCACTATGAGCTATCTGTTGACCAATCCATCCTCGTTCCTGGCATATTTCTATCGCCTTTTTGATGCGTATAACCGCCAAAGGATATTCGGCACGGATGTAAAAGATTCCTTTATCCGCTCCTACGGCATACGCGGCAATCAACATCCCTTCGATGATGCGGAAAGGATACGATTCGAGCATCATCCTGTCCATAAATGCACCGGGGTCGCCCTCATCGCCGTTGCAAATCACATATTTACGATTGCTTTCGGATGATGCGACAATTTCCCATTTCTTTCCGGTAAGGAATCCGCCGCCGCCCCGTCCACGCAAGCCGCTTTGCAACACCGTTTTTACTACCTGTTCGCGTGTTCCGGCAAGGACTTTCTTGAGTGCATCAAAACCGCCATGCGTACAGTATTCGTCTATATTTAAGGGAGTTAATATTCCACAACCTTCGGTTGATATATGTTTCTGATTGTATAAAAAGCTGTTAATGATGCCGGTACGTTCATTTTCGGATTTCCAAACCACATTATCCCAGGTAATGTCGGTATGAAAAGTGTCGATATTACCTAAAATGGTATTTTTCAAGCGTTTCAAATAACCGGCAGGTTTGAAATGGTGGTGAAGTATTTCTTTTATCTCAATTGCTTTCACATTGGGATAACGAGTGATTTCACCGTCAGCGCCCATCACATCAATCAAGGGTACCTTGTTACAAACGCCTACGCAACCCACCGATTTGATCGTGACTTCAATGCCTAACTGCGCCGATGAATTTTTTAGCTCCTGGTAGATATCCGACGAACCGCTTGCCATACAGCACGAACCCATTCCCAGACGGACTTCTCCGGAAATCTGTTTTTTCGCACCGGCTGTTTCTTCCTTTTCTTTGCCTTGTTGCAGTTCCAGAAAATCGTCAATCACTTCATTCACCCGCCCCGGCATGACATGACCGTAAATCTTTTCATCTACCTGCACCACAGGCGCCAAGGTGCAACAGCCCAGACAGGCGATTTTTTCCACCGAAAACAGTTTGTCTTTGGTAGTGGTACCACCTTCTTCTATTTCCAATTGGCGGATAAAAGCATCATACACATTGCTCGCACCTTTCACATGGCAAGCCGTTCCGGTACAGACTTTTATCAGGTGTTTTCCCAATGGAATATGCCTGAACTGGGAATAAAATGTGGAAACGCTAATCAATTGTGCGCGGTCGATTTCGGTGCGTTCATACACTCGTTCGATGGCATCGTAGGGCAGATAGTTGAATTCCGCCTGCAATGCCTGCAACAGAGGGATAATAGTCGAACGCTCCTTCCCTATCCTGTCAATGATGGCATCTGTTTGCTCAATCAGGAATTGAGCGGTTTCTGCCGGATTATTTTCACAATTACATGCCATATTACGATTTTTTTGATGCTACGCAATAGAGAGTATTCTCTGTGCGAACCACGATTTTACCATCCGTAAATGCCGGGGTGGCAAATGTTTTTTCGCCGGTTTCAAACGAAGTTATCTGCTTGAAATCGTTGTTGGCGGTATAAATAAACATTTTGCCTTCGTTGCTGAAAACGAATAATTTGCCTTCGACAATGACCGGCGAAGAATAAAATTCGGTATTCAATTCGTGGGATTGTTTCAATGTTCCGGTTTTGGCATCGTAACAAGCCAAAACGCCATAACTTGTGGCAAGATAGACATTATCTTTTGTAGCAACCGGTGACGATACTTCCGGCAGGTAATCACTGGCTTCCCACAGTTTTTCGCCGGTGATGGCATCCACGGCAATCAATGCGGCATATTCACTGGCTCCGAACACAATGTTGGCGGAACTGCACGGACTGGAAGCAACCTCGCCGCTAAATCCTTCTACTCGCCAATATTGTTCCCCATTGCCCGGATTGTAAGCCGTGATGCCCGGATTTCCCATTAACACCAATTGCGGTTTTTTGTCCACATAAGCGATGATAGGCGAACTCCAGGTGATTTTATCTGTCCGGCTTTTGCTCCAGCGTTCTTTGCCGGTCGCCATATCCAAGGCTACGACTTTAGGTCCGTTGCTGTTATCGTATTGTACGATAAGCGAATTGCCGAATGTCAGCAAGGAAGAGGCATATCCGTAATGGTTAGACGGTACGCCAATGTTTTTCGCCCAAAGCTGTTTGCCGTCCATATCGGCGCAAATCAAATCGCCGGAGGCAAAAATGGCGCAAACCTGTTTGCCGTTGGTGGCAACGGTTGATGCGGCAAGACCGGTATCATTGGTGGTTTTCGGCATTTGTGCAGGCGAACCGGGAATATTGTCGGCTGCCAATTTCCAGAGTTGTTCGCCGGTATTCAGATGGTAGCAATACAACTCGCGGGCTTCATTATCTGCACCGCTGATAAATACTTTATTGCCGTTTATTACAGGAGAATTGAAACCTTGCCGGGGAATCTTGCTTTTCCAAGCGATATTCTCGCCGGTACTCAAATTCCACTTGGTAGGTACGCTTTTGGCCGTAGATAGAGCATTCGAATTGTTTCCACGAAAACCATTGGATGTGACTTTGGAAATTTCTTCGGTTTCTACGGCGATGGTATCTACTGCGGCGGTGAGTGGTTCTTCTTGAGGCTCTGCGATTGGCGCTTCTTCCGGCTCAATGGCTTCGCTTTCTACAAGAGTTTCTTCCTTAAGTTCCTTAAGCCCCTTAAGATTCTTAAGGTCCTTAAAATAAGGAGAAGATAGCCCCACAAAAACGAGTGCTGCCACCACCAACACACCGGCCACCCAGCCAATATACCTGCGGGCATTGGTCTTGATTACCCAATCGTCTATCGGGTCGATTTTTTTATCGGGGATCTGTTTACTGTCGGCATAATAAAGATGCAATGATACCAAAAACACAGCCAGCATGGCCACAAGGATGTAAACGCCTGTCATTAAATGGTCCATGCGTACAAAATAAGCCCGGCGGGCCAGCAGGTCTAATTGGCGGATTTGTTCCTGCAATTCGGTGTTGTTGGCATTTTCGTCGTTAATTTGTTTCAAAGTTTCAATCACTTCCGTTTGCAGCGGATTGACGCCTTTTACCTGAAAATAATTCGTTATCAGCATGATTGAAAAAGCGACAATGAAGATGGCCGATACAATCGCAATGTTTCTTATAATTTTTTTATTCATAAAAAAAGTTTAAGGTTTCGGGTTTAAGGTTTCAGGTTCCGGTTTTTCAACCTTTAAACTCGAAACCTTAAACTCGAAACTATTTTTATTCTGTGGACAATAACTAAAACATTTCGCACAATTCACACATTTGGCATCGTCGATTTCATACGTTTTCCGGGAACGTTTTACCGATAAACCAATCAACGTAAAACCGATAACCAAGCCAATCAATCCGCCGGCAATGGTTGAATAAATTTTAAATTCCGATTGAATTTTATCGGCTCGTTCTTTTATTTCTTCGACAACGCCTCCTTGTCCGTAAAAAGCTTCCAAATCAGGGGATAAAACGTTTTGCGGGTCTTTTTCGTTTTGCATCACTTGTTCGTATAATCGCACGTCTTTGTGGGCGGTACTGAGCGAATCGCTTATCGTCCGCAATATCAATGCGCCTGTGATACACATTACCGGCAACACAATCAAATACAGTAAGATTCTTTTTACGCCTTGCAAGCGCGTTTCTTTTACCTTGTTTTCATACACGGGCAGAATGGCATCGACCGGACAGGCGTTGTGACACAATTCACAATTGATGCAAGTGGGGGTCATTTTTATTTTCCAAATGGATACGCGGGAAAAAAGGCTTAGCAAAGCGCCATAAGGACAAATGAAACGACAGAACGGTCGTCCGGTAAAAATTGAAGCGATGAGCAACAACACGCCAAATGAAATCAGTCCGATGTCGCCTCCCAAACGGAATATTCCGACAAACGGGTCGAAACGGCAAATAAGGAAACTGCTTCGTGTAACGGCGTATAATATGGCGAAAATCAAATATATCCAAGGAATCATACCCAGAACGGCGGCTACCGACCGGGATATCCGGTAACTTTTGATATTGACTATTTCCTGCAAGGCGCCCAAGGGACATACGCCTGCGCAAAACACTCTTCCAAACAATAGCGTAAAAATGATAGGCAGGAGAAAAAAGAGCAACACCACCAAAGGAATGGTGTAGGAATTATCGACCAATGCCAAAGCGACATTCTGAATAGAGCCGATACTGCATACGCATCCGCTGCGGAAAAAGCCGAAATAAGCCACCGAAATAATGGAAACCCAAAAGACCGGTTTGCGCGTTTTTTTTCGGATAACGGCATAAGCCACAATACTCATCATAACGACCAACAAAATCAAATCGACTATCACCCAAAGCATTTCGTTCGGAAGGGCATATTGCAATTGAGGATACTGATAACCCGATTCAAAATCAGGCTTGGGAAACCGTTGCGCCTGAGCGGTTACCGAAAGGAGTAACAGGCTTAGTATGGAAAAAACTTTCTGCATACTATACCGTTTTAAGTGTTTTCTGTTTATTTTTAAGCATTAAAATAGCTTTCTCAGCTCTTGTTTTCCTCGTGGCTTCTTGCTTGGCAGCGCCCACCCAATCGCAATATCCCCGTTTGTATGACTTGGATAGCGTTTCGAAGAAATCTTTTGCTTCCGCTTCTTTTTCAAACAATTCCTGCAATTCCTGCGGAACTTCGTTCAAGTGTTCTTCTTTTTCTAACATATTATTCGTTATTTTTTCTATAAATATAACAACCGGCTTCCGACGGATGGTCTTGTACCCAGTCTTCTTTATTTTCCTTTCGTAGAAGATTTATTATCAGAAAGTCTCCAGCAGCAGCCATTGTGAAAATGATTCCAAAAGCCAATAATCCTATGTTACCAATACAAATAGCGATTATTGACGGAATAATTCCTAAGATTATTGCTGGCATAACTGCTCCGATAATGTAGTGTTTCACTTTTAGCGCTTCTTTGCAATGACAATAGGGAGTTAACATTTTTAATAAAATGCCGAATTTGATAGACTTAAAACCATTTTTTGCGTATTGCGCCCAAAAGATTCCATGAATTAATTCATGAGCAATAATTCCTAAAACAAGGACAGCAAATGCAATTAAAGGAAATGAAAAACCTATATGTTTTGAAACAAATTCGTCAAAAGCATCGAGACTAAAAGTATCCTTCCATATTAGATAATAGGGCAATCCAAAAATGAATGCAATGGGAATTAATATTAAAACGCCAAAGATATTAGCCCAAACGATGTCAATTGTTAATCTTTCTTGCCGGTAATCTTCCAAACGAAATTCTTCTCTTGCTTTCATATTATTTTATTATATTATATTCAATATATAAAATCATGCATCTTTCAGCATATACGCTTTCTCCATCGGAACGCGCTGTATTGCTCCTGAAGGACAAACTTTCGCTATTTTACATTCGTTACAGCCTTTGCACAATTCCTGTTTGACTTGCAAATAGAGCGAGCCGTTGCCGAAAGAATTACATCCTTTTGCGCATTTTCCGCATCCGTTGCACAAATCTTCGCTTATTGTATATTCAAAATAAGGGTCTTCTACAAATTTACGGGCAATGGCGCCGGTGGGACACCGCAGATTTTCGGCAGCTGTATTCAAGTCTTTCACATTGGCGCGATAGTATCCGCCGCACAAATCGCAATAGCCGCAAACCCGGTTGGCATGGATACATTTTACCGCCGAAACAGGAAGTACGCAATCCGTTTCACAGCGACCGCAAAAAGTACATTTGCTGGGGTCTATCTGCCAAAAGTAACTTGCTTGTCCCGAAAACGCTTTCTTCGCCATCACGCCCGATACGGATACGACAGCCGCCCCCGCCACTATGGAGCCGCACATTCGCAGAAATTTCTTGCGCGTAATCGGATTATTTTTATTTTCGTTCATAATCTTTTTTTATGTTTCAAGTTTTATGTTTTAGGTTTCAGGTTTCAAGTTTCAGGTTTGGGTTACTCAACCTTAAACTTGAAACTCGAAACTCGAAACTTGAAACTTTAAACTTTCAACGGACAACTGATTCCGCAGGTCGAACAAGCGGCATTTGCCGCCAACGATTCGTCGTAACGGAAAACGGAAACTTTGTTTTTTCCGGCGATGAAAATCTTGTCTTTTTGTACTTTCACATCATACGCGGAATTTCCTCCTCCCAGCGATTTACTGTCGAGCAATATGTTTCTGAATTGTCCGTCGCTTCCGTAACAGCTGATTCGCGGGTCGCCTTTTTCGGAGGTAATGATTTCGCCATTGTCCGTATAAGTCAGATAAACTGGATTACAGCAACCGGTAAACAAGCCGGGAGCGCCTCCTGCTTTGCCGAAAGTACCGAGATATTCTCCGTCCAAAGTATAACTTTCTACCTGATGCCTGCCAGAATTGGAACAATACAAAACACCATTAACATACTCAATGGCAAAGGTATAACTCGGAATAATAAAATCGTTCGGACTGTTGATAAATTGAACAAAATCGCCGTCTTTCGTATATTTGCAGATATTTTTATTTACTACATCGGTTACAAATACATAATCTTCCGCCAAAACCATCGAGCAATAGCCGGAAAGTTCGCTGCATGCCTCCCACTCTCTTTGCAATTCGCCTTCGTGGGAAAACACTTTGATTTTTGTTGTGTAAAGAATGTAAATACCGTTGTCATTGACGGCAATATCCCGGATGGTTTCGCCGGACGAAAAGCGGTGAAGCAATTTGCCGGCGTGGTCGAATACCGAAACAAGATTCGATGCCACGACATACAATTGGTCGTTGTGCAATTCAAAACCTTCCACAATGCCGGGCGTAGCAAACGAAGCAATTTGCCGGTAAGGAGAAGCAAACGCACCATTTTCCGCCGGACGAAGGTCACCTGACGAAATGCCTGCACCTTCCGAATGCGACTTATTTAACAATACACCGGATACGCCTACTACCGTACCTCCGGCAAGGATAGAGCCGCAAGTGCGTAAAAACTTTTTTCTTGATATATCCATTTTTTTTATGTTTTATGTTTCGGGTTTAAGGTTTCGGGTTCCTCAACTCGAAACCCGAAACTCGAAACTTCAATCAATCTTCAAACAAACAACGTGATGCGCATCGCGGACAATCAGTCGTCCGTCGGCATAAGCCATCGGGCCCCAAGCATCCTCGCCGTCCATGATGCGCTGTTGTTTCAGCAAATCCATGCTTTTTGCCTTGATACCATATACATAGAGTTCGCCATCTTCCTTGAAAGCAAACAAATAATCGTTGATGACCATGTAAGGTCCCAAGCCAAACCGCTCGTCTGCACCGGACGACCAAACCGGATTATGCAAATCCGAAGGAGAATAACAAACCACTTTTCCGCGCAAACTGCCGCCGTCTTTGGGTATGATCGTAATAATCATATTGTTGTAAAGAATCGGCGTTTGCTGTTCGCTGGATAAACCTTCGTTCGCTTTGTACTGGTCGGTTATAGATGCCGTCCATTTTGCACCGGCTTTGTCCACCCGCAACAGGGCGCCGCCGGCACCGTATCCGGCCACCAAGAAAATACTGTTTGCCGACAATTGCAATGGCGAAGGCGCTATGACGGAAGGTTGCCATTTTGAAACATCCCACAACAAAGTTCCTGCATCTTCTTTTTCCGCAGAAATACCGCATACGCCGCCGACACCTATATAGACGTAGGTCTTTTTGCCGTTCAAAGTCATCTGCATGACGGAAGAATGGGACATCTTGTAAGCGGGCGTGTTGGGCGTTTGCCAGGCGATTTCTCCTGTCGTGCAATCAATCCCCGCCAACAAAACTTCTTCTCCGGCGGGAGCCACAACCAACGTATTTCCGTCCACATAAGGACATTGTCCGGCGTACCAAAACGGAACTTCGGTTTTAAACGTCTGCTGCATATCAAGCGACCATTTCAAATTGCCCGAAAGCGGGTCGCAACACATCACATGACCTTGCGGGCCAATGGTAATCACATAATCGTCCGATACCGTGGGCGCTGTCCGCGAAAATCCGTGATTGCGCTTCATCGGTACGCGATACCAACGGCGCCACAATTCTTTTCCGCTTTCCAACGAGAAACAGCGCAAGGCATCCGAACTGAGCGATTCATCGTAATCCAGGAAATAAACCAGTCCGTTGTAAATGACCGGCGCGGCATGACCTTCACCGGTTTCCACGCTCCAAAGCACAGGATATTCTTCCGCACTTGTTCGGATGGGGTCGGAAGTTTTGACGATATTGGAAGAAGATGCTCCTCTGAAAGAACTCCATTTCCCGGTCAGGGAAGAAGTCGTTTCATCATATCGCATAAAATATTCACCAATAAGTACTTCGTTGGCTTTCCGCGCCAAACCTTCCGGGCGATTATCCGCACCGGGCGCCTGTACGCTGAAATCTTTCCGTGGCGAATAAATATGCCACCAGACGATAACGCTCAGATAGAGAAGCGCTACGAATATCGTTACTATGGTTGTTTTCTGTTTCATGTTTGATGTTTCGAGTTTCAAGTTTCGAGTTTTAAGTTTCGAGTTTAAGGTTGAGCAATCCGAAACTTGAAACCTTAAACTCGAAACCTTAAACCTTAAACTTGAAACTAAATCTTGTACGCCATCAAAGTATTTCCATGCCTAACATATAGTACTCCTTTGTATATCACCGGATGCGCCCAATGTTGGTCGGTGCCCAGCGTAATCTTGAATTTGCTGATAATATCGAATTTTTCCGGAGTGGCTTTCACCAAAGCCAAATCGCCTTTGTCGGAATAGCAATAGAGCATGGCATCGTTGCCGGTCACATTCGCAATCACATTGCCGACACCGAGTTGATTGTCTTTGTATTTGGTTTCACCGGTTTTCCAGTCCACACAATACCAGTAGCGGTTTTTTTCTCCGGAACTGTAAACATAATCGCCAATCTTGACAAAACCGCCCATTTTGTTGTCCAATTCATTTGTCCAAACTTTCTCAAAATTGTGACCGCAAGGAGTCAAGCGAAGTTGCATGGATCCGAGTCCGCCGCCACTGGAGGTGAACAACAAGCCTTTTTCAAAATACGGCGTATTCGGACTGTGTCCATGCGGATTTTTCTGTTCCACATCCCAAAGCTTTTCGCCTGTTTTGGCATTGAACGCCACCAAACAACTATCTATGGCATTGACAACGACAGGAATATCTAATCCGCTGATATACAAAGGAGAACAATACGTAGAAGGTTTACCGATGCCCTTGGACGACCAAATTAATTCGCCAGTATTTTTATTCAAAGCTACCATATTATAAGTTTCCCCGCCGGGTGTGATATAAATGACATCATCCACTATCAACGGCGATTCAGTCAAGCCAAACATAATATTGCGTCCGTCAAAATCGTTTAATACATCTTTCGACCACACCACATTCAATGTTTTTTCATCCAGGCACGACAATACGCCTCGTCCGCTAAAAATATACAATTTTCCGTCATTCACATTGACGGTAGAACGCGTACCGTTCCAATTCGTATTCCATTCCAAGCCATAAGCCTTTTTATTCAATAATTTACCTTGTACATCAAACACGTACAACGTGCCAATACTATCGGTCATTCCCGTAATATAGATTTTATCATTGGCGGCTGCCACGGAAGTATGTCCTTCGCCCAAGCCATCGAAACTCCAAAGAAGTTGAGGACCTGTTTCCGGCCACTGTTTCAGCAAACCGGTTTCATGATAGATACCATCGCGATTTTTTCCGCGCCATTGAGAATTTTCCTGTGCAAACAATCCTGTTGCTACACTTGCAAATAAAAATAAAACTATTAACTTTTTCATATTTTGTATGCCATTAATGTATTTCCGTGTCTTACATAAAGCGCTCCTTTGTGGATTACCGGATGCGCCCAATGTTGGTCTGTTCCCAGTGTAATTTTGAATTTGCCGGTAATATCAAATTTTTCAGGACTTGCTTTCGCTAAAGCCAAATCGCCCCGGTCCGAATAACAATAGAGCATGGCGTCATCGGCAGTCACGTTGGCAATCACGTTGCCGATACCGAATTGATTGTCTTTGTATTTTTGTTCACCGGTTTTCCAATCCACGCAAAACCAAAACCGGTTGTTGTCACCCGATCCGTAGGCATAATCGCCAATTTTTACCATAGCGCCCAAGCGTGAATCCAATTCGGACGATTCCCACACTTTTTCTACATTGCGACCACCGTCAATCAACCTCAACATCACAGACCCTTTGCCGTAACCGCTGGTACATAAAAGCATATTATCGCTATAGACAGGCACATTCGGATGTACATTGGTTTTGTTTATATTTTCATACGACCACAATTTTTTTCCGGTGGCAACATCCACTCCTACAATATGTTTGGCCATCATGGTCACTATCTGAGGCACTTGTTGGTCGCTCACATAGATCGGGGAACAATAAGCGGAAAGATCGCCGTCGCCCGGACTGCTCCAAATAACCGCTCCTGTATTTTTATTCAATGCAACGATACCGTGTTTTTGTCCACCGGGGGATACGATCAGTTTTTCGCCGACAACAAGCGGGGATTCGCAAATACCCCAAGTGATATTATCTGCTTCAAATTCCGTCAGCAAGTTCTTCTGCCAGACAACATCCAGGTTTTTTTCGTCGAAACAAACCACATCGCCCATGCCGGAAATCAGATATACTTTACCGGCATCAACGGTAACCGTTCCTCTGGTGCCGTTGTAGCTTTTGTCCCATTCACTGCCATATTCCTTTTTATTCAATAGTTTACCTTCCAAATCCAATACATAGAGGTATCCTTTCCCTTCTGTCAGACCGGTTACGTAGATTTTGCCGGAAGCTATGGCAACCGACGAATGGCCTTCTCCCAATCCATCGTAATTCCAAAGCAATGCCGGACCTTCTTCCGCCCACGATTTTTGCAAGCCGGTTTCTTTGTAAATACCTGTCCGGTCTCCTCTCCATTGAATGTTTTCCTGTGCCGGTAATGCAATAGCGGCTAACAGGCCTAAACTTAAAAAAAATGTCTTTTTCATGTTGTTATTTATTAATTATTTGTTTTTATCCTTCTGTAAACCATTTTTTAAATTGAGCGGCCTTGTTCTTACTGATATAAGCCCGTTCGGGAACATCGGTTTCCAGTGTAATCAATAACCGGCTGTCGAACCAGACCGTTATTTTTTTAACACTGTTCTTGGCTATGACAAACTGCTTATTCGCCCGGAAAAAAAGAGCAGGGTCAAGCGATGTGTAAATACTATCTAAGGGCCTCATATAATTGACATTAGTGTTATCCCGCAATACCATTCGTGTGCAATTAGCCGTTGTATAAAAATAGGATATCTGATTGACATCCACCGGAATCAACTCATTATTGACCGGAATCAGTATTTTTTCGGGATACTTTTCCACAGGCGCCAATTGCGGCAACCTGCTTAAATAGCTGACAATATCCCGGTTACTGAACTTGCGGAATTTTTCCAAGGCGTAGGCCACGGCATCCAATTCTATCGGTTTCAGCAGGTAATCAATGCTGTTGACTTTAAAAGCCTCAATGGCATATTCATCGTAAGCGGTTGTAAATACAATAGGTGTTTCAATGTTTACCAACGAAAAAATATTGAATGCCGAACCATCGGAAAGATGAATATCCATAAAAATCAAATCGGGCGCCGGATGGTTGCCCAGCCATCGAACGGTTTGAACCACACTTTCCGTATGTCCCAAACATTCAATGAAAGAATCAATCTCCGAAATAATGCTTTTCAGATTTTCGTAAGCGGCCGTTTCATCTTCTACAATCAACACTTTCATACGATATAATCATTTAAGGGTAAATACACCTGAAAAAATCCGTTTTTGTTTTCTATCCTGATTTTTTTGTTGAGCAATAGCGTGAAACGGTCTGACAAATTGGCGAGTCCAATGCCGTTTTTATCAGCCTTATCTAATTTTTCATGAATGGGATTGGATACGACCAATTCATCCTGTTCGTTCATAAACACCGCTACATCCATCTGATTTTCGCTGTCAATCATGTTGTGCTTTACAATATTCTCAATCAGAGGAAGCAGCGACAATACCGGTATCCATTTGCTTTTCTTTTCTTCGGGTACGTTAATGGTAAACCGGAATTTGTCCGCATAACGGATTTCCTGCAAATAACGGAACGATTCCAAGAATTTCAACTCTTCACTCAACGGCACAAGTCCTTTTTTATCACTTTGAAGGATGTACCGGAATACAGAGGAAAGTTCATTAATATATTTCAGTGTCTGGCTTTTTTTGTCGCTACGGACTAGCGCCGTCAATCCGTTCAGTGAATTAAAAAAGAAATGCGGATTTATTTGATTGGCAAGCGCTTCGCAACGGCTTTGCAGGTTTTCCGTTTTTAGTTTTTCAATTTCCATCTCCCGCTTTCGCTGTTCCAAATACATTGCAAAAACATGTCCCGTAAGCGCACAAAGCAGACAAGCCACCACAAACTGGAAAAGCAGCAATCCGGTAAAACAATCAGCATGTTTGCTGATAACCAGAGAGATAAGCAAATAGATAAGATAGGCGACGAGGGTAATTAAAAAAGTTGTTACTAATCGTTTAGTGAAAATCAAGGTATTGTGTTTGCGGATATTGGTTGTTAAAAGTATCCAGGTAAACAAACAAAAAAAGGAATACCGGTAAATAAAAAAGAGTATGTGTTCGGTTTTCTCACTCTGGTTTGTAATACGCGATAATTCCCAAGGTAATTCAATAATCTTGGGATAAATGATAAATGCGCTCAATATCAGACTCGCAATTATCAATGTTTTGTTCGATATATTTTTATCGAAAAAAGGCAGCATCAAACTTTTAACAATTATCGTACAAAGATATCATAAATAAAAATAGAATTGCATAATAATTGTTCCTTATAATCAGTCTTTTTTCGTGATAAGGTGTGTTTTTTCATATTTTCCAATGAAGAGAGCGAAAGACGGGACTCGAACCCGCGACCCCGACCTTGGCAAGGTCGTGCTCTACCAACTGAGCTACTTTCGCGTTTTGCGAGTGCAAAGATAATGGTTTTTCCGGTATTTTACAAAAAAAATACCGGAAAAATTTCAATTAAACAAATCGTCCATGACGCCCTGCGAGATATTCAACTCCTCTTCGGATGAACGACTGGATCGGCATGGGTCGGCATATTGTCCCGGAACTTCAAACGACTCGGTAGGAGAATAACCCAAACTCGTGTCGGCAAACACTTTTTTCAGAAAAATACCCATTACCGGCAAAGCGGCGCGCGCGCCCTGTCCTTCGTTCATCGTGTTGAAGTGGATGGAACGGTCTTCACCGCCTACCCAACAACCGCCAACCAACGAAGGCGTAAATCCCATAAACCAACAGTCGGAATTGTTTTGTGTCGTTCCGGTCTTACCGCCCATCGGTGCGGAAATTCCCTGACGACCGCGCATGCCGGAGCCTGTCCCGCCGTCCATCACACTACGCAACATGCTCAACGTCTTGGCGTTAGCTTCCTCGCTGATTACTTCGCGCATTTGGGGTAAAAAACTGTCTAAAACATTACCGTTCCGGTCTTCAATGCGCGTAACATATACCGGCTCAACGCGAATACCGCCGTTTGGAAAAGTAGAATAGCCCGAAACCATCTCGCCCACCGAAACATCGCAGGGGCCTAAACACAACGAAACCACCGCATCAATCGGCTCAGACAAACCATACGAAAGCAACAGACGTTTGAGTGCGTAAGGTGTTAATTGCTTCATCAGATAAGCCGTTACCCAGTTGTCGGAATTTTGCAATCCCCAACGAATGCTGACCATTTCTCCTATCCGCGCACTGTTTGCATTGCGAGGCGACCAAACTTGTCCGGTTTCCGTAACCAACTGTTGTTCAACATGCAAAACTTCGTCGCAGGGCGTAAAACCGCTTTCCATCGCCAGTGAATAAAGATACGGTTTAATGGTCGAGCCGATTTGCCGCTTGCCCAAATTCACCATATCGTATTGAAAATATTGGTAATTGATACCACCTACGTAAGCCTTCACCGCACCCGAATGCGTATCCATCGCCATAAAACCGGTACGCAGAAACGATTTCATATAACGAATGGAATCCATCGGACTCATAATCGTATCTTTCACACCTTCCCACGAAAAAACCTGCATTTCGACCGGTGTAGCAAATACACGTTGAATTTGCCCGTCGGAATTACCGTCTTTTTTCAACTGACGGTATCTATCTGTCTGTTTCATAGCGCGTTCCAAAATCATATCCACATCTTTCTGACTGACGGAACGTGAAAACGGCGCGGTCGGACTTTTGGCTTTTTCCTTAAAAAACGCCGGTTGCAAAAAACCGCCCAAATGTTCCCTAACCGCTTCTTCTGCATAGATTTGCATGCGCGAATCGATGGTTGTATATATCTTCAAGCCGTCGGTATAAACATTGTAGTTCGAACCGTCCGATTTTTTGTTTTTATTGCACCAGCCATACAGCGGATTATTCGCCCAAGATAACGAATCTTCCAGGTATTTATATTTATTATATTCGGGATAATCGCTTCGATTGGGCTTTTTGGCCGTCATCACCAGACGCAGATATTCGCGGAAATAGGGCGCAATTCCTTCTTTATGGTCGATTTTGTTGAAATGCGTAACCAAAGGCAACGCTTTGAGCGAATCACATTCGGCTTTGGAAATGTAATGATTGGCCTGCATCAAATCCAAAACGACATTTCGCCGGCCAACGGTGCGTTCCGCTTTCCGTATCGGATTATAATAAGACGGATTTTTGCACATGCCTATCAAAGTCGCTGCTTCTTCAACTGTAACCTCTTTCGGCAATTTTCCAAAATATACCCAGCAAGCTAATTGAATTCCCACCGCATTATACAGGAAATCAAACTTGTTGAGATACATATTGATAATTTCTTCTTTTGTGTAGTAACGTTCTAATTGAACAGCAATTACCCATTCAATCGGTTTCTGAAAAAGACGTTCGAGCACACTTTGGGCATGTTCGGAATACAACTGTTTAGCCAACTGCTGGGTAATCGTACTCCCGCCTCCCCCACTCTTTTGAAACAACAAACCCCGTTTCACGAATGCCCGCAAAAGCGCGTAAGTATCAATTCCCGAATGGTCTTTGAAACGAGCATCTTCCGTAGCAATCAATGCCTGAATTAACGCCGGTGATAACTCGTTATAATTGACGTAGATACGATTTTCTTTACTTTGTGCAAACGTTCCCATCGTTTTCAAATCGACGGAAATCACTTGCGAGGCATATTTGCTGATCGGATTTTCCAAATCCTCTACCGGAGGCATATAACCGATTACACCGTTGGCAATCAATACAAAAAACAGAAAAACAAATACAATAAGGGATGCAAACGCTATCCAGAAACGCCGGATATTTTTCTCTGCCGGAATAGTAGTTTTCTTTTTTATCATTCCATTTTACTCAATAAATAACCCACAAAGATACTGCTTTCTTTTGAATTTTATTTATTGAGTAAAATGAAAGATGTCAATTTAATATATTTTAGAAATCGCTTTCTTCTTTTTTCGACTTTTTAGATTCGATGATGTAAGCGATAAACAAACCCAAACCACCAAAAAGCGTAATAAAGGAGAAATACAATACAAATTGTGTTTGATGAACTGCATCGCGAACAGACCAATTATCCAAATTAACATTCATAAAAGAATTGAAATAATAGTATTGCATGTAGAAAGCAATAATGCAACCTAATCCGATACCCATAAATAATAAGGCAAACCTCAAGGGCCAAGACCCAAAATCGCGTTTCCCGAAGTAAATAGAAGGCAGATGTATTTCTTTATTTTCTCCGGAAAACGTTAATTTTTCAATCAATGCCATTCGCTCGCTTTTTCTCACAAATAACTCAAAAAGTTTGTAAATACCCAACACAATAAATCCAATAATAAAAACCGCTGTTAAATTCATAATTTTACATATTTAAAAGTGAATAAATAATTTTCTTTACAACTCTTTGACGCAGACTTGCGCGAATGGTTACAAACTTTGTTTTTTCGTATATTTGTAACCGAAACGCCGGTCGAGCGTCTAATGAAATATGAGAAACGTCAATGACCATTTTTATATCCGGCAGGTAAAAACGGGCAATTTCCGGGCTTTTTCGGGAATTGTGCAAACTTATCAGCCAATGGTTTTGGCAATTATACGAAAAATGGTTGAGAGCCGTGAAGACGCCGAAGATATTGCACAGGAAGTTTTTATCAAGGTGTTTAAATCGCTGGCGCAGTTCAGGGAAGAAGCCGAATTTTCCACGTGGTTGTACCGTATTGCCTACAACACCACGCTCAGCGAATTGCGGAAACGCAAACTTTCATTCGTATCCATCGACGAAGTGTTTCCGATTGAAAACGAAACAGTTAGCGACGATTTGGAAGCGGTGGATACCGAAAAGAAACTGCACTATTTAGACACTGCTTTAAAGCAACTTCCGCCGGACGAAATTTTCCTGATTACGCTCTATTATTTAGAGGAACAACCGATTGAAGCCATTAGCCAGATAAGCCAGCTGACGGTTTCCAACGTAAAAGTGAAACTGCACCGCATACGGAAAAAATTGGCTTTGGAAATTAATAAACGGATTGAAAATGAAGATAGAAGATTTTTTTAAAGAAATAAAACAGGAAGAGCCTACACCCGATTTCATGGAAAAACTGATGTTTCGGCTCGAAAAGGAAGTCAGAAAAGAACGGCGCAAAAAACAATGGTTGACTTTCGTCGAAATGGCGGCAGGTATTATCGGCATTTTGCTCACGCCTTGCATTGTGCTTTATTTGTGTTCCTACATTTCCCTGCCGTTGCTGAAAAAGATATTCACGTTCGATCCGCTACTCTTGACTGTCGGTTTTTCAGTGTTGCTGCTGCTGATTGCAGACAGTTTATTTAGAAAAAAACTCTCCGGGCGATAAGATACCGCCGCCGCCAATAAGCCGCGTGGCTGTAATCTTCGGTAACACCTCGCTGTGTGGCAACATGAATAAATTTGAACGTTTTGTCGGGATAGGTTTGCACGACCATTCCCACATGTCCGACCGATTTTCCGCTTCGGCCGGCGAAAAACACCAAATCGCCCGGCATCAGTTTTTTTCGCTTAATCTCTTTTCCTACCCTCACTTGATCGGCGGTAGAACGAGGCAAGTTACAATCAAAATTCCGGAACACATATTGCATAAATCCCGAACAGTCAAATCCTTGCGGGGTAGTTCCACCTGTACGATAAGGCGTTCCGATAAAGCGGTAAGCATACTGAATCCGCTTATCCACCGCCTGCGTTGTATTTCTGGAAGCACTACAAGAGGCTAATAACGGAAGCAAGAGCAAAAGATAAAGGAGTTTGTATGTTTTCATATTTTTATCTTTATCGGTCATAAAAAATTTAGACATACAAAGTTAGTAATTTTTGACTATCTTCGCGTTATGGAATTTCATATTTCTGAAAATAATAGCACAGGCTCGATCATTGGCATCGCAACGCTAACGGATTCTTCCGAAGAACTGCTTAACCGGTTGGAAAACAAAGAATTATATTCATCGTTTATGGAAAAACCGGCAGAACATCGTAAGCGGGAATGGCTGTCGGTGCGGGTGCTATTGAAAGAAATGTTATGTGAGGAAAAAGAAATCCACTACACCGGTTTCGGAAAACCCTACTTGGCCGACCATTCTTATCACATCAGTATTAGCCATACGAAGGGATTTGCCGCCGTCATTCTGAATAAAAATAAACAGGTAGCCATTGATATTGAACAAATTGCGCCTCGCGTCGAACGAATCCGAAACCGGTTTATGAACGAAACGGAAGAAAAAAATCTTTCAAAAAAAAATCCGTTGCTGCATTTGCTTTTGCATTGGTCGGCCAAGGAAACGCTTTACAAATGGTTGAATGAGCCGCATATCAATTTTCAAACTCAATTACATATTCACTTCTTTGAGCCGGAACAAAACAACTGGGCAGAATTTACGGCGCACGAAACACAAACCGCCGAACAACAACATTTTACCATTCGTTATAAAATAACCGGTAACTATGTTTTAACGGCGATTGAATAAGCTACAAAAAAGAAGCGAAGCAATCCGGCAACCACCTTTTTACTTCGCTTTTCAAATTTTCAAAAATTGTTCTTACTTCCGGATTCCCAACTCTTTAACAATTGAACGATAGCGTTCGATGTCGCGGTCTTTCAAATAATCCAGCAAACGGCGACGCTTACCTACCAACATTTTCAGGGAACGCTCAGTGCTATAATCCTTCTTATTTAACTTGAGATGCTCAGTTAAATGCGAAATACGGTAGGAAAACAATGCTATCTGCCCTTCCGACGAGCCGGTATCAGTGTTAGACTTTCCGTACTTTGCGAAGATTTCTTTCTTCTTTTCAGAATCTAAATACATAATATTTTGTTATTTATTAAAAATTGCGGGACAAAGGTAAAAAAATATTTTTATCTTTGCAACTCATAACTCATAATTTATAACTCAATAAGCAGTGGATATTTCAGTAGTAGTGCCGTTGTTCAACGAGGCGGAATCGCTTCCCGAATTATACGAATGGATTGACCGCGTGATGCGCAAAGAGGGTTTTTCTTACGAAATTATTTTTGTTGATGACGGAAGTACCGACAATTCGTGGGAAGTCATTACTACACTTCACAACGAGCATCCCGAAATCAAAGCAATCCGTTTTCAACGAAATTACGGAAAATCGCCGGCGTTGCAATCGGCTTTCCAAAAGACTAAGGGAGAGGTGGTTATCACAATGGACGCCGATTTGCAGGATAATCCGGACGAAATCCCCGAACTCTACCGCATGATTAAGGAAGACAACTATCAACTTGTTTCCGGCTGGAAGAAGAAACGATACGATCCGCTGACAAAAACCCTTCCAACCAAACTGTTTAACGCAACGGCGCGGGCTTTTTCGGGTATTCCGTTGCACGATTTCAACTGCGGATTGAAAGCCTATCAAAAAAATGTTACGAAGCACATCGAAATTTACAACGATATGCACCGCTGGATTCCTTTTTTGGTGAAAAACGCCGGTTTCAAAAAAATCGGTGAAAAGGAAGTTCAACATCAGGCGCGGAAATACGGTGCGAGCAAGTTCGGTATCGACCGTTTTTTCAACGGCTATTTAGACCTTTTTACGCTATGGTTTTTATCCAAGTTCGGCAAAAAACCCATGCACTTTTTCGGTTTAGTCGGAACTTTGATGTTTTTGATTAGCTTTTTCGCCCTGCTGGCTGTCGGCGGAATTAAATTATACGCATTGCAGAAAGGCATATCGGCTCCTTTAATCACCAATATGCCCTATTTCTACATTGCGATAACCGGTATGATTATCGGCACGCAGTTATTTTTGGCAGGATTTATCGGCGAACTTATCACACGCAATTCACCGGAACGAAATCACTACAAAATTTCCGAAGAGTTAGAATAAATTGAACGCATAGCCAAATCCCACATAAAACAAATGGTGGCTGGCACTGATTTCTTCTTTCGTGTTGGTATATCGCCAACCGGCAGTTATACGCAAATTGTCCGTAATGTTGGCGCGAAGATGCCATCCCGCCACAAAACCAACTGTGTTAAAATCCTTCAGCGAATTGTCTTTGTATTTGACTGACATATATTCTGCCCCGATAGTAGGCCCCGTAGCCCAAACGCCCATATTCAACAACAGCAGTTTTACGTCCAAACCGGCAGCATAAAATTTTAATTTCTCGTCGGTGTCAAACGAATATTCTGCTTTCCGCGTTATACTTGGATTCAACAATCCTGTAAGGCTGATTTGTATCGGGTCGGACAAATCGTACGACACATTCAAACCATATAACGGTGCTTTGTAATAGGTGGCGTAACCGCCTTGTACTCCGACAAATAAATCACCGGCTTGCGCGTAGGATTGCAACGCACAGAATGTCAAAAACAAAATAATGATACCTTTTTTCATGCTGATATTACTTTAATTTTACTTGATTAGCCGTTCATGGAAATCAAAAATTCCTCATTGCTATAAGTCTTTTCCATGCGGTCTTTTACAAAATCCATCGCTTCCAAACTGTTCATGTCTGACAGATATTTGCGCAAAATCCACATGCGGTTGATGGTATCGCGGTCTTGCAACAAATCGTCACGACGCGTGCTGGAAGCCACAATATCCACCGCCGGATAAATCCGCTTGTTCGACAATTTGCGGTCGAGTTGCAATTCCATATTTCCCGTACCCTTAAATTCTTCAAAAATCACATCGTCCATTTTCGATCCGGTTTCCGTCAGAGCCGTAGCGATAATCGTCAGCGATCCGCCGTTTTCGATGTTTCTGGCCGCCCCAAAAAAGCGTTTGGGCTTTTGCAAAGCGTTGGCATCTACTCCACCCGAAAGCACTTTCCCTGATGCCGGCTGAACAGTGTTATACGCTCTGGCTAAACGAGTTATCGAATCCAGCAAAATCACAACATCGTGTCCGCATTCCACCATTCGCTTCGCTTTGTTCAAAACAATATCGGCGATTTTCACATGGCGTTCCGCCGGCTCGTCAAAAGTCGAAGCAATCACTTCGGCATCGACACTTCGCTGCATGTCGGTTACTTCTTCCGGACGTTCGTCAATCAAGAGAATAATCATATACACTTCGGGATGATTCCAAGCAATCGAATTGGCTATATCTTTCAGTAACACCGTTTTACCGGTTTTTGGCTGGGCAACAATCAATCCGCGCTGTCCTTTTCCGATCGGTGAAAACAAATCGACTACACGGGGAGCTAACTTATCCATCACTTTGGGACTCATGCTTCCTGTCAGATTGAATTTCTCATCGGGAAACAGAGGCGTCAAATGGTCGAAAGGAACACGGTCGCGCACTTCTTCGGGACGCAAGCCATTAATCAAATCCACTTTTACCAACGGAAAGAATTTTTCTCCTTCTTTCGGCGGACGAATAGGCCCTTCCACCACATCGCCGGTTTTCAGTCCGAACAATTTAATCTGCGATTGAGAAACATAAATATCGTCAGCTGAAGACAAATAATTGTAGTCCGACGATCGCAAAAATCCGTAACCTTCCTGAATAATCTCCAAAATGCCCGTACCGGTCAAAATGCCGTCAAAATCGAAACTCGGCGTCTGATTTTGGGTTGCATTTTGATTGGGATTTTGATTTTTAATCCGATTCGGATTATTATTATTGTTATTCGAATTATTAGAATTATTATTATTGTTGTTCGGATTATTCTTATAATTATTCGGTTGTCCTTGTACGACATTCGGTTTTTGAGGTTCTTTTTTTGAAGAAAACAACTCGCCCAGCATGCTATTATTCGCATCCTTGTGCCGGAAAACCAATCTTCCCAGATTAGCTGATTCTTCTTGTGATAATTCTTCTGTTTCCGGTTCGTCGGGAATGATTTCGGGTTCCACTTCTTTCACCGGTTCCGGAAATGGGGCAGGAACAAACGCGGAAGGCGTAGCGGTCGATGCAAGCAATTCCAACATCGGATTTGGATTTGGATTTTCCGGAGTAACTTTCAACGAAACTGAAATCCTTTCTCTCTTTTTTCGTTGTACTTTCACCGGATTTTCAACGACAACCGTTTCATTTACAGGAGTTTCTTCTGCAGGCTGCTCGTTATTTTCCACTGGGATTTTTTTCTCCTTCCGTTGATTTTTACTCACTCGTTTTTTTGTTTTCTCTTCTGCCGGTTTTTCTGCAACTACAAGCTCAACATTTTCCGCCGGCTTTTCCTCTTGCACCGGCTTTTCTTCTTTTACCTGTGCATTCTGAGTGTTTTTTACCTCTTTCTTTTTCTCTTTTGGAAAACCATGTTTCTGTTTTTGTTTTCGACCTTCGTTTTCTTTCATGACTGCTGCCTGCATGGCTGCGCCCACAATTGCTTGTTGATCCAAAATTTGATAAATCAAATCGTCTTTTCCCAATTTTTCAACTTTCTTTAAATCGAGTTCTTTGGCCAAAGCAATTAATTTGTCTTGATCCATCTCTTTGAGTTGCAAAATATTATACTTCTGCATAAAATAATTATATGTTTTTTTATATTAATTAAAAGTGTGGATTAATTGTTTAACAATGATTTGCCATAACAATTAGGTAATGAAGTTTCACGGCACAAAGATAAGCATTTTTTGTCTTCCAACAAATATTTTTAAAAAAAATAAATTTAGGCCTGCCGATTAATAATTTAATCCAAATGCCCAAAGCGGAAGGACATTTTGATAACCGTACTCAATATCGTCTTTGACAATATAAGCGTTTTTCAGTCCCTCAATCTGCTTTTGAGTTTTGCTTTTTCCGCCCACTTCAAAAGTCATATTATTGATATTGAAATCGCCTTTATCGGAGCGGTATACCTTATTATTGACCCGCATTTGGTTGAAAAATACCGTTTCGCGCAAATTCCCGACATCAGGCTCTTTTTCGGATAAACAGAATGCAAGATTGGGATTGTCCAAATAAACCTTTTCGACTTTCCCGAGCACTAAAAAACTTTCGGTTTTTTCGCGTAATTGGGCGATCATTCCCGCTTTTTCAATATAATAAAAATAGTCGGCTATATTATTTTTGCTTGCCTCTATCAATTTGGCAAGACCTAAAAAATTAGGCTTGAACGGAACACTGCCGGCAATGATGGTCAAGAGTTTCAATAATTTTCTGCCTGTGGCAACGTTCATATTTGCATATACCGGAATATCGCTTTCCATTGTTTGCATTATAATCTGTTTCAAATGAGGCATATAATCTTTATCATTACCAAACGGATAATAGCCTTTCTGCAAATATTCTTTGAAGAACTTAACAGGATAGCCGATAATGGGTTTCAACTCGCGGCTTTTATGCGAAAGAATTTCTTTCAAAGACAAAACAGGAACGGTAATTCCATGAAACAACTGTAAGTATTCCCGAAACGACAAGCCTTGCAGATGACAAAGTAAAGCCCTCCGGCTCAAATCGGAGCTGCCTTTTAAAATATCCAATACCGAAGAACCTGTAAAAACCACTTTCAAATCAGGATAATTGTCGTACATGTTTTTCAAAGTGCGCGACCATTCGGGATATTTATGTATCTCATCTAGTAGTTTTGCGTTAACTTTTAACATTTCATTGTAATTAATTGATATACAATTACATACAGGCGTTCTTTGATTTTTCGATTTGATTTGAAAATTCGTAAATTAGTGGTAAAACTGCTAATTTTAT
>BNTW01000018.1 GCA_025996895.1 Bacteroidia bacterium | reverse complement strand
AATTAGATGCCACCGGCGACTGGACAATCCTGCCTTACAGCAACACCGATACGGCACTCAAAATCCCGATAGGAAACGGAACGCTTTGCCTGCTGCTCATTGCAGGCCTTTATGTATTAACGGTGTTCTGGGGATTGCGCGTCAAGCACGCAAGGACAGGAAAAAAACCAATCGGGGAGTTCGCATAACTTTAAGTTCCCGAGGTAGGGGTGAGAATTTTTTTCACCCCTATATTTTTCGTTTTAGTTTTCCACCAAAAATTTGATATTGTCGGTATTCGCAATCCAGCGAGCCGTTCATGAGTTTGATTTTTTTCGCCGGTTTCAGTCCAATTTTGTGAAGACCTTCCGGATTGGACGAGATAATCCAAGCGTCGTATCCGGTAAAGACATGTTTCAGGCGTTCGCCCAGAGCAGAATAAATTTGTTCCAAATCGCGCGGATTCAGACGTTCGCCGTAGGGCGGATTGGTGATTAAAATGCCTTTTTCGGGAGCTTCGGTGATTTGCTGTACCGGCAATACTTTCAAATCCAGGTATTTGAAGAGTCCCGCATTCTTCGCGTTTTTTGCCGTTGCTTGAATGGCTTTCGGCGAACTGTCGGATCCGTAGGCTTTGAACGCAAAAGCACGTTCGTGCAGGTCGTCCGAACTAATCAGTTCAAACAAACCGGCGTCGAAATCGTCCCATTTTTCAAAAGCATATTCCTTCCGGAAAACGCCCGGCGCAATGTTCAGCGCAATTAACAACGCCTCGATGAGCAGCGTTCCCGAGCCGCACATCGGGTCGACAAAATTGCTTTCTCCTCGCCAACCGGTCAGCAAAATCATTCCGGCAGCCAGCACTTCGCTCAAAGGAGCATCGACTTCGTCTATCCGGTAGCCTCTTTTGTGCAACGACTCGCCCGAACTGTCTAACGAGAGCGTACATTCGGTGTGTGAGATATGCAAATGAAACTGAATGTCGGGATTATTCACCCGTACCGGCGGACGCGCTAACTCCTGTTCGGCAAACCAATCCACTATCGCGTCTTTCGCGCGGTAGGCCACAAACTTGGAATGGGTAAAAACGTTCGAATGAACCACCGCGTCAATCGCAAATGTTTTCTTTTCCGGCAAGTGGTTTTTCCAGTTGATTTTTTTTAGATTTTCATAGATATCATCGGGATTTTTGGCTTTGAAAGAAGCGATCGGCTTCAAAATCCGAAGCGCAGTACGGCAATGGAAATTTGCCTTATACAACATCGCTTTGTCGCCCGAAAAAGACACCATACGCCGTCCGATTTGAACATCGTTTGCGCCTAATTCGATTAATTCTTTGGCTAAAACGCCCTCCAAACCGTAGAGCGTTTTGGCAATCATTTCAAATGTATTCTTCATTTTCCTCCCTTTTCATCGATAATAAATGTCCCGCCACCGGTGCGAATGTCCGGCGCGCGAGTGATAATCACCTCTTTCACTCCGGCCGAAATCGCTTTAAACGCATTTTCCAATTTGGGAATCATGCCGCCCTGCACGATACCTTCTTCTTTGTATTGCTCAAATTCTTCCCTGTTCATCGAAAGAATCACGCTTTCTTCGTCTTGTTCGTCGCGCAAAACCCCGCGTTTTTCAAAGCAATATACCAGACGAACATTGAAATCGAAGGCCAATGCTTTAGCCACTTCTCCGGCAATTGTGTCGGCGTTGGTATTCAATAAAAGCCCCATTCCATCGTGAGTTATGGGTGCTAACACCGGTACAAAATTTTGTTGCAAGAGTTTTTTTAAGGCAGGCGCATTCACATTCGTTACATCACCGACGAACCCGTAATCGATTCCTTTCACCGGCCGTTTCACCGAAATAATCAAATCCATATCCGCGCCGGTCAGTCCGACTGCATCAACACCCAAGGTCTGCAGCTGTGCCACAATGTTTTTATTCACCAGACCGGCATAGACCATCGTTACTACTTTTAGCGTTTGTTCGTCGGTAATCCGTCGACCTTCCACCATTCGGCTTTCAATACCCAACTGTTCGGCGATTTGCGTGGCCAGCCGTCCCCCGCCATGCACCAATAGCTTGTATCCGGCAATTGAAGCAAAATCTTGTAGCAGCGTTTTTAAAGTTTCCGGATTTTCTACGATTTTTCCGCCGACTTTGATAATTGTTAATTGATTCATTTCCATTCTTTTACGTATATTTTGCTAAATTTTTCAACATATTACCAACCGAATGCGTTCGACTTCATCCATTTATCCTGCGCTTTCAATACCTGCTCAATGACGTCGCGCCCTACGCCGTCGCCACCTTTTTTGTGCGAAATATATTTGGCAATCGCCTTGATTTCGGGCGCGGCATCGGACGGACACGCGGGCAATCCGACAATTTCCATAATTTCATAATCGGGAATATCGTCGCCGACGTAGCAAATTTCTTCCGGCCGAAGTCCGGTTTTCTCGATGAAATCGTTAAATTCATTGATTTTATGCTTGGCTTTCAGATATACATGCTGAAATCCCAGACTTTCAAAACGTTTACGCACCGACTGCGTATCGCCTCCGGTGATAATTCCCAATTTAAACCCCTGTTTGACAGCTAATTGCATGGCATATCCGTCTTTGGTGTTAATCACCCTCATCGGTTCACCGCTCGGGTGTAACGGAATGGTATCGGGCGACAGCACACCATCGACATCAAACACAAAACCTTTTATTTTCGTTAAATCGTAATTGATGTTGCTCATAATGATAATAGAAACTGCAAATGTACGGTAAATTTTATTTTTAGCGAAAAGTTTTGTAAATTTGCAAGTGATTTTAATACAAAACATCATGGCAACAATTACATTAAATTATAATGCGCGGAATATGAGAGCGCAAAAAACCTTGGAAACGTTATGCAAAATGAAGATGAGTTGATATTAATCTTGCTTGATACCGGGACACATTCCGATTTATTTTAGCAGTTGCCGACTTTTCAACTATTTATTTCCCCCCCCCACTAAATAATAACTATATAAATTAATTGTTTATCAATCAATTAGGATATTCATAACTTGTTTATAACTTTGTGAAAAAATAGTTTGATATAAAAGTGGAGAATTGTGGGGAATTTTATACTTTTACGCTGTGAAATAAATAGTTAGAAAGAAGAGCAAAGTGGAACAATTTATCGGAAATATAGATGCAAAAACAGACGTGAAAGGACGGGTTTTCGTGCCGGCAGCCTTCCGTAAAATCCTGCAAACGGCTGAGGATTTACGGTTTATCTTGCGCAAAGACATCTACAAAGACTGTTTGGTATTGTATCCGATGACTGCCTGGAACGACGAATTGTCCAAAATCCGGGAACGCTTGGACGAATACGACGAAGAACAACGGGATTTTTATCTGCAATTTGTTTCCGATTCCGAATTGGTAGAAATGGATTCACTCGGACGGATTTTGATTCCAAAACGCTATTTGCAAATCGCCGACATCAAAAGCGAAGTTCGTTTTGTGGGTGTTGATAATACAATTAAAATATGGAGTAAAACGAAATTTGAAGAATTTTTGAAAACAAACAACGAAGTGTTTAAACAGAATGCCCGTAAATTTTTAAGTAAGACAAGTCAATCATGAACGAAACAATGATCTATCACAATCCCGCTCTGTTGGAAGAGAGTGTCAACGGATTGAATATTCGCCCCGATGGAACGTATGTTGATGTTACGTTTGGTGGCGGCGGACATTCGCGGGCGATTGTCGGGAAGTTGAATGATAAAGGACAATTGTATGGCTTCGACCAGGACGAAGATGCTGAAAAAAATACCTTCTCTACCGGGAAATTTACTTTTGTACGTAGTAATTTTCGGTATCTTGCTTCATTTTTAGATTGGTACGGCGTTTCGGCGATTGACGGATTATTAGCTGATTTGGGCGTTTCCTCTCATCATTTCGATGACGAAACGCGTGGGTTTTCGTTCCGTTTCGATGGCTATTTGGATATGCGCATGAACAAACGTGCCGGAAAAACCGCAGCGGAAATCCTCCATTCGCATTCGGAAGAAAATTTAGCGACGATTTTCTATGTTTATGGAGAATTGCGCAATTCGCGGGCAATTGCCAAAGCAGTTGTGCAGGCGCGGAATACGAAAAAAATCCGGACGACTTCCGATTTTCTGGATATTTTAAAGCCGATTTTCGGAAGAGAAAAAGAGAAAAAACAGTTGGCGCAAGCCTTTCAAGCCTTGCGTATCGAAGTGAATGGCGAGTTAGACGCTTTGAAAGAAATGTTGGAACAAGCCGCGCAATTATTGAAAAAAGGCGGACGGTTGGCGGTCATCACTTACCATTCGTTGGAGGATCGCTTAGTTAAGAATTTTTTCAAGACAGGTAATTTTGAAGGTGAAGTGAAAAAAGATTTTTACGGAAATGTGCAATCGCCGTTCCGAGCGATAAATAATAAGGTAATCGTTCCAAGTGAAGCGGAAATCGAGCGAAATCCGCGTTCGCGAAGTGCCAAATTAAGAATAGTGGAAAAAATATGAGCGCGGAAGATATAAAAAAGAAGAAGAAAAATATCGTTAAATACATTGCTATCGGCGATTTTTTGAAAGAAGATTTTGTCATTAAGCAGTCGAAATTGCTGGTGCTGATTGTCATTTTGGTCATTCTTTTTATCAGCAACGGTTATTCGTGCATGAAAAAACTGACAAAAATTGAAGAATTAAAAGCGCAATTAAAAGATGTCAAATACGAAAATCTGGTGCTTTCGACGCGATTGACGTCCAACAGCCGGCAGTCGCAGGTCGAAGCGTTGTTGAAAAGCAAAAACATTGATTTGCAAAATCCGACAACACCGGCTTTTGAAATTTATAAATAGAACGATATGCCCGTAGATTCGTCCAAAAATAAAAAAATCATGCTGTACTACTTTTTGGTGGCGGCGTTGATTGTAATTATTGCTTTTTTGATATTCGGAAAAGCCTGCGTTACGTCGTTTCGGGACGGCAAAGCATGGCGGAAAATCGCCGAAACGCAAGTGCGCGACAGTGTATTTGTGCCGGCTACGCGCGGAAATATTTATTCGATTAATCACGAATTGATGGCAACCACCGAATCGGAATTTCGCTTGTATGTCGATTTTATGGCGGACGGAATAAAAAGGGACACCTTACGGAAATATCTGACCCCGCTTGCCGTAGAGTTAAATAAAATGTTCCCGCAAAAATCCGTTGCTGCATACGAAAATCATATTTTAAAAGGCTGGAATGAGCGTTCTCTCAAAAGTCGTGAATATCGTTTGCTCGACCACAATGTCAATTATCTGCAATTGAAAGCCATTCGGAAAATGTCGTTTTTCAACAAAGGAACCTATAAATCCGGTTTGTACAGCCGCGAATATGTGAAACGGACGAAGCCTTATGGTACGCTGGCGTCCCGCACGATTGGTGACATTTACGGCGAATTTGGAAAAGGCGGAAAAAACGGTTTGGAACTGCAATATGACGAGTTGTTGAGCGGGCAGGCGGGGACAAGCACGCGCCGCAAAGTAAATGGGAAGTGGATAAATGTAATTGATGTGAAGCCTGTAACCGGTAAAGATGTGGTTTCGACCATCGACATCAACATTCAGGATATTACCGAAAAGGCTTTGTTAAATAAGTTGAAAGCATTGGACGCCGAATCGGGTACGGCTGTTGTGATGGATGTGGCTACCGGCGAAGTGCGTGCGATTACCAACCTGGGACGTGTTCATGAAGGCGTTTGGGGCGAAACGAAAAATTATGCCGTTTCCGACATGAGTGCGCCCGGCTCGACTTTTAAAGTGGTTTCGATGATGGTCATGCTGGATAGTAATTTGATTACGCCTGACGATTCGGTGAATGTAGGGAATGGAGTTTATCAGCTTCCGGGAAACAAGAAAATTAAAGACCATAATGCCAATCGGGGTGGCTACGGGCAGATAACGGCCTCTAAAAGTATTCGGTATTCGTCGAATATCGGTGTGGGAAAATTAGTTACCAAAGTATATGGACATAATCCGAGCGATTATATAGATGCTATTTATCGCATTGGATTTCAAAAGGATATGCACTTGGAAATTCCGGGTTATGCTGTGTCGTATATCCCACATCCCAAAGATACGAAACGTTATTGGTCGGGGACAGATTTATTTACCATGTCGTATGGCTACGTTACGCAAATTCCGCCGATTTATACTTTGTCCTTTTTTAATGCCATTGCTAATGATGGAAAATTGATGAAACCGTTGTTTGTCAAAGAAATACAGGAACAGGGCAAAACAATTGAAAAGAAAAAAACGGAAGTGATAAACAAGCATGTATGTTCGTCTTCTACGCTGAAAGAAATCCGGCAGATGTTGGACGATGTAGTGAATACGTCCGACGGAACGGGAAAACCGGCGCGTTCCGAAAAAGTGCGCATTGCGGGAAAAACAGGGACAGCTCAATTGCAAGACGGTGGCGGCGGTCATCAGGTTTCTTTCTGCGGCTATTTTCCTTCCGACGATCCGATTTATTCCTGCATTGTGGTGATTCGCAAACCGCGCAACGGTAATGCTTCCGGTGGATTGATGTGTGGCACGGTTTTTAAGGAAATCGCTGAAGAAGTGTATGCCAAAAATATTATTTACAACGCAAAAACATTTCCGACAGATACTATTCACCCATTAGAGCCGGTGATTAAGTCGAGCATTCCGGAAGAAATAACAAATCATGTCCCGAATGTGAAAGGCATGGGTGCGAAAGACGCTGTGTTTGCGTTGGAGCGCGCCGGTCTTCGGGTCAATCTTTTCGGAAAAGGGACGGTGGTTGCACAGTCCATTCCGGCGGGAACGAATGTAGTGAAAGGGCAGACAATTGCGATACAATTAAAATATTAAGATATGAAACTTACTGATTTAATAAGAAATATCTCCCCGCTGAACATCGTTGGCGATACGGAAATAGAAATTAAAAACATTCAGTTTGATTCACGGAAAGTCGAGCCGGGCGATTTATTTGTTGCTACGCGCGGAACAGCTGCCGATGGACACGACTTTATTCCGATGGCGATTGAAAAAGGCGCGGCGGCGATTATTTGTGAAGAAATTCCTTCTCAATTCTCCACTCTCCACTCTCCACTCTCAATTATTCAAGTGAAAGACAGTGCGGAAGCTTTGGGCAAAATCGCTTCGCTCTGGAACGGCGAACCTTCAAAAAACCTCCAATTAATCGGGATAACCGGCACTAACGGAAAGACAACCATTGCGACTTTGCTTTATACGCTGTTCCGAAAATTAGGCTGCAAAGTGGGTTTGCTTTCGACCGTTTGCAATTATATTAATGATAGAGCCATTCCGGCCACGCACACTACGCCCGACGCCATCGAACTCAACGATTTGCTGGCACAAATGGTGGTCGAAGGTTGCGAGTATGCGTTTATGGAAGTAAGCTCACACGCGGTCGACCAAAAACGAATTGCCGGTTTGCAGTTCAAAGGCGGGATTTTCACTAATCTCACGCGCGATCACTTGGATTATCACGAAACTTTTGAGGCATATCGCGATGCGAAAAAAGGATTTTTTGACCTGTTGCCCGCCGGTGCTTTTGCTTTGACCAACAAAGATGATAAAAATGGAATGTTTATGCTGCAAAACACGAAAGCAGAAAAATATACTTATTCGTTTCAAACGTTAGCTGATTTCAAAGGGCGCATTTTGGAATCGCATTTCGACGGTACGCTCATGACGATTAACGATACCGAAGTATTGACGCAATTTGTTGGAAAATTCAATGCGTATAATCTTTTAGCTGTTTATGGCGCAGCGGTGTTAATTACGAATAATGATGCATGTCATTGCGGGCTTGACCCACAATCCCCTGAACAGATCCTGTGTCTTATTAGCACGCTCACATCAGTATCGGGACGTTTCCAGACTTTCCGTTCGCCCGAAGGCTACACCGCGATTGTCGATTATGCGCACACGCCCGATGCCTTGACCAACGTGCTGAATGCCATTCACGAAGTATTGGAAGGCAATGGAAACATCATTACCGTAGTCGGTTGTGGTGGAAACCGCGACAAAGGCAAACGTCCGATTATGGCGAAAGAGGCCGTCCGCTTGAGCAATCGTGTGATTTTGACTTCCGATAATCCGCGTTTTGAAGAGCCGGACGATATTATCAACGACATGGTTGCCGGCTTGGATACCAGCGAACGAGGAAATGCCGTTTGTATTACCAACCGGAAAGAAGCAATCCGCACCGCTTGCATGTTGGCGCAACCAAACGATGTGATCCTGATTGCGGGTAAAGGTCACGAGGATTATCAGGAAATCAAAGGAGTTAAAAATCACTTTGATGACCGGGAAATAGTAAAAGAAATATTCTGTATTAATTGAATTCAATTATGGCAAAGGACATAAATAAAGACAAATTTCCAGAAGAAACAAAATTAAAATTAGAAATATTTGCTGAATGTTTCAGAGAGTGGTTTCCTGTGTTTCTTCATAATCAATATATAAAGAAAGTATATATTTATGATTTTTTTGCTGGAAGTGGAAAAGATGTGGAGGGTTCTTTGGGCTCGCCTTTAATATTATTAAATGAAGCAAAAGGAGAAAATCGTAAGTATTGTAATCAAATAAGAAAAAATAATAAACGAGTTTATTTTGCTTTTAATGAGAAAATAAAAATAAAACAGGAACAATTGCAAGAAAATGTTAAAAATTTTATATTGACTTGTCAAACAGCTAATTGTCAAACAAACTGTATCTATTCATACACTAATTTTGCTCACTCGGAATTTAAAGATTTTCTTCAAAATGAAAACTTTTTGAACATATTAAGAAATAAAGATTATGGTAAATTCATATTACTTGACCAATATGGTTTCAGCCAAGTAGATAAAGACATTTTTCTGCAATTAGTAAATGCGCCAAAAACAGATTTCATTTTCTTTATTTCGTCTTCATTTATTAGCAGATTTAGAGAACACCCTGCAACAAAACAATATTTAGATACTGCAAAAATAAACTTTGATGAAAAACAGCCAAAAGAATGTCATAGACTAATAGCACAATATTATAGAGACATAATTCCCACCGAAAAGGAATATTATTTACACCATTTTACCATTAAGAAAGGTGCAAATTATTGGGGATTGATTTTTGGGACAAATCATTCATTAGGAATGGAAAAATTCTTAAAGGTATGTTGGAGTAAAGATAAATTATCTGGTGAATCAAATTGTAACATAAATAATGATTATGAGCAAGGTATGTTATTTCATAATACCGAAGAAACTATCAAAAAAGAAGAAATATCTAAAGTGATTAGGAGTAAAATATTGAAAAGTGAAATATCTGATAATATTTCAGGATTGAAATATGCTTTGAAAAATGGCTGTTCGTCGGAATTATTTACTGCTGTTGTAAAGCAATTAGAAAAGGAAAATAAGATTGCCAGAGTTGGAGAATTAAACTATTCTTCTTCTAATATTCATAAAATTAAACAATATAATATTAAGATATTATGAAAACAACAAAAATTGAATGGACAGAAGCCACTTGGAATCCTTCGATAGGTTGTTCCAAAGTTACGGCAGGTTGCAAAAATTGCTATGCGGAAGTGATGGCAAGGCGTTTGCAAGCAATGGGAATGCCAGATTATGAATATGGTTTTGATTTCAGAATTTTACCTGAGAGATTAAATCAGCCGTTGAATATTAAGAAACCGACGAAATTCTTTGTCAATTCAATGAGTGATTTATTCCACGAAAAAATGCCCTTTGAGTTTCTTGACAAAGTGTTTGAAACAATACAAAAAACGCCTCAACATCATTATCAAATATTGACAAAACGGGAAAATATTTTGGCTAAATACTTTGAAACAAGAGAAGTTCCAAACAATGTTTGGCTTGGCGTAACAGTAGAACACAGCCGAACAAAACATCGCATTGACGTTTTGCGAAAAATTGATACAAAAATTCGTTTTTTATCTATTGAGCCACTTATTGACGATGTTGGCACATTGGACTTAAAAAATATTCATTGGGTTATAGTGGGTGGTGAAAGTGGCAACTGCGCACGACCAATGAATAAAGAGTGGCTTGTTAATGTAAAAACTCAATGTGAAGAACAGAAAGTTGCTTTCTTTTTTAAACAATGGGGAACATGGGGTGAAGATGGCGTAAAACGCAATAAAAAACTCAATGGTAGTAAGTTTCTTGGGAGAGAGTGGAAAGAAGAGCCACAAATTTTCGATAATCAGTATAAATTAGTGATATAAATATGTTATACGATTTATTTAATTACCTCGACAAATTGGATTTTCCCGGCGCAGGAATGTTTCACTACATTTCGTTTCGTTCGGCGATGGCATTAATTCTTTCGCTCATTCTTTCGACTATCACCGGAAAACGGATTATCGAAATGTTGCAGAAACAGCAAATTGGTGAAACCATTCGCGACCTCGGTCTGGAAGGACAAATGCAGAAAAAAGGGACGCCAACAATGGGAGGAATTATCATAATCATAGCGATATTAGTGCCGGTTTTGTTGCTCGCGCGTCTGTCCGACATCTACATTATTCTGATGTTGATTACGACTGTTTGGCTGGGAACGCTCGGTTTTATTGACGATTATATTAAGGTCGTTCGGAAAAACAAAGACGGTTTGTCGGGAAAATTGAAAATCGTGGCGCAAGTCGGATTAGGGCTGATTGTCGGCTTGACACTTTATTTAAGTCCGCATGCTGTGATGCGTGAAAATGTGTCTATTCATCGGGAAAATGACAAGACAGAAATCGTTTATACCCCCGAAGTAAAATCGACACAGACAACGATTCCGTTCTTTAAAAATAACAATTTGGATTACCGCAATTTGGCCGGATTTATGCCGAAACACCGGACGGCTGTTACTTGGATTATTTTCGTTTTGGTTACTATTTTTATTGTAACCGCCGTATCCAACGGAGCCAATTTGACCGATGGATTGGATGGTTTAGCGGCAGGAAGCTCGGCAATTATAGGCGTGGCATTGGCCGTTTTGGCCTATGTTTCCTCGCATCTAGAATATGCCGCTTACCTGAATATCATGTATATTCCCGGCTGCGAAGAATTGGCGGTTTTTGCCTGTGCATTTATCGGCGCGTGTATCGGTTTTTTGTGGTACAATGCTTTTCCTGCGCAGGTCTTTATGGGCGACACCGGCTCGCTGACCTTGGGCGGAATTATTGCCGTTTTTGCGATTATCATTCATAAAGAATTGCTATTGCCGATACTTTGTGCTGTCTTTTTGGCCGAAAGTTTGTCGGTGATGTTTCAGGTTTCGTATTTCAAATATACCAAAAAGAAACAGGGAGTCGGTAAGCGAATTTTCAAAATGACGCCTTTGCACCATCATTTCCAAAAAGCAGGAAATGCCGGAATTGACGCGCTCATTCAGCGTCCGTTCATTCCTGTTCCCGAATCAAAGATAGTGGTTAGGTTTTGGTTGATAGGAATTATTTTAGCCGTCTTGGCCATAGCAACATTAAAAATGAGATAACAAACTAAAACAATAAGATTATGAGCAATTTAATAACAACAGGGTATCAAGGGTTTGAGGAAACAAAAAATGTTTTGTCATTGTTTGAAACAGTGGAAGATAAAATTATATCTATTCGTAACGTAAATGTTATTATCGACACGGATCTGGCAAATTTGTATGGAGTGGAAACCAGAGATATTAATAAAGCAGTCAAAAACAATCTTGATAAATTTCCACAAGGTTATGTTTTTGAATTGAACAACAAGGAAAAAGAAGAGGTGGTGGAAAATTTCCACCACCTTGCAAAACTTAAGTTTTCACCCTATTTGCCAAAAGCATTTACGGAAAGAGGGTTATATATGCTTGCTACGATATTGAAAAGTCCGGTAGCAACACAAACTACTCTTGCAATTGTTGAAACATTTTTCAGACTTCGGGAATTGTCGCGCACTGTAAATGCATTGCCGGAAGCTGCAAATGATAAGGAAAAGCAAAAATCGTTATTGGAAAAGAGCGGAGCAATCATATCCGACCTTTTGGATAATAATTTTAGAACTACTGATACGGAAACTTCTTTGGAGTTAAATCTTGCGTTATTGAAAGTAAAACATACGGTTAAAAGGAAGTCGGATAATTAATGTTGGATGAATAAATTATGATAATATTGAATTTAGAAAAGAAAGAAAATAAAGGCTTGCAGCTCGAATTTGAAATGCCTTTGGCTCTCCGGCGGATAGTTCTACTTGGCGGCGGCGAGAGCGGTGCGGGTGCGGCTGTCTTGGCAAAAAAGCAAGGTTTCGACGTATTTTTGTCCGATTCATCGGAAATAAAACCGAAGTATCGGGATATTTTGATAAAATACGGCATTGCTTACGAAGAAAACGGACATACGGAAGCATTGATTTTGAACGCTAACGAAATCATTAAAAGTCCGGGAATTCCCGATAAAATCGCGATAATTCAAAAAATTAAGGAACAAGAGATTCCTATTATTTCGGAAATCGAATTTGCCGGACGATATACCAATGCAAAAATGATTTGCATCACCGGAAGTAACGGAAAAACAACGACTACCATGCTGACTTATCATATCCTGAAAAATGCCGGATTGAACGTTAGTTTGGCAGGAAATATTGGCGATAGTTTGGCGTTGCAAGTGGCGGAAAATGATTACGATTATTATGTCATTGAATTAAGCAGTTTTCAATTGGATGGAATGTATGATTTCAAGGCAGACATCGCGATCTTGCTGAATATCACGCCCGATCACCTTGACCGGTATAATTATGAAATGCAGAATTATGTCGATTCCAAAATGCGGATTTTGCAAAATCAAACGGAAGAGGATGCTTTCATTTATTGGAATGACGACCCAATAGTAAAATTACGAATTACAAATTACGAATTACGAGAAAATCACGCAACGCTTTATCCGTTTGCACAAACGAAAAAAGACGGCGTAAAGGCTTATACAGAAGATAATAAATTGATTATAAATACACCTAACGGCATATTCACCATGGAAGAAGAATTAGTAGCATTGACAGGAACACATAATTTGTACAACTCGCTGGCGGCGGGGATTGCAGCTAAATTGCTGGATATTAAAGATGAAACCATTCGCCAATCGCTGAGCGATTTTAAGGGCGTGGAACATCGCTTGGAAAAAGTGGCGCGTGTACGCGGTGTGGATTACATCAACGACTCGAAAGCAACTAACGTCAATTCGACATGGTATGCACTGCAAAGCATGAAAACACCGACTGTTTTGATTTTGGGCGGAACAGATAAGGGAAACGATTATCGCGAAATAGAATCGTTGGTGAAGGATAAAGTGCACACATTGATTCTTCTGGGATTGGATAATACGAAATTGCACCAATTTTTCGATGGAAAGGTCGAAAATATACAGGATGCCCGTTCGATGGAAGAGGCTGTCAATCGGGCTTACGATGTGGCCGAAAGAGGCGATACGGTTTTGTTGTCGCCCTGTTGTGCCAGCTTCGATTTGTTTCAAAACTACGAAGATCGCGGCCAACAGTTTAAGGATTGTGTTTGTAAATTGTAATAATTCTCGATGGAAAGGGACTTTTTTAATAAAATATTTCGGGGCGACCGGGTAATCTGGGTGATTTTCATGTTCCTGTGCCTGATTTCAATTGTGGAAGTGTATAGTGCTTCCGCCACGCTGACTTTCCGCACGGATTATTGGAATCCCATTTTGCGGCATTCGATGTTTCTCTTGATCGGTTTGGGGATTGTGTTGGCTGTTCATGCCATTCCACCGCGATTTTTCTCTGTGCTGGGCATTTGCCTTCCGGTTGTTTGCGTGTTACTGATTGCTACTCGCATTTTCGGAACTGCCGTCAATGGCTCTTATCGTTGGATTGAAATCGCCGGCATTACTTTTCAACCATCCGAAATTGCCAAGCTCTGCCTTATCACTTTTACCGCTTTTGTGTTGAGCAAAAAGAAAGAAAATGAAAACGATGATAAGCTTTTCAAATGGATTATGGGGGCAACCCTCGTTACTTGCGGAATTATTGTTATTGACAATGGCTCAACCGCTATCATGCTGTTTATGATTATCTTTGTGATGTTAATTATCGGACAGATTTCGTGGAAAAATGTCGGTAAATTGGCGTTATTTTTACTTGCAGCAGCTGTGATTTTATTTTGTATCATTCGGTTTGTTCCTGCTGAAACCATGCGGAAAGTTCTTCCGCGTGCGGAAACATGGACGGAGCGGTTTAAGGATTTCGGTAAAGAGGAGAAAAATGTTCATAATCCCGATTTCAAAATCGACGACGACAATTACCAAGTTTCTCATGCAAATATCGCCATTTCCAACGGAAGAATTTTAGGAAAATTGCCAGGGAACAGCACCGAGCGCGATTTCCTTCCGCAGGCGTATTCCGACTTTATTTATGCCATTATTATCGAAGAATTGGGACTAATCGGTGGTCTTTTCATCTTGTCGCTGTACATAATTTTCTTTATTCGAGCGGGAATTATTGCCAATCGAACGGACAAATTGTTCCTCAAATATTTGGTAATCGGATCATCATTGATTATTGTTACGCAGGCATTGGCAAACATGGCGGTCGCTGTCGGATTGATACCCGTTACGGGGCAAACTTTGCCGTTGGTAAGTCGTGGGGGAACTTCTACGTTGATTACTTGTATCTATTTCGGAATTATTCTGGGTGTCAGTCAATACGAAAATCCGAAAGGAGAACAACGCGAAAAAGAAATTGAAGAAGAATTTATCGAGGAAAAACAAGCCGCCGAAAGTGCGGAACAGGAAAAAATAGTGGAGGTTGCAAATGAAGACTAAAAAAATTATTATCAGCGGAGGAGGCACAGGCGGGCATATTTTCCCTGCTATCTCCATTGCCAATGCGATAAAAGCGCGTTATCCCGAATCGGAAATTCTGTTTGTAGGTGCGGAGGGACGTATGGAAATGGAACGTGTGCCGGAAGCGGGTTACAGAATTATCGGTTTGCCGGTGGCAGGTTTCGACCGCAAACGTTTGTGGAAAAACATTGCCGTCTTGTGGAAATTGAATAAAAGTCTGGCATTGGCGCGCAAAATTATTAAGGATTTTCAGCCGGATATAGCGATTGGCGTCGGCGGTTATGCGAGTGGCCCGATTCTAAAAGCGGCCGCAAAAGAAGGCATTCCGACTTTACTTCAAGAACAAAATTCGTATGCCGGCGTAACCAATAAATTGTTGGCAAAAACAGCTGCGAAAATCTGCGTTTCTTACGATGAAATGGACAAATTCTTTCCGAAAGAAAAAATCGTTTTGACCGGAAACCCGATACGGGAATTAAGAATTGAGAGTGGAGAATTGAGAATGAAAGCCTACGAATGTTTTGGATTAAAACCCGATAAAAAGACCCTTTTGGTTGTGGGCGGAAGTCTGGGGGCGCGGACAATTAATGAGAGTGTTTTAGCACATTTAAAAGAAATTGAAGAAAGCGATGTACAGCTTATTTGGCAAACCGGTAAATACTATTATAATGAGATAAAAGAAACTCTCAATTCTCAACTCTCAACTCTCAACTCTCAATTAGTAGAGTTTATCTCACGAATGGATTATGCCTACGCTGTGGCTGATTTGGTGATTTCCCGCGCGGGTGCAGGCTCGATTTCCGAATTTTGCTTGTTGGGCAAGCCGGTTATTTTAGTACCTTCGCCCAATGTAGCGGAAGACCATCAAACCAAAAATGCGATGGCATTAGTCCGGAAAAATGCAGCGATTATGATTGCGGACAAAGATGCTGTACGTGAATTGATACCCGAAGCATTAAAAATAGTACAAAATAAAGCCCGTTTAAAAGAATTGAGTGAAAATATTTTGACATTGGCTTTGCCCAACTCAGCAGAGAAAATTGTCGATGAAATCGAGGGAATTTTAAATTTGAAAAGGAATTAATATGAAAAATTATTATTTCATAGGTATCGGCGGTATCGGCATGAGCAATCTGGCGCGGTATTTTCTCGCAAACGGGAAAAATGTGGCGGGATACGATAAAGTGGAATCTGCTTTGACGCGGCAATTAAATGCGGAAGGCGCACAAATCCATTACGAAGATAATGTCAATCTGATACCGGAAATATTTAAGGATAAAGAGAATACCTTGGTTGTTTATACGCCGGCTGTTCCGTCCGATCATTCGGAATTGGATTTTTTCCGAAGAAATGGCTTTATTTTGATGAAACGGGCGCAAGTTTTGGGTGAAATCACCAAGACAAAGCGGAGTATTTGTGTTGCCGGTACGCACGGAAAAACCACCACTTCATCGATGATTGCGCACTTATTGAAGCAATCGCACGTGGATTGCAATGCTTTTCTCGGTGGAATTTTGAAAAATTACGAAAATAACCTGCTTTTATCGAAAAAAAGCGACTTGACCGTGATTGAAGCCGACGAATACGACCGTTCATTTCATTGGCTTTCGCCTTACATGGCGGTGATTACATCGGTTGCGCCCGATCATTTGGATATTTATGGAACGGAAGAAGAATACCGCAAGGCATTTATTTATTTCACTTCGCTGGTGCGCGAAGGCGGAACGTTGTTGTTGGAACATAAAGTAGATATTGTGCCGGACGTGCAAAAAAATGTGAGAGTTTATCGTTATCAGGGGATTGCGGGTCAAGCCCGCAATGACAAAGTGTGTCATTCCGCGCTTGACGCGGAATCTCCTATCCCTGACTTTTCTGCAGAAAATATAAAAATCGGCAACGGCGAAATCGTTTTTGACTTTAAAACGCCCGGTTCCATCGTGAAAAATATCTTTTTAGGTGTTCCGGTAGAAATAAATATCGTTAATGCGGTGGCAGCCATGACTATTGCTTGGCTGAACGGCGTTACGGACGACGAACTTCGTGCAGGCATGGCGTCGTTTCAGGGAGCCAAACGCCGTTTCGATTTTCATATAAAAACCGATGATTTGGTTTTGATTGACGATTATGCCCATCATCCCGAAGAGTTGGAAGCCTCCATTTCATCGCTAAAAAAACTGTATCCCGATAAAAAATTGACAGTCGTTTTTCAACCGCATTTGTATTCGCGGACGAATGATTTTTTCAAAGAATTTGCAAAATCACTATCTTTGGCGGACGAAGTGATTTTAATTCCGATTTATCCGGCGCGAGAAGAGCCTGTCGCGGGTGTATCGTCGCAAATGATTTTGGATTTAATCACCAGTCGGAAGAAAAAACTCGTAAATTACGATGAATTGGTGAAAAATATAAACAAAAAGGACATAGAAGTGTTATTAATAGCAGGAGCGGGCGACATCGAATTGTTGGTCGAGCCGGTCAAAAAGAAATTGTTGAGTCATGGTTAAGAAGATTTTACTCATCTCGGCTGCCCTCGTTCTCACGGGTTATTTGGCTTTTGCGATTGTTTTTATCAATCCGAAAGCCAACACCGACAACGTGTGCAAAACGTTGAAAATCGAGGTCGTACAGACGGATGAAGCCGCCTATCTGGACGAGAAGCAAATCGAAGCATTATTAAATCGCTCCGGACAAAACCCGATAGGCAAAAATCTTTCGGAAATCCGCATGGAAAGTCTGGAAAAAGCAGTAAAGGAAAACAAGTTGATTAAACAGGTGGAATCGTACAAAACGATCGATGGAAACGTGCATATTAAAGTGTATCCGCGCACGCCGGCTTTGCGGATTTTTTCAGAAACCGGAAGTTATTATGTAGATAGCGAAGGTGAAATAATGCCCATTCCATCGAACTTTTCGGCTTATGTTCCGGTTGCTACCGGAAAAATCAGTGAGGAATATGCAAAAAAACAGCTTTCTCCGTTTGCCCTGTTTTTGAAGAAAAATAAATATTGGAATGAACAAATCGAACAAATTCATGTTGCGCCAAATTTAGACATCGAACTGACGCCGCGCAAAGGTGACCATTCCATTATCTTGGGGAAAATTGAAAATTATCCGGAAAATCTCGATAAATTGGAGCTTTTTTACGATAAAGGATTGGATAAAGTGGGGTGGAATCGTTACTCTGTTATCAATTTAAAATATAAAAATCAAGTAGTTTGTACAAAAAGGGATTAAAATAATATATAATGGAACAATCGGAATACATTGCAGCTTTAGATTTGGGAACATCGAAAATGGTGTTGATGGCTGCCACGCAAAAAAACGGCGTCCTATCGATTTTAGGCACACAAAAAACGGCTTCGGGCAATAGCATTCGGCGCGGGACTATTTACAATATCGAAGAAGCCGCCGAAAAAATCGCGTCTTTGGTGAAAGATTTAAATAGCTCCCTGCGACCGGGAATTAAGAAAGTTTATGTTGGTATCGGAGGACAATCTTTACGGTCGGAATATTATACGATTTATCGGGAACTTGGAGAAGATGATGAAACAATTACCGATGAAATCGTGGATTCTTTGCAGAAAGAGTGTCGAAAATATGTGCCGGAACTGGCGGAAAATTCAGGAATCGCTTCGACCGAATATTATTTAGACGGTCGCCCCGAAACCAGTCCGACAGGGATTCATTGCCACAACATTGAAGCCAAATTTCAGTTGATTTTGGGTCGTCCTTCACTCAAAAGGTCGGTCATAGAAAGTATGAAAAAAGCCGGCGTTGAAATTGCGGGATTTTTTGTTTCGCCGTTGGCAACCGCCGAGGCGGTTCTTTCTACGAAAGAGAAAAAATTGGGTTGTGCGCTGGTCGAATTTGGCGCAGGTATTACCTATTTGTCGATTTACAAAGACGGATTGTTGAAATATTTAGTTGCCATTCCGTTGGGCGGAAATGTGATTACGAAAGACATTTGCAGCCTGAAAATATTGGAAACCGATGCGGAAGAACGAAAAATTAGGGAAGGGAACGCTTTGCTCGAAGCTGGAAATGCCGATCAATTCGATATAATTGTGGAATCCCGCATGAGCGAAATTGTCGCCAACGTCCGGAAACAAATCGAACTTTCGGGCTACGAATCCGATTTGGCGGAAGGAATAATTATCACCGGCGGCGGCTCGCTGTTGAAAAACGTAGAGCGTTTGATTGCACAACAAACCGGCAAGCAAGTCCGTCGAGCCAACGCCGACGACCCGACCGAAGCGTGTGTGCGCGGATTGTTGCTGTTAGGAAATGAAAATTGTGCGGAAGAAATTCCGGTCATTGAACAACCAAATCCTACTTCTTTAGAAGAACTATTTGGAGTTCCGACACAAAATACAGAGAAAAAACAACAAAAAGAAAAAAGAAAAGACCCGAAAAAACCGGGTTTATTAGATATGTTAAAAGATAAAATGGTAAATGCAGGAACAACGCTTTTTAGTGAGTAAAATATAAAAGATAAAAATATGGAAGAGATATTAACTGGTTTTGATTTTCCGACGGAACAGCCGGCAATCATTAAGGTAATCGGAGTAGGCGGCGGCGGCGGCAATGCTGTTACTTACATGTATAAGCAGGGAATTCCTGACGTAACTTTCGCGCTTTGTAACACTGATAATCAGGCGTTGATTAAAAGCGAAGTCCCTGTCAAATTGCAGTTGGGTAAGCAAATCACGAAAGGGCTGGGCGCAGGCAACAAACCGCATATTGCGCGAAAAGCCGCCGAAGAAAGCATTCCCGATTTACAGAAATTGTTGGACGATGAAACCAAAATGGTTTTTATTACGGCAGGAATGGGCGGTGGCACAGGCACAGGTGCAGCTCCGGTCATTGCCAAAGTGTCCAAAGAAATGGACATACTGACAGTCGGTATTGTGACCATTCCGTTTTTGTTTGAAGGAAAAGCAAAAATCCTGCAAGCCTTGCGTGGAGTGGAAGAAATCCGTAAAAATGTGGATGCGTTGTTAGTTATCAACAATCAAAAATTATTAACGATTTACGATGATTTAGGCATGATAGAATCGTTCAAGAAAGCCGATAGCACACTGACGACTGCTGCTCGAAGCATTGCCGAAATTATCACACTGCCTGGAATTATTAATTTGGACTTTGCCGATGTTAATACGACGCTCAAAGACGGTGGCGTGGCGATTATGAACAGCGGTTTTGGACAGGGAGAAAACCGTGTTGCTAAAGCGTTTGATGATGCCTTAAACTCGCCGTTGTTGAACAATAACAATGTTTTTCATGCGAAAAGAATATTGTTTAATATTTATTTTAATCCGGAGAAAGAGTTGAAAATCAATGAAATGAACGAAGTTACCGATTTCATGGCAAAATTCGAGAAAGGCATTGAAGTGATTTGGGGTACGGCTTCCGACAGCAATCTGGACGAAGACCGTATGAAAGTTACCATTCTCGCTGCCGGTTTCGACGTGGAAAATATAGACCCGTTAATGAGGGAAGTGTTGGACGAACAGCAAAATTTGACGGCGCAGGAAAAATTGGCGCGGGCACAACAGGAAGAAGAGGAAGCGGAAAAAGAACGCGATTTAATCGGGAAATATTACGGTGCGGACGCGGCCAACATCGGAAGCGCGACCAAGCCCAAGCCGTTTATTTTTACGTCTATCGAACAAATGGACGATAACGAAACGATTGAGGCGTTGATCAATCATCCGGCCTACAACCGCAATTCCAAAATAATGCTCGACATTGCCCAGAAAGCGGAAGAACGTCGAAAAGCGGATGCAATTCAATAATAATAACAATAAAAAATTACTAATATGAACTTATTTGATACGATTAGCAACGACATTAAGAGCGCGATGCTGGCGAAAGACAAAATCCGTTTGGAAGCCTTGCGCGGAGCGAAAAAAGAGTTTTTGGAAGCAAAGACAGCCAAAGGTGCCGATGGCGATTTGTCCGATGAAATGGCGGTAAAAATCATTCAGAAGATGGTGAAGCAACGCAAGGACAGTGCGTCGATTTATGCCGAACAAAACCGTCCCGAACTGGCGGAAAAAGAATTGGCCGAAGTTGCCGTTTTGGAAGATTATTTGCCCAAACAGCTATCATCAGAAGAATTGGAAACTGCCATCAAGGAAATTATTGCCCAAACCGGCGCAACATCTGCCAAAGACATGGGCAAAGTGATGGGAGTTGCCACTAAAACACTTGCCGGAAAAACCGAAGGCCGGTTGATTTCGGAAACAGTGAAACGGTTATTGAATTAATTTCAATACTATAATATAATCGCATTTTTGATACATTTTACGGTATAATTTTCTTCTTAAAACGGATAGAAAAGTATGCCGGTGATTTTTCGTATGCAGAAATTTTTAGAAATGAGCCACAACTATGCCTTTATTTTTTTAATCGTTGTATTTCTTCTTCCAAATCCTTAATTCGCTTTTCATACAGTTCGATTACTTTTTCCGACATTGTACTAAATGAGCTATTTAGCATATATCCGCTATTTCCATAATTATTTTCGGTGGTATAAAAAAACATTTTTTCGTCAGAAAAGAAATAAGCGACAGGGACTTTAAAATATTCTGCTATTTTTTGCAAAATATCTGTATCGGGTTTAGTTGCCCCAGATTCATAATTAGATATTGACGATTGGGATATATTCAAATCTATAGCTAATTGTTCCTGCGAAATCCCTTTTTGTTTGCGAAGTTCCAATAGCTTTTTGCCAAAAGTTTCCATTAGATTCATGTTTTCAGATTATTTTTTTAATATCAATATTAAATTTTCGGTAAAAGTACACAAAACATTTTATTCAACCAAAAATATTATTATATATTTAATTATATCTCAATGATTTATAAATTAAAATCACATTATTAAATATTTGGTGAAAATATTGAGAATCTAATTGTAAAAAGAAGAAAAAGTCTTTTTTTTGTAATCAAGAATTATCATTAATTTATTAATCTTAAAAAAAACAAAAATGGAAAAAGAAGTAACAAAATTGTCTTCATTGAGTATTGAAGAATTAGAAGCAAGAGTGGAATTTACCGCTGTTGCTCAGGAGGTAATTGACGCAGACGCTGCAGTTGCTACAAAACCTATCAAATGCGGAATCGCAATTGAATTTTGAAAAATGAGAATGTCCGTAAATATTTGCGGACACTCTTTTTTATTCAGTATGTTGAACAAAAAAATTGAAATATATTCAACTGATTTTCAAGGAAAGAACTTGGTAATATCGGAAAATCATGTGTTTTATTGCAACGATATTGTTAAAGATATAATTCTTTTATTTAGGGAAAATAAAAATACAGAAGAAATAACAAATGAAATAAATTGCAGATATTCAACTGATTACAACCCTGGAAATATTGAAAAAAGCTTAATACAATTAGACAAATCAAAAGAAAGAAAAAACATTACTTTTCCTCATATTGGCTTATTTAACTCACCCAGTACAATATTTCCAAAAATTGACTATACTACGAAAAAAAACGCTTATAATAATTGTATTAGTTTTTTTTGCTAACCTGATTTATGTTTGCAATACAGAAACTCTACCATTGCGGAGTTTTCAGGAAAAAATAATCATCTTTTTCTTATTAATGCTTATCTTGTTTGGACATGAATTAGGTCATGCCTTTTTCGCCAGACAATACAATATTGCTGCCGGAAAAATCGGGGTCGGATTATATTTTCTGATTTTTCCTGTATTATACATTACAATCAATCAAATATGGCGACTAAAAAAGGAGAAAAGAGTGGTCATAAATTGTGGTGGGCTTATTTTTCAGTCTATAATAGGGACAATATTAATTGCTTTTAATTTATATTTTGACAATAATGTCGTTTCTTATCTTATAAAAGCTAATTTTATTGTTATGTGCCTTAATTTAAATCCGTTACTAAAATTTGATGGATATTGGATATTGTCCGATTATTTGAACGACAAAAATCTTTACAAAAATTCTCAATCGCTGATAAATAATTGGCTAAAACTAAAATTTGTAGAAATAGTAGATAAGAAGTTATTAATATACAGTTTTTTAAGACTTATGTTTTTGTTATTTATTTTTTATTGTTTAATCCGTTTAGTAATAAATATCATTTTAAAATTACAGGTTTTATGATTAATATAGAGGATTTTAGAAAAATCGTTGATAATCCTTCCAACGAAAATATCCGAAAAACTTCATACGGTTTTGCTTTGTTTCAAGCAAATATGCATCGATTTATGCCGGAAATTGAGCCAGATACTTACGAAAAAAGATTTAAACAACTGATTATTAATCAACATATTTCAACATTAGGTCAAGACGATTTTGAAGAGATAGATAATATTATTGTTCATAATAACAGTTTTATTGAACGGCCTGCTATTTTTTCCACTTTCCACTACGGACATTATAAAATGGTGGTTTCTTATTTATTGAAAATCGGGCACAAAATAGTGTTAATCGTTGATGATTTTGTTTTTGATAAAAAAAGCAATGCCTATTATAAATCATTTGAGAAAATAAAAAAGCATTATAAACAACTAAATGCGGATTTAGCGGTCTACTATATTCAAAATCAAAGATTTAATGAACAAAGGATATGCTTTAGTTGTATTTTTAGATGGAAATGCCGGATTATTGAGAAATCTAAAACACGACAAAGGATTTATGGATATAAATTTCTTGAAGTCAAAAATATATGTAAAAATTGGTGTCGGAGTTTTAGGCTATTTATTAAAAGCGCATATCATACCTGTTTTGACTTATTGGGACAATATACAAAGTCTGCATTTAGATTTCATGGAAAGTTTGCAAATTCCCAAACTACTTGACCGGGAAAATTATACTACCTTTGTCATAAAAAATTTATATTCCATCTTGGAAAGTTATATCAAAAGAGAGCCTGAACAATGGGAATGCTGGTCATATATGCACAAATGGATTGATAGGACAGAAGTATTTCCATATTCTACTGATTGCAAGGAAATTAGGAATATCTTCAATAATTATAGATATACAACTTTTACGGTTATGGAAAGTGCTTTTGTTTTTGATAAATTCTCATATTTAAGTTATCCGATAGATAATGAAACATTTGAACATATCAAAAATAACAGCCTGTCGGCCATTCAAGGAGAATTATATAATGAATTTGTGAATAAAAATATTATAATATGAAACGGTTAACAATAATTTTACTGCTTATTGTTCAAGCAGTTGTCTGCAACGCCCAAAGCAGGTGGGTGGCTGAAATAGAGTTGCCCCAAATGGGCAAATATCAATTTTTCACTACTCAAACAATATTTTCGGATAATCATTTTGTCTTAAAAAGCGTGGAAAACAGGGATAAACTGTTTCTCGGTTCGTTCAAAGCGAAATTGTTACGCCTGGCACAAAAAAGAAAGTATAAAAAATCCATCTGCGCAATAGAAATTAATGGAAATTCGGGAGTAGTATATTCACTTTTCGGAACATTTGCCTTAGACAGTATTGTATTGAATAACAGTACGATAAACGCAAAACTTATTTTTGACGAAAATGAAAATAAAGGCAACTTTGTTGCAAAAAAATTGGACGAGAATAGACAGAAATTAAACGATTATCAATTGATATTCAGCAATATACAAAGTGAAACAGAAAAAGAGATTTTTAATCCGGAATTGACAAAATCTCAAAAATGGAAAAAATTTGTCAAACAGACTAATTCAAAGATTGAAAAAGTCGATGACGATTTGGATTTTTTATTGTTATTTTTTGCTAATGCCCGAAATACAGGCTTTTCGCATTTCGCTGTTATGAAAGAAAATATTGATTTGGAAAGAACATTACAGGGTAGTCAATTAGAGAGTAATATGTTAAATGATAGTGTTTTATACATTAAAATTAATTCTTTATCAGGGACAATTTTTGAAATAGACAGTGTTTTTCAACAAGCACAACAATACAAATACAAAATTATGGATTTCAGGGGAACACCCGGCGGAGTAATCAAAAACGCTTATCGTATAGCTTCTTATTTGATTCCGGATACGGTAGAAGGCGGTATTTTTATTACAAGAAAGTGTTATGACGATAATGATTGCATAAAAAATCCTTTGGCCTGTGATAAATTGGTTGATTACGATATAAACACGGATTTCAATGTTTTTAGAAATTGCGCAGGCGTTCGTGTCCGCCTTATTCCCAACAAAAATATTCCTTACAATCCGGAACAAAAAATTTATATCCTTACAGACAATAAAACGGCAAGTGCTTGTGAGCCTTTGATATATGGATTAAGGCAGCAAAAGAATATTACGATTGTCGGAGAAAAAACTGCAGGTGCCATCCTTTCCCCGATTGTGTTTGACGTAGGTGGTGGATATTACGCAATCATTCCGGTTGCCGAATATCTTACGGCAGACGGTAAACAAATTGAAGGTAAAGGCATTGAGCCTGATGTGAAAGTAAAGTCAAAAAAAGCATTAGAAACGGTAAAACAGTTGTTGAATTAGTGCTATTCAATTTCAATCGGTTAGCCTAAAAATTTAGGCTCTTTGCGGGTGAGAAAGTCGATAAAAACTTTCACTCGCGCAAACCGGCGTAGTCCAAAAAATTTTGTTTTTGGGAACGCCCTGTGCCGTCAATTCATTTTTCCAATCTGCTTTATCATTTGTTCAAAATCACTTATTGCGAACTACTCGAAAAATTCGAGTAGTTGATTTTTCATTCTAATCCAAGCAATTGATTTACTTTGTCTGTATCCAATCCTGTTGTTTTCATTTCCACAATTCCCTGTTTATTGATAAAAAAACAGGTTGGCGTGGCTTGTGCGCCATAAAGAATCTTGACCGGCGTTCGATCTTGCAAAAAGTCGGAAACTAAAAGAAAATCACAGGGATACACGGTGCGTACTTCCTGCAATTTTTCTAAATCCGAATCAAGTCCGCATATCTTCCGGCAGACTTGCCAAAATTGCCCGCAATGTATCTTTGGGTATTTCCAACCTTACCATAAACACACGTTGCAGTCCGCTTGGAACAGAAGCAAATCGAATGGCCAATTCCCGGTTTTTTTGCGACGCAGTTTCTAATAATTCTTCAGATACTTTTATCAAACTATCCCTTTTTTCGGGATATACTTTTCACTCCTTTGCAACCCAAAAACAACAGCACCTGTACGAAAATGATGGCCGCTCCGGACGGAACATTTAAATAATATGACAGGAACAATCCGGAAAAACAGCCGATAATTCCAAATAAAATAGAAAGGAAAATGATATTTTTAAAGCGCGACGTGAATAAATTGGCTGTCATTTGCGGAACAGTCATTAAAGACATCAGCAGCATAATGCCGATTAAGCGGATACTCGAAACGATGCAGACGGCAATGGCAATCATCATCAAATGCTCAATCAGCGATACTTTTAAACCTTGTGTCTGTGCAAACTCGCGGTCGAAAGCGGTGTAAAGAATCGGCTTAAAAAATCGAATGAACAATAGGATTGTCAGAATGGCAAATCCACCCGAAAACCAAATATCGTTAGTCGTAACAGTCAAAATATTGCCAAACAAATAAGCGGAAATGTTGGGGGCATAACCGGGCGTGAGAAAAATGCAAATCACGCCGAGTGCCATGCCCAACGCCCACATTGCCGCGATCGCCGAATCTTCCCGAATGCCCTGTTTTTTGGAAAGCCATTCGACACCAAACGCCGAACCAACGGAAAAAACCAGCGCGGAAAAAATCGGATTGACACCCAGATAAAATCCGATGCCCAAACCGCCGAAAGAGGCGTGCGTGATGCCTCCGCTGATAAAAACCAGCCGGCGGGCGACGACATAACTGCCGATAATTCCGCAGGCAATGCAGGTAAAAAGGCTTCCCCACAGCGCGTTTTGAAAAAAAGTATAATGAAGTAACTCCATAAATCAATCGTTTAATTTTCTTCCGAAATACGAAATCCCGCTTTTTGCAAATCGTCCCAATATGTTGGATAAGATTTAGTTACCACTGTAGGACATGCTATTCGGATTTCGTTTGTTTGTAAACAAGCCGGCGCGAAAGCCATCGCCATGCGATGATCTTCGTAAGTGGCAATCACCGGCCGAGTTTCCAGTGCGCACCGTTCGCCTGTCCATTCGATAGAACTTATTCCGGCTTGAAGGACATACCCCAATTTTTGCATTTCGGTTTGTAATGCCGAAATCCGGTCGGTTTCTTTGATACGCAAACTTTGCAGACCGGTGAAGTGAAAAGAAATTTTCAGCAGACAACACGTAACAACAAATGTCTGTGCCAAATCCGGCTCGTTGATAAAATCGTATTCTATAAATTCAGGTTTTATTACCTGCAAATCTTTTTTCAATAAAACGCCGTTGTCCGTAAAAATGGTTTGAATACCCAATTTCTCAAACAAAAATCGACCGTTTGCGTCGCCCTGCGGACTATCAACCTGCAAGCCTGCCAATTCGACGACAGTATTTTCGGGCGAGAGTGCTAAAACTTCGTACCAATACGAAGCGGCCGACCAATCGCTTTCCACCCGAAAAGGAATCGGGCGATACATTTGCGGACGAATACGTATTGTTTGTTTTTCCCACTCCGTTTGGACGCCGTATTGTTCCATTAGCCGAATCGTCATAGAAATATACGGCCGGGAAATAATATTGCCTTCCAGTTGCAATTCCAATCCGTTGTTGAGTGTGGGCGCAATCATCAGCAGTGCAGAAAGGTATTGCGAACTGACGCTTCCGTCCAACGAAATTTTTCCACCCCGCAGTTTTTTCCCACGAATATGCAAAGGTGGGAAGCCGTCTTTTTCCAGATAATCGATGTCAGCCCCCAACGCGCGTAACACATTGACCAAAATCGCAATGGGGCGGTTTTTCATTCGTTCCGTGCCGGTAATTGTCCAATCGCCGGTCGTTTGAGCCAAATAAGCTGTTAAAAAACGCATCGAAGTTCCCGCTGCACCAACGTCCAAGTGTGTTTCGGACGAATGCAGAGCCTTCCAAAGCGTCTGCGTGTCGTCGCTGGTCGAAAGATTTTCGACCGGATAGGAACTTCGGCTTAACGCATTCAGCAACAGCACACGGTTGCTGATACTTTTGGAAGCCGGCAAGCCAACGAAAGCGTGCAGAGACAGGGGCGGTTGTATTTTGTAAATCATGTTGTTTGAAAAGAAAATACAAACTTACATGAAAAAACAGAAATTTCCGAATTTATTTACTTTTTGTTCGGACATTTTTATAAACAGGATTTTAGGTATTTAGCAATAAAGGCATTGTGCCAAGCCGCTGGGACGTTAGCTGTCTATAGTTGTTTATCATTATCTCTATGAATAACTTTTGAAATGCAGGTAACGAGTTCAAGTATTCCACTCGATAATCTTTAATTTTGTCAAATGTTGTTTTTACAATTTTCATTTTGTTTTCTTTTTGCAGGCATTTTATATTTTCATTTTAGCCTCAAATATTGTTATTGCTTTTCCTTTTATTTCAACCCTTTCACCATTTAGCTTGACTTTCAACAAACCTGTTCGTTTTGATAATTGTAAAGAATCCAATTCTGCTTTTCCCAATTTTTCAAACCACAATGGAGCGAGTGCGCAATGTGCAGAACCTGTCACAGGGTCTTCGTTTATTCCTGACATTGGGGCAAAACATCTGACAACAATGTCAGCCTGTTTTGAATCGCACTTTGAGGTAATCATTAAGTGTCCAAGTCCATTTTTATTCAAAGCGTCAAAGTCTGGTTCGGCATTTAAAATATCTTCCTCTTTTTCAGCCACGGCGATTTTCCAATCGTAAATACTTGAATACATTTCAACAGGTTCAAATCCTACCAACCGTTTGAAATCTCTATATGTATCTATGCTCTGTATTGCATAACTGTATGCTTGATTAACGGCAGTTTCAAACTCTTGGTCGCTGATTTCCTCTTTTTTACATTCAATCACAATCAACGGGCTTTCTAATTTATCATCGTCATAAACAATAATATCGGCTTCTTTTGTTTCGCTACCCATTTGAACAGATACGAATTGCCGAATGCGATTTACAGGATAATTGTAAGTCAAAACCAAATTCAAAAACGTTTCTGCCTGCACCTTTTCTTCGGGATTGACGTAGTTGCGCTTTTTATTTTGATTGAGATAAGTAATCATTCTCCGTTCTTCATCAAATGATATTAGCTTCTTTTGTATGCCGCGTTCAATATTTGTCATATTTTATTGTAGATTACAAATAATGCCCAAAGATAATAATTCAAATGCAAATACAAATAATTTTTCCTACTTTTGCGCCTTAAAACAGACAACTCATGAGCAAGCAGACCGCTTTTTTATTTGATTTAGACGGCGTAATTATTGATACCGAGCCGCAGTATGATATTTTTTGGAGTAAAGCCGCAGAAAAATACCGGCTGGGGATTGACCATTTTGAACAGATAATTAAGGGGACAACGTTGCCGAACATTCTGGACAAGTATTTTTCGCATTTCCCGGAAGAAAAACAAAAAGAAGTGGTTAAGGCTATTCAGGATTTTGAACTGCAAATGGAAATTTTGCCGATTCCGGGTGCGCTGGAGTTCTTAAATCACCTGAGAAAAGAAAATAAGAAAACCGGGTTGGTAACGAGTTCCGACGATAAAAAGTTGGAATATGTTTTTCGGAAACTGCCTATCCGGCACTATTTCGATACGGTGGTGTCTGCCGACCGGATTACGCAGGGAAAACCCAATCCGATGTGTTACCTCTTAGCTGCGAAGGATTTAGGCATTGCACCCGAAGATTGCTACGTGTTTGAAGATTCGATCAACGGCATTAAAGCGGGAAATGCTGCCGGAATGAAAGTCATCGGATTATCGACCACCTTGCCCGCCGAACGTATCCAAGACAATTGCATGGCGGTCCTTCCGGATTTTCTGAAAATTCCTGCAATATTGTAACACAATTGTAACACATTTTTAAAAAGGCTGTCAAACGATACTTGTAATTTTGCATCATCAAATAAAATAAAATGGATGGAATATGAAACGAGTAATTTTAGCAGTAGCAATTTTAGTAACAAGTTTAGCAGGCGTTCAGGCGCAAAAAATCAAAGGGTCGGATACGGTGTTGCCGTTGTCCCAAAAAGAGGCTGAAAATTATATGAAAGCCCATTCGTCCCAAGCGATTACGGTAACAGGCGGTGGAAGCGGTGTCGGTCTTTCGGCGTTGATTGAAGGTACAACCGACATTGCGCAATCCTCCCGCAAAATCAAATTCGACGAAAAACAGAAAATTCAGGAAAGCGGTAAGACGGTGAAGGAAGTGATTATTGCTTACGACGCTTTGGCGGTTATCATCAATCCGGCGAACAAGGTAACGAAACTCACCCGCGAACAGCTGGAAGGAATTTTTACCGGTAAAATCACGAACTGGAAAGAAGTCGGCGGAGAGGATGTGAAGATTATCCCTTATTCGCGCGAAACTTCTTCGGGAACGTATGAATTTTTTAAGGAGCATGTGTTGAAAAACAAAAACTACAAAAGCGGTATCATGAGTATGCCTGCGACCGGCGCAATCGTTCAATCGGTGAGCCAGACCAAAGGTGCCATCGGTTATGTAGGGCTTGCTTATCTCAACAAAGAGGTGAAAGCCATTCATGTTTCCAACGATAAAGGGAAAAATTATGTTGCGCCGTCAGTTGCAACAGCTAAAGACGGAACTTATCCGATTGTTCGTCCGCTGTACTATTATTATGTAACCAAATCGGAAAAGTTAGTACGTCCTTTCATTGATTATGTTCTCTCGCCGGCCGGACAAAAAACAGTAGCTGAAGTAGGATTTATTGCATTATAATGAGAAAAATCTTTGAGCGAATCATCGAAACTATATTAACAATGAGTGGAGCGGTAACGACTATCGTTATCCTCCTCATTGTTATTTTTCTTTTCAAGGAAGGTTTCGGATTATTTCGGAGTTCCGATATTGAAAAAGGTTATTCGCTGTGTATTCATGCCGACAATTCGGCAGAACGCTTGACGCCTGAACAAATCAAGCAGATTTTTGATTACGAAGTTGAAAATTGGGAAGTTTTGGGCGGTTCCGACGAAGAAATCGTTCCGTTCCGTTTCGATGAAATTTTCAGTCGTTATTCGGACGAAGAATTAGGCGAAGACTACGAATTTATGCCGGATAAATTGGGGGAAGTGATTCGGGAAACACCCGGAATTATTGCTTTTATTCCTACACAATATCTGCCGGCTAATCGTATGGGTGTGAATGTTTTACCGGAAACGACAATTACACCGGCGGATTTCTTCGGTGGAAAAGAATGGATTCCGACAGCTACTCCGGCACATCAATTTGGTGTTTTACCGTTGATTATGGGAACGTTGTGGGTCAGTTTGTTTGCCATTCTGATTGCGTTGCCGCTGGGGTTGGGCGTTGCGGTTTATCTCTCGGAATTGGCGGGCGAAAAAATGCGCAATCTGTTGAAACCGGCGATCGAATTGCTGGCGGGTATTCCGTCGGTGGTTTATGGATTTTTCGGATTGGTAGTGCTGGTTCCGTTGATACAAAAAGGGATGAATCTGCCGGTCGGCGAAACCGGATTTGCAGGAAGTTTGGTGCTGGCGATTATGGCGTTGCCGACGATTATCACCGTAGCAGAAGATGCGATGCAGAATACGCCTCGTGCGATGCGTGAAGCAAGCTTGGCGTTGGGTGCCAACCAATGGCAGACCATTTACCGCGTGATTATTCCTTATGCCGCTTCAGGAATTTCCGCAGCCGTCGTTTTGGGAATCGGGCGCGCGGTCGGCGAAACGATGGCCGTTTTGATGGTTACAGGAAATGCAGCCGTTATTCCGCACACGTTGTTTGAGCCTGTGCGTACCATTCCAGCAACGATTGCCGCCGAATTGGGCGAAGCTCCTGCCGGCGGAACGCACTATCAGGCATTGTTCCTGCTGGGCTGTATCCTTTTCATTATCACGTTGATAATCAACATTTCGGCAGAAATGATTTCTTCTAAAAAACAAACGGTATGAAACGGAAACAAATAGAACAAACGATTGCTTTTACGATTTTCCGGCTATTGGGAATTATCGTTGTCGGTATCCTGTTTTGGATTTTGGGATTTATTATCTATCAGGGAATCGGTGTGATTAATTGGGAATTTCTGACCACATCGCCGACCGACGGCATGACTGCGGGCGGAATTTTTCCGGCGATTGTCGGTACGCTGTGTCTGGTAGCGGGAAGTGCGGTTATCGCTTTTCCTTTGGGTATTCTGTCGGCGATTTATACTTCGGAATATGCCGGAAATGGTAAAATTGTCCGGTTCATTCGGGTGATGACGAACAATTTGGGTGCAATCCCGTCCATTATTTTCGGATTGTTTGGTATGGCATTGTTTGTCAATACGTTAGGTTTTGGTGATTCGATTATTGCCGGCTCATTGACGTTAGGATTATTGACCTTGCCTTTGGTGATACGGACAACGGAAGAGGCACTCAAAGCTATTCCCGACAGTTTCCGGACAGGAAGTTTGGCCTTGGGCGCGAGCAAGTGGCAGACCATTTCTCGGATTATCTTGCCGATGGCTTTTCCGAACATCATCACCGGTTTGATTTTGTCTATCGGACGTATTTCGGGCGAAACCGCGCCTATCCTTTTCACCGTAGCGGCCTATTTTTTACCCAAGCTGCCGAATTCAATTTTCGATCAGGTCATGGCTTTGCCTTATCACCTGTATGTGATTGTTACCAGCGGTACGGATTTGGAAGCGACCCGCCCGATTGCCTACGGAACAGCACTAGTATTGATTCTGATTGTATTAGTAATGAATTTATTGGCTTCCTTTCTACGGAAGAAATTAAGAGTGAAAGATAAATGATTGAAGCAAAAGACATTAATTTTTATTATGGCGATTTTCATGCACTGAAAAATATCAGCATGAAAATGGATAAGCATACCGTAACAGCCTTCATTGGTCCTTCGGGTTGCGGAAAATCCACGTTTTTGCGTCTGTTCAATCGTATGAACGATTTGATTGACGATACCCGTTTAGAAGGTCAATGCCTGATTGACGGACAAAATATTTACGATAAATCGGTGGATGTAAGCGCACTTCGGAAGCGTGTCGGCATGGTTTTTCAAAAACCCAATCCGTTTCCCCAATCCATTTTTGAGAATGTGGCTTACGGTCTCCGGGTAGATGGCGTTAGGGATAAGCAGTTGATACGTAACAAAGTAGAAGAATCCTTGCAGGCGGCGGCGTTGTGGGAAGAAGTGAAGGACAAACTCAAAAAGTCGGCGTTTGAACTTTCCGGCGGACAACAGCAACGGTTGTGTATTGCCCGCGCGTTGGCGATTTCGCCCGATATTATCCTGATGGATGAGCCGGCTTCGGCATTAGACCCTATTTCCACGTCGAAGATTGAAGATTTGATTTACAATCTCAAAAAGGATTATACCATTGTCATTGTTACACACAACATGCAACAGGCGGCACGTGTGAGCGATAAAACCGGATTTTTCATGCTGGGAAATCTGGTCGAATACAACGATACGAAAAAAATATTTTTAAGTCCCGAAATGGAAGAAACACAAAATTACATCACCGGAAGATTCGGTTAATTATTATGAAGCATACAGAAAAGGAATTAGCAGCGATTAAGGAAGAAGTCAGCCAGATGTGGCGGTTAGTACTTTCGCAAATAGAAAAAGCGAAACAGAGCTTGTTGAACAACGATATTGAACTGGCGCGGGAAGTCGTCAGTCGCGAAAAGCGTATCAATTCGTTTGAGTTGAAGATCGACAGCGATTGCGAGAACTACATCGCCCTGTTTAATCCGGTGGCGATTGATTTGCGGTTGGCATTGTCACTGATTAAAATCAGCAGTACGCTGGAACGGATAGCCGATTTTGCGGAAGGCATCGCACGTTACGTGATTGAAAACAGTTGTGAGCTGATAACTCAGGAGTTGAAAGACGAATTGCGCTTGGAAACCATGTTCGACACGGTCATTGAAATGCTTTCGGACAGCTATGTGGCGTTGGATTCGGAAAACACCAAACTTTCAGGCAAGATTTTGGCAAAAGATGAAACGGTAGATGAGATTTACCATCGCTCGACCGGTGTTCTGACAGACTACATGCGTCAAAATCCCGCTGAAATCGAATGTGGATTAAAAACCATGCTGGTCATTCGAAAAATCGAACGCATGGGCGACCATTGCAGCAACATTGTCGAAGACATCGTTTTTTACATCGACGCGAAAGTGTTGAAGCACAGCAAGAATAGCGAAAGTGTTGAAAGTTAGTTGTTTTTGGAAAAAGTCGTATATTTGTGCATTGAATCTAAACATTTGTACAATAGATGGAAAACATAGTACAAGAACCTATTGCAACTTATAATCTTGGTGATTTTGGATTCGGAAATTATTCCGAAGCAAAAAAATTATATCCTATTTTAAAATGGGCAGGAGGCAAAGAACAGGAATTAAAATATATTGTTCCCAACCTGCCGGATAAATTTGAAAATTATTATGAGCCTTTTGTTGGTGGCGGCGCGGTTTATACAGCTTTGCAAGCAAATAAATATTTCATAAATGACAAATCAGATGAATTGATAAACTTATACCAAAGTATTATAAACGGCAACAGAGAAGTGTTTTTTAAAGCAACAGACGAAATTATTCATAATTGGGATTTGCTTACCACTGTTGTATTAAAGAATAGCGATTTTTTCATTGAAACATATAAAAATTATTCACATGATTTGATTGATGAGAATAAATTGAAAGATATATTTTTTGAGTTTATACTTTCTCATGCAGAGCAATTTAACGGAATGTTTTCTACAATTTTCAATTTCAATATTGAGAATTTTATCAAAGAAATAAAAATCAATCTTATTCGGAAAATAAATCGAATGAAAGAACTCGAAAAAATAAAAAATCAGCTTTCCGATAATGATATTTTAGACAATATTGAAACGGCATTGAAAAGTGCGTTTTATATGCACTTTCGCCATATTTACAACAATACGGAAAAATATAAAATAAACTCCGCCTTTAGAGCTGCCATCTTTCTATTTATTCGCAATTTTGCATATAGCGGAATGTTTCGCTATAATGCGAATGGTGATTTTAATGTTCCTTATGGTGGTATTGCTTACAATCGAAAAAACTTTTTGAAAAAAGTGGATTATTTGCGTACAAAAGAACTAAAATTATTACTAAACAAGACAATTATCGAAAACAAAGATTTTGAAGATTTCTTTTATGACTACAAACCAACAGAAAGAGATTTTGTTTTTCTTGACCCTCCTTACGATAGCGAATTCAGTACTTATGCTAAGAATGAATTTACCAGAAAAGATCAAATAAGATTAGCAAATTATTTGACGGACGAATGTCAAGCAAAATGGTTAATGATAATAAAAAATACAGATTTTATTTTGGGGATCTATGATAAGAAAGGGTTAGACATCCGCTCGTTTGATAAAACATATTTGGTTAGTTTCATGAATAGAAATGATAAAAATGTAGAACATTTAATTATTGATAGTATAAATGCAAATGGAGTATTTATAAGATAAATTATAAACCTATGGCAGAAAAAATATTAGTAGTTGATGACGGAAAAAATATTTGCGAGATATTGGCTTTCAATCTGACAAATGAAGGTTATGAGGTGCAATGTGCCTATTCGGCGGAAGAAGCCTTGAAAAAATTGACGCCCGATTATTCATTGATCTTGTTGGACGTGATGATGGGCGGAATGTCGGGTTACAAAATGGCGGAAAAACTGCGGAAAGAAAACAATCCGGTGCCGATTATTTTCCTGACCGCCAAAGATACCGAAAACGACATGCTCACTGGTTTTTCGGTCGGTGCGGACGATTATATTTCCAAACCGTTTTCTATCAAGGAAGTAGTTGTCCGCGTGCGCGCATTGTTGAAACGCTCGGAATATGGACAAAAAAAGAGCGAAACAGCAAATACGAAATCCAATCAATGGGTGTTCAACGATGTTACGATTGATTTTGATACCAAAGAATTGAAAATCGGCAACGAAAGCATTCCGCTCACCCGGACAGAATTTGAAATCATTAAACTCTTGGCTTCCAATCCGTCGCGCGTGTTTGAACGCGAAGACATTATCGACGCTATTTGGAAAGACTCCCCTTACATTACAGAACGGACAATTGACGTCCATATCCGGCGGTTACGGAAAAAATTAGGCGAAAGGGCTTCGCTGATTAGCAGCCGCACGGGCTACGGTTATCGATTTAATATTACAGAGCAATGAAATTATCTTTTACACAACGACTTACGTTAAATTTTTGCCTGATTTTAGCTGTTTTTTCAATAGGCATTATCTTTTTTGAACAACATCAAGAAAGAAAGTTTAAAACGGAAGCCTTGGAAGAAAAATTAGACAGCTACACCGAAATCACCTATAAATATTTAAACCGTTTGGGCGAAAACGATTTTCAAATGGATTCGTTGCTTTATTTCTTTCCGGCTAATTTACGTTTGACATTGATTAGTTCAGACGGAAAAGTATTGTACGACAACCGGTTGGATAGTTTTTCCCAAGTAGATAATCATGCCAATCGTCCGGAAATTATCGCAGCGTCTAAAAACGGCAGCGGGAGTGATATACGCCGTTCCTCCTCGACGCAAAAGGAGTATTTGTATTATGCTAAACATTTGGGAAACAACTACATCCGCACAGCTTTACCTTATAATATACAAGTACAGCGTTTTTTGAAACCGGATAATGCTTTCCTCTATTATTTAATCGGGTTGTTTTTGTTGGGATTTGTGTTTATTCGTTACATTTCCGGCCGCTTTGGCAAAACCATTCAGCAGTTGAGGGATTTCTCATCGGCTGCCAAACATAAACTGCCGGTTGTTCTGCCTAATTTTCCGAACGACGAAATCGGCGAAGTAGGCCGGCAAATTGCGGAAGATTATCGCCAACTGAAAGAGAGCGAAATCCAGCTCGCTTTGGAACACGAAAAACTGTTGATGCACGTTCAAAGTTCGGCAGAAGGTATTTGTTTTTTTATGCCGAACGCGAAAGTAGCGTTTTATAATGGTTTGTTTCTACAATACATGAATTTGTTGAGCGATACGATTGTTACCGACCCGGCGGAAATGTTGCAGGACGATATTTTTGCGGAAGTCCGCCATTTTCTTAGTAATCGGGACGAAAAAACCTATTTTGAAATGCCTGTCAATCGGCAAGGCAAACATTTTACCCTGCGGGTGAATGTGTTTGAAGACAACAGCTTTGAACTCGTATTGAACGACACGACCAAAGAGGAAAAAAATAAACGCCTGAAGCAAGAAATGACCGGAAACATTGCCCACGAGCTGCGTACGCCGGTGACGGGCATTCGCGGTTATCTCGAAACCATTTTGGACAATCAGCTGGAAAAGGAAAAAGAGCGCGAATTTGTGGTCAAAGCCTATGAGCAAATCATTACGCTTTCTGACCTAATCCGCGACATGAGTTTGCTTTCCAAAATCAACGAAGCACCCGGTACATTTCAATTCAAATCCGTTCATTTACAAACGGTTATCGAAAAAGTTCAATTCGATTTACAAGATGCTTTGCAGGCGAAAGACATTATTGTTCATTCGACTGTTCCGGCCGATTTCACGGTTTGGGGAAATGAAAATTTGCTTTATTCCATTTTCCGCAACCTGATGGATAATGTGATTAATCATGCAGGCGAAAGTGTTACCGTTACTATCCGGCAGTACAGTCAGGAAGGCCAAATGGCTCATTTTTCGTTCTCGGACAACGGCGCAGGCATCGCCGACGAAAAACACTTGGCGCGTCTGTTTGAACGTTTTTATCGGGTGAGTGAAGGGCGCACGCGCGACACTGGCGGCTCCGGTTTAGGTTTGGCGATTGTAAAAAACGCGATTGTTTTCCACAGTGGAACGATTACCGTCAAAAACCGCGCCGGTGGCGGATTGGAGTTTTTATTTAGTTTGCCGGTGGGATAAATTTTTTATTGCCATTCTTCAATATTCTTACTATTTTTGTTCCCAAAATTAAACAACAAAAATAGTATGGCAACACCTCCATTCAAGTATCAGAGCATGTTTCCGTTGGGAAAAGATACCACCGGGTATTATTTATTGACGAAAAACGGCGTTTCGACGGCCGTTTTTGAAGGCCATGAAATTTTGAAAGTTAAGCCGGAAGCATTGACGCGCCTGGCAAACGCCTGTTTTCACGATTGCGCATTCTTTTTGCGCCCCGAACATCAAAAACAAGTATCGAAAATCTTGTCTGACCCGGAAGCGAGCGAAAATGATAAATACGTGGCACTAACCATGTTACGCAACGCCGAAGTGTCGGCAAAAGGCATTTTACCGTTCTGTCAGGACACCGGAACGGCGACCATTATTGCCAAAAAAGGACAACAAGTCTGGACGGGAGGAGGCGACGAAGAAGCTCTGTCGAAAGGCGTGTATAAGACTTATACGGAAGAAAATTTGCGCTATTCGCAAAACGCACCGCTGGATATGTACAACGAAAAAAATACTTGTACCAATCTTCCGGCACAAATTGATATTCAGGCAGTTGATGGCGACGAATACAAATTTTTATGTATTGCTAAAGGCGGAGGTTCAGCCAATAAAACCTATTTATATCAAGAAACAAAGGCATTGTTAAATCCCGAAACGCTGGAAAAATTTATAATTGAAAAGATGAAATCGCTGGGAACGGCGGCTTGTCCTCCCTATCACATCGCCTTTGTTGTCGGCGGAACTTCGGCTGATTTGTGCTTGAAAACTGTCAAATTAGCTTCAACCAAATATTACGATACGCTTCCTACACACGGAAACGAAGGCGGACAGGCTTTTCGCGACATCGAATTGGAAGAAAAAATGTTGAAAGCCGCGCAGGAAATCGGTTTGGGTGCGCAATTCGGCGGAAAATATTTAGCGCACGACATACGCATTGTTCGTTTGCCTCGACACGGCGCATCTTGTCCGGTGAGTATGGCCGTTTCTTGTTCGGCCGACCGGAATATTAAAGCAAAAATCAACAAAGACGGCGTGTGGATTGAAAAAATGGAAGATCACCCGGCCAAATATATCCCCGAAGAATGCCGCAAAGCCGGTGAGGGCAACGTCATTAAAATTGACTTAAATCGTCCGATGAAGGAAATTTTGGCCGAACTGACCAAATATCCGGTGGCCACCCGCTTGTCGCTAAACGGAACAATCATTGTGGGACGCGACATTGCTCATGCCAAACTCAAAGAATTGTTGGACAGGGGCGAAGACCTTCCGCAATATATCAAAGACCACCCGATTTATTATGCCGGGCCGGCGAAAACACCGGCAGGCATGGCGAGCGGCTCGATGGGGCCGACAACGGCCGGCCGCATGGACTCCTACGTGGATTTATTCCAATCGCACGGCGGAAGCATGGTGATGTTGGCAAAAGGCAATCGCAGTCAGCAAGTTACGGACGCCTGCCGGAAACACGGCGGTTTCTATTTAGGTTCTATTGGCGGCCCGGCGGCAATCCTGGCACAGAACAACATCAAAAGCCTCGAATGTATCGCTTATCCCGAATTGGGCATGGAAGCAATATGGAAAATCGAAGTGGTGGATTTCCCCGCGTTTATTTTGGTTGATGACAAAGGCAACGATTTTTTTCAGAAATTGAAGTAAATTTTAGTTTTTGAAAAAGATTTTTTCATACATTTGCAATGTTATTTAAATAAAAAATGAGGAATATAGATGGACGAAACTATTTGATTTGCGATCCCACCTACATTGGTGCTGACCTCGGTATGGCCATGCCGCAATTGAAATCGGTGGCGATAGAAGTAATAAAAATAAAAAATAATTAATTGTAACACAGCTAATTAATGGGTTTATTATATCTTTTTCTCATAAAAGATTTGTTATTTTATAAAAAAGGTTTACCTTTGCAACCGCTTTCAGAAACGGGGGCAAAACAGAATGAGTTCTTTGAAGTAATTTCCATAGATACGTAGTACAAGCATCGGTTGCTTATGATTAAGTAATCGAGGGTAAAAAAAGAAAACCACGTCAATTTAGCAGTAAGGACAATGGGCAAAGGAAAAAACA
>BNTW01000017.1 GCA_025996895.1 Bacteroidia bacterium | reverse complement strand
AGACGAAAAGCTATCAAAGATAATCAGTATTTATAAACGCTTTTAATTAACAAAAAAAAACGAGGATAATCCGATCTTTTCCTCTTAAAACGAGTTAAATTTACGGTTAGTCTTGGATGGTGTCGGCTCGCCGACACCATCCAAGACTAACCGTAAAAATCATACAAAAAAACAACGAAGAATAACAACAACTTTGAACTTCTTGGAACATTAACTTTACCTGATCATTTTAAATCGGTGGAGGGGGGCAGTTTATGTCGGTTTTTGCACAATAATCCCGTTTCTCCTACCCGATTTCGTCCCTATAATTTTATACAGGAAACAAACATTATGTTATTATTTTCGTTATTTTTGCGGTGAAAATAAAAATCAATGAATAAGATTGTTAAAAAAGAAATCCTCTCCGAAAATGTGGTGAAATTGGAGGTCGAAGCACCGTTAATTGCAAAAGCACGGAAAGCAGGGCATTTTGTCATTGTGAAAGTGGGCAAATTGGGCGAGCGAATTCCTTTGACCATTGCGCAAGCCGATATTGAAAAAGGCACAATTACGTTGGTTATCCAAAAGGTGGGCAAGTCGTCCGAGAAAATTTGCAGTCTGAACGAAGGTGATTTTATTACCGATTTGGTCGGCCCGCTGGGAAAAGCCACGCACATCGAAAATTTCGGGACAGTGGTTTGTGCTTGCGGTGGGGTTGGGACTGCCCCGATGCTGCCGATTATCGAAGCCATGAAAAAAGCCGGAAACAAAGTGATTGCCGTTCAGGCCGCCCGCACAAAAAATTTAATCATTCTGGAAGACGAAATCCGTCCGTTTGCGGACGAACTGATTACGATGACCGACGACGGATCTTACGGAACAAAAGGCCTTATAACCAACGGAGTAGAAACGGTTTTGCAACGCGAAAAAGTGGATTTGTGTGTTACGATCGGCCCTGCCGTCATGATGAAATTTGTATCTCTTTTGACGAAAAAATATAACGTGCCGGCCGTCGCTTCCTTGAACACAATTATGGTCGATGGAACCGGAATGTGTGGTGCCTGTCGCATAACGGTGGGCGGAAAAACGAAATTTGTTTGTGTTGATGGCCCCGAATTTGACGCCCACGAAGTAGATTTTGATGAAATGATGATGCGATTGAATGCATATAAAGAATATGAATGAATTATGAATAAAATAGAAACAGGGAGAAATGAACAGTGGCGCGAAGAATTGCGCAAAAGCCTGAAAGCAAAGGAACGCGCGGATATTCCCCGCGTGAAAATGCCCGAATTAGATGCCGAATATCGAAGCCACAGCTACGACGAAGTTAATCAGGGTTTATCGTTGGAACAAGCCCTGACGGAATCCAAACGTTGCCTCGATTGTCTTGACCCGCAATGTATTACCGGTTGTCCGGTTGAAATCAATATTCCGAAATTCATTAAAAATATCGAGCGCAACGAGATTTTGGAAGCAGCAAAAACGCTGAAAGATACATCGGCTTTGCCGGCAGTTTGCGGCCGTGTTTGTCCGCAGGAAAAACAGTGTGAAAGCAAGTGCATTCACCTCAAAATGAAAAAAGAAGCGGTAGCTATCGGTTATCTCGAACGCTTTGCTGCTGATTTTGCTATTGAAAATAGTTGTCATTCCGCGCTTGACGCGGAATCCCCTGTGCAGGGGATGGCGGATCAAGTCCGCCATGACAACAAGTCCAAAGGCATTAAGATTGCCGTTGTCGGCTCAGGTCCCGCCGGATTATCTTTTGCCGGCGACATGGCCAAATTCGGCTACGACGTAACTGTTTTTGAAGCCTTGCACGAAATCGGCGGTGTGCTGAAATACGGTATTCCCGAATTTCGTCTGCCCAATGCAATTGTCAATGTGGAAATCAACAGCCTGCAACAAATGGGCGTGAAATTCATTACCAACTGCATTGTCGGTAAAACGATTTCGTACGAAAACTTGCACGAGCAGGGTTTCAAAGGGATTTTCGTTGCAAGTGGTGCCGGTTTGCCCAATTTTATGAATATCGCAGGCGAAAATCTGGCGGGCGTCCTTTCGTCTAACGAATACCTGACGCGTGTGAATTTGATGAATGCATATAAAAAAGAAGCGGACACTCCGGTGTTTCTCGGCAAAAAAGTGGCGGTTATCGGTGGTGGAAATACGGCAATGGATTCTGTGCGGACAGCGCGACGTTTGGGGGCGGAAAAAGCCATGATTATCTACCGTCGCTCCGAAGAAGAAATGCCCGCCCGGGTGGAAGAAATCAAGCATGCCAAGGAAGAAGGCGTGATTTTCCTTACTTTACACAATCCTGTCCAATATATCGGCGACGAAAAAGGACACGTCAAACAAATGATACTTCAAAAAATGGAGTTGGGCGAGCCCGATGCTTCCGGCCGGTGTAAACCGGTCGAAATTCCGGGTGCAACGGAAACAATAGACGTCGATATGGTGGTGGTGTCGATCGGCGTTTCTCCTAATCCGCTCGTTCCCAGCGCGTTCAGCGGACTGAATGTGAGCAAATGGGGCACGATTATTGTCAATCAGGATACGATGCAAACCGGTTTATCGGACGTTTATGCGGGTGGCGATATTGTTCGAGGCGGTGCGACGGTGATTTTGGCCATGGGCGACGGACGAAAAGCGGCGGCTGCCATGAATCAATCGTTTAACAAAAATTAAAAACATGAAAAAAACGAGTTTGCTTCTTTTATTCTTCGCTTTTTCGCTTGCATTGTTGGCACAGACCAAAGTGGTGAAAGTGAATGCGTTGAAAATCAATGATTTCGGCATTCAATATATGTTACCGAAAACGGTTTTTAACATCCATATTCATTATACGGAAACACAGGAAAAGGCCGGTAGTTACGCCAAATATGCTTCCCGCTATCTGGGTATAAGCGATGCGGAAGTGATTAAGGAAGATCGGACGTATTATACGCTCGATAAGGTTTCGGTGCAGGAAACCGGTATTCCGAACAAGGAACAGTCGTATTTGGTTTTGTTTAAACCCAAGACCACTGCGCCTTATGTCTATCTCACGGACGACGGTTTGCTTTGTAGCATCAATGCGGAATATAAGCCGGAAATTGTTTCTAATCAGGAAGATAAAATACCTGATTCCGTTTCGGATTTACCAAAAATCAATCCGCAGTCGATTTATACGGAAGAATATTTGCGCGCCGGATCGGTCAGCAAAATGGCGGAAATCGCTGCGAAAAACATCTATAAAATCCGGGAAAGCCGGCAGGACATATTGACCGGCGAAGCGGAAAACATCCCCAAAGACGGCGAAGCAATGAAAATCGTCCTGAAAACCTTAGAAGCGCAGGAAAAAATATGGACGGAGTTATTTACCGGCTCACGAAAAACCGTACAACATTTCCAACAACTTTCGATTGAGCCTGCAACGGAAATGAATAAGGAACTACTTTTTCGATTTTCCAGCTATTTCGGCGTGGTCGATAAAAATGATTTAAGCGGAAATCCGGTTTACCTGAATATCAATGATTTAAAAACAGTGGCTATTGAGCCGATTGACCCGAAGCGAAAAGCCAAAGAGCCGGAAAGTATCGTTTATAATGTTCCGGGCAAAGCGGCAGTCGAAATTTTGAACGGCAGTCAAAAAATTTATTCTACCACACTGAACGTCACACAATTCGGCACCACGCAGCTATTGGGAACCTCTATTTTTGAAGACAAAAAAACACCGGTGCAAATTTATTTTTATCCTTACACCGGGGGAATTCGGCAGATTATTCAATGACTATTCTTCAAATTCATAAAACGGCAGTTCGTTTGGATATATTATTTAAATTTCATTTAAATTTCAATGAGAAAATATCCGTATCGGCTTTGCCGAAAAGATAACAACACCCGTTGTGCAACCCATAAGATTTGTAACCTTCTACACCAACGACCACTCCTGCGTCATCTTTAAAGATTATATTTATTTTACAAAATTATTCTCCAAAAAACCATACCTTTGTGCAGTTTTTAATCAAATTAGTTCAATATGGCAAAGATTAAGTGTATTGGTATTCTTACCTCAGGAGGGGATGCTCCCGGCATGAACGCGGCCATTCGCGCGGTAACTCGTGCAGCTATTTACAACGAATTGGAAGTGAAGGGAATTTATCGCGGTTATCGCGGACTTGTCTATGGCGAGATTGTTCCTTTTAAAACAAATAACGTCAGCAATATTATCCAGCAAGGCGGAACAATACTCAAGACGGCGCGCTGTCAGGAATTTCGCGAACCGGAAGGACGCGCCAAAGCCTACGAAACGCTGCAAAAGGAAGGTATTGATGCTTTGGTGGTTATCGGTGGGGACGGCTCTTTGACCGGCGCGCGGATTTTCGCTCAAGAATATAATTTGCCGATTGTCGGCTTGCCCGGTACTATCGACAACGATCTGTATGGAACGGATACGACCATCGGCTACGATACGGCTCTTAACACAATTATGGAAGCGGTCGATAAAATCCGTGATACGGCCACTTCGCACGAACGCCTGTTTTTTATCGAAGTCATGGGACGCGATGCGGGTTTCCTCGCACTGAACGGTGCAATTGCTTCGGGTGCGGAAGCGGCTATCATTCCCGAAATCTGGACGGAAGTCGATCAGTTGGAAGAATTGATTAAACACGGTTTTCGTAAAACGAAAAACAGCAGTATTGTTTTGATGGCCGAAAGCGAAATCACCGGCGGGGCAATGGGTATGGCCGAACGGGTGAAAAAGGAATATCCGCAATATGATGTACGTGTAACCATTCTCGGACACTTGCAACGCGGCGGCTCACCGACTGCTACCGACCGGATTTTGGCCAGCCGGATGGGCGCAGCAGCTATCGACGCACTCATGGAAGACCAGCGCAACGTGATGATAGGCATTCAAAACGATAATATCGTTTATGTTCCGTTTTCTAAAGCAATTAAAAACGACAAACCGATTAATCGCGATTTATTGAATATACTGCATATACTTTCCATCTAAATACGGCCTTTCGGCACAATTTTTGTTATAGTTTTCCCATACATAAATAATTTTTATTATGGAAAATCCGAAAGAAGCGGAGTCAGAGGAAATTCGTATCGTTAAAGTGCAAGGCTCAGACCCGTTGCTTCACCGGCTAATCGGCCCGATGGTCATTCATCCTTTGGTTATTTCGTTGAATGGAGGCTATCCATTCAAAAATACAGAAGAGCATTTGTGGTACATTGCTATCAGGGGTAACAAGGAAACAAAGGAAACGGCGGGTTTCCTTTCGGTATTGAATAATACGATAGAAAATGACTGTACGTTGCGAGATCAACTGCTTTTGGCAAGGTTGGTTAAAACCGCGTTGGCTGATATGCCTGCCGGAACAGTGGTGCGTTTTACGGCGCACAAAGACGAAATACCGCTCATGAAAGAATTAGGATTTGAATTAACCAACACCAAACGGCCGGCGGTCGAATATTTTAAAATGTTCAAGAAAATATGAATCCGGCAATCCGAAAAAACGTGTATGAGTTGGCGAAGGAACGAATTGCTTATATTTTTTCGGAGTTTAAGGAAATTTATCTGGCTTTTTCAGGAGGAAAAGACAGCGGAGTGATGTTAAATCTGGTACTCGATTATATGCGTACCCATTCCGTCGACCGAAAGATCTCCGTTTTATACGTTGACGTAGAAGCTTCTTACAGCCGTACAATTGATTATATCCGGCAGATGTTGTTTGAAAATCGCGACCTGATATACCCCTACTGGATTTGTCTGCCGTTGATAACCGACAACGCCGTATCTATGTATGAGCCGTATTGGGTGTTTTGGGATAAATCGAAAAAAGACAAGTGGGTGCGCGAAATACCGAAACTCGATTGTGTGATTCGGGAAGAAAACAATCCATTTGATTTTTACCGGCAAAACATGACATTTGAAGAATTTGTCCGGTTTTTCGGCGATTGGTATGCCAAAAAACAAGGGACAGATAAAACCGCCTGTTTGCTGGGACTGCGTTCGGACGAAAGCTTTACCCGCTACCATGCCCTTCACCGGAAAGACAAAAATACTTATAAATCAAAGACTTACTCTACTAAAATTTCGGATACTACTTTTAATTTTTATCCGATTTATGATTGGAAAGTGGAAGATGTCTGGACATACAACGGCAAATTTAATAAACCTTATAATAGCATTTATGATTTATTTTACAAAGCGGCTATTCCGTTATCGAAAATGCGTATTTGCGAGCCTTTTGGCAGTGAGCAACGCGCCGGTTTGAATTTATTCAAAATATTGGAACCGGAAACATGGGTGAAAGTGCTGGACAGGGTGAGTGGAGCCAATTTCGGCAATATCTACTGCAACACTAAAGTGACCGGAACGCGCACGGTCAATCTGCCTCCCGGACACACCTGGCGCAGTTATTGCAAATTTTTGCTCAAAACTTTGCCGGAAGAAACGCGGAAAATCTATCTGACAAAATTTATTAAGTTTATTCGTTATTGGAATCGGGTCGGGTCGCCGGTCAGTGACGAGGATATTCTCAAATTAGACCCGAAACTGATTATTAATACGCATACATATAGCAAACGGGGACGCAAAGACAGGTACATTGTCAAATTCAGGAGTATCCCGGACGTTTTGCCGGGCATGGACAATAAAACGGATTTTCTATCGTGGCGCAGGCTGTGCATGGCGATAGTTAAAAACGATATTATTTGCAGTTCGTTGTCGTTTGCCATTACAAAAAGGCAAATCGTACGGCAACAGGAACTGATTGAGAAATACAAACAAATGTTATGAAGAAGCTAAAAGACAAACAGATTATCGAAAATTTAACGAGCGAAATTTGTCAAAAGTTAGAAACTTTACCGGGCAATGAGGCAAAAATTGAGGCATTAAATTACATCCGGTCGATGTTGCACGAAGTATCACCGTTCAAACATCACCCAGTCGATTTTGTCGCGTGGGAGCGCGCGGAAAATATTGAAGAAAATGATTACAATCCCAACCATGTGGCTACGCCCGAAATGAAACTGCTGATCACCTCTATTGAAGAAGACGGCTACACGATGCCCATCGTTGCTTCGCCCGAAGAAGATACCATTCGCATTGTCGATGGTTTCCACCGCCGGAAATCGTATCAAAAATCATTTAAAATAGCCAAAAGTACGCATGGGAGGCTTCCTATAACGTACATTCGCGAACAACACCGCGAACGCAGCGACCGCATGGCGACAACCATCCGGCACAACCGCGCGCGCGGGGCACACGACATCGACTTGATGTCGAACATTGTACGGGAACTGACCGAAGCCGGACGTTCGACCGAATGGATTGCCAAGCATGTAGGAATGGATAAAGATGAAATCCTGCGCCTGAAGCAAATCACCGGACTGGCGACTTTGTTTGCCGACCGCGAATTTTCCATGCGCCGGTAATAATTCCGTTAAAAAATAAGTCCTCAAACGGTTGTTTTAGTGAAAGAAATTTACTACTTTTGTCCGGTTTTTTAAACATAATCAATCAAATATTTTATTAGTATGGCACATGTAGATTTAAGCAAGTATGGCATTAGCAACGACATTCACGTTGTGCATAATCCTTCGTACGAAGAACTTTTTCAGGCAGAAATCGACCCGAAAAATGAAGGTTTTGAAAAAGGCGTATTAACCAATACAGGAGCGGTATCGGTGGATACAGGTAAATTTACGGGACGTTCGCCCAAAGACCGTTACATCGTAAAAGATGCTGTTACCGAAAATACAATCTGGTGGGACGGTAACATCAACAAACCGATCTCTACCGAAGTGTGGCACGATTTGAAAGCCAACACGATCAAGCAATTGAACACGGCTAAAAAACTTTACGTGGTAGATACATTCTGTGGTACGAACACCGATACACGCATGAAAGTGCGTTTCATTGTGGAAGTGGCTTGGCAGGCGCATTTTGTAACAAACATGTTTATCCGTCCGTCGCATTACGAATTGGCCAACTACGGCGAGCCTGATTTCGTGGTCTTCAACGGATCGAAAACCACCGACCCCGATTGGCAAAAGCACGGGTTAAATTCCGAAGTATATGTGTTGTTCAACCTGACGGAAAAAGAACAAATCATCGGCGGAACTTGGTATGGCGGTGAAATGAAAAAAGGGATGTTCTCCATGCAAAACTATTATTTGCCTTTGAAAGGTATTGCTTCGATGCACTGCTCGGCCAACGTAGGCGAAGCAGGCGACGTAGCTGTATTCTTCGGCTTGTCCGGAACAGGAAAAACAACGCTTTCGGCCGACCCGAAACGTTATCTTATCGGCGACGATGAACATGGTTGGGACAACAACGGCGTATTCAACTACGAAGGTGGCTGTTATGCAAAAGTGATCGACTTGAGCAAAGAAAATGAGCCGGACATCTGGCGCGCCATTCGCCGCGACGCTTTGTTGGAAAACGTTACCGTAAAAGCAGACGGTACGCCCGATTATTCCAAAGAAGCATCGAAAACCGAAAATACGCGCGTTTCGTATCCGATTTATCATATCAACAAAATCGTTCTTCCGTCACGTGCCGGACATGCCAGCAAGATTATTTACTTGTCGGCGGATGCTTTCGGCGTATTGCCTCCGGTTTCGATTTTGGACGAAAAATCAGCTCAATATCACTTCCTTTGCGGTTATACTTCCAAGTTGGCCGGAACAGAACGTGGCATTACCGAACCGCTGCCTTCTTTCTCGCCTGCATTCGGTGAAGCTTTCTTAACTTTGCACCCGACACAATATGCCAGTGTTTTGGCTAAGAAAATGAAAGAACACAATGCGACAGCTTATTTGGTAAATACCGGCTGGAACGGCACAGGCAAACGTATCTCGATTAAGGACACCCGCGCGATTATCGACGCGATTATTGATGGATCGATTGAAAAAGCAGAAAAAATACATATTCCTGTTTTGAATTTGTATGCTCCGAAAAAATTAAATCATGTTTCGGAAGGCATTCTTGATCCGCGCGATACTTATGCCAATAAAGGCGAATGGGAAGAAAAAGCCAAATCGCTGGCAGCCAAATACATCAAAAATTTTGAGCAATACCTGCCCGAAGGAAAAGATTTGTTGGCAAGCGGACCACAGTTGTAAAAACAGAGAATTGCGGATCAAGCCCGCAACGACAATTAAGCAAGAAACAGCGCAGGAAATAATTTTTCGCGCTGTTTTTTTATTGTTTATTCTTATCTTTGTCCTGAAAATAATTTTAATATCATGAAAAAAATAGTTTTTGCTTTTTGCATTGTGTGTGGAGTTTGTTCGGTGTATGCGAAAAATCAACTGCCCGAAGACGTTTTAAAACAATTAAACAGTTATAATGTAGCGTGGAACACGTTGAGTGTCAGCGGTTCGATGGAATCCATGCCGTTGGGTAACGGTGATATAACCGCTAATGTCTGGATTGAAAAAGAGGGCGATTTACTGCTGTATATCGGAAAATCGGATACGTGGAGTGAAGCCACGCGCCTGCTGAAAGTCGGACGAATTCGAATACATCTTTCACCCAATCCTTTTACCGACAATGCCGGTTTTTCCCAAACGCTTAATCTTTATGGCGGAGAAATCAATGTTTCGGCCGGAGGAAAAGGCAATGAAACTCGCCTGAAAATCTGGATTGATGCCAATCAGCCGGTAATCCATATTGAAACGGAATCGAAAAAAGACATCTCGGTTTCTTGTACCACCGAATTGTTGCGTCCGCACGACTACACCCTTCCTTCGCCCAACGACCCGCTGGCTTCGAGTTTTCGGGGTTTGCTGGGCAGTCCGGTGAAACCGGCGGAGAAAGCCGATGTGTTGGTAACAAAACCCGATCGCATTCAGTGGTATCACCGCAACGAGAGTTCGTTTTATCCGGCTATTCTCACGAAACAAAATGTCCCTGAGCTGGTTGGCAAATATTCCGATCCGTATATTCACCGCACATTCGGTGCGGCTGTTTTGGGAAGCAATGTGCAGCCGGCGAACGATAGTACATTGGTTTCTACCAAAGCCGAAAAGAAATTTAATCTTTCCGTTTATGCTTATACAGCTCAAACAGAAACGGTTGACGAATGGAATGACCAGTTAAACAATCTCGTAAAACAATGTCAAGCAAACAACATAGAAATTTTGCGAAAAAATCATTACGCCTGGTGGGACGAATTTTGGAATCGCAGCTGGATTTTCCTTTCGGGCGATGAAGACGCGCATAAAATCACGCAAGCCTATTTATTGCAACGGTTTATGATGGCTTGTCAAAGTCGCGGGGCTTATCCGGCCAAGTTCAACGGCGGAAATTTCACGTTCGACTACAAAGGCTTGAATGGTGATTATCGCAACTGGGGACCAGGCTATTGGCATCAAAATAACCGGCTGTATTACATGCCTTTAACGGCTTCGGGAGATTTCGATTTGCTGAAACCTTGGTTCGATATGTATAAAAACATGCTGGGTATTCAGACCGATATTACCCGGAAATATTACGGACACGGTGGCGCATTTTTCCCCGAAACCCTGAATTTCTTCGGATTGTATATTCAGGATGATTGGGGCTGGAACAACATCGACGGCAAAGCATCGGACACCCGCTGGATACGCTACCATTATTCCGGTGCGCTGGAAGTGCTGACGCTGATGCTGGAATATTATGATTATACAAAAGATGAGGCGTTTGCGAAAGAATATGTTGTGCCTTTTGCCGAACAGGTAATTCGCTTTTTCGACCAGCATTGGCCACGTATCAGTGGGACGATTCGCTTTGTTCCGGCAAATGCCATCGAGCAGTTTTGGGATTGCGTCAATCCGGTCGATTATAATGCCGGTCTGCGTTATACGATTGCCAAACTCAATCAATCGCTGTCGGGAGTAATAAGTAAAGAGTTATTGAACGAATGGAATGATTGTTTGAAATCACTGCCACCGTTACCGCTTTCGCCCGACAAGCAAAAAATGTTGCCGGCGGAAGAATACGGGATTGGACGCAATTTTGAAAATCCCGAATGTTATGTAATTTTTCCGTTTAAGTTGTACGGTGTAGGACTTCCGGATATAGACCTCGCCATTCGTACCTACAACGACCGGATTTGGAAACAAAGCAACTGTTGGTCGCAATGCCCCATACAGGCTGCACTGCTGGGCTTGACGGACGAAGCCTGCAAAGGCATCATAAAGAACATAACCTCATTAGACCCGGACGTTCGTTTTCCGGCTTTCTGGAAACCGGGAAGCGATTATATTCCCGATTTCGACAATGGCGGTGTTTTTACGCTGGCTTTGCAAAATATGCTTTTACAAAACGTCGACCGGAAAATCTATTTATTGCCGGCTTTTCCCGAAACTTGGAGTGTCGATTTCAAACTGAAAGCATTCGATAATACTACTATGCGTGTTAAAAGTCATGGAAAAACAATCGACCGTACAGAAATATATCCGGAATACCGGAAAAAAGATGTAATATTATAATCATGAAAACACCTGTTTTTATAGTAATTATAATTGCTACTTTCTGCTTTTCGCCTTCTGTGCTTTTTGCGCAAAAAGATGCGAAAGCAAAGGGATTTTTGGATAAATCGTCCGACACTTTTGCCCGGTCGGGAGCTTTGTCTGTGGTTTTTACGATGAATATCAAAGACATTCAGAACGAGGTATCGCAGGCTTTCGACGGTACCATCGACGTGAAAGACAAAAAGTTTCATATTGATACGCCCGACATGGAAACGTGGTTTGACGGCAAAACCCAATGGGTGCTGCAAAAAGAATGGGACGAAGTGAATATCACTGAGCCGAATGCGCTGGAAGTGCAGGCGTTAAATCCGACTACGATTTTTTCCATTTATAAAAAAGGTTGTAATTATAGTTACAAAGGCGAAAAAATCGACGCGAAAGGACGGAAAGTACAGGAAGTCGAGTTAATTCCACAAGCGAAAAACAGCGAAATTACGAAAATCGTGATGCAAATCAGTTCCACCGATTTCATGCCAGCGAAAATTCATTTGTTTTACAAAAATAAAATCGAAAATATTATCCATATTAATAACTATCAAAAAAATACAGGTTTGACGGATAAAAAATTTGTTTTTGACAAAAAAGACCACCCCAATGCAGAAATTATTGATTTAAGATAAACATAAACAGCATGGAAACGGAAAAAATAAAATGCCTGATAATAGGCTCAGGCCCTGCGGGTTACACAGCAGCGATTTACACTTCGCGTGCTAACTTGTCGCCGGTTTTGTACGAAGGAATGCAACCCGGCGGACAGCTAACTATTACCACCGAGATTGAAAATTTTCCCGGTTATCCCGAAGGCGTTACCGGTTTCGACATGATGGAAGACCTGAAAAAGCAGGCAGTTAAGTTCGGTGCAGACGTTCGGCGGGGAGTAGCGACGGCTTGTGATTTTTCTAAAAAACCGTATAAAGTAACCATCGACAGCGAAAAAGAAATCGAAGCGGAAACGGTTATTATTTCTACCGGAGCCACTGCCAAGTATTTAGGTTTGCCCGACGAACACAAATATGCCGGAAAAGGCGTGTCTGCCTGTGCCACTTGCGACGGATTTTTTTATCGAAAAAAAACAGTGGCCATCGTCGGTGGTGGCGATTCGGCTTGCGAAGAAGCCTTATATCTGGCCGGGTTGGCGAACAAAGTGTATATGATTATTCGAAAAAACTGTCTGCGTGCCTCCCAAATCATGCAAGACCGTGTGATGAAGCACCCAAAAATTGAAATTCTTTTTAATACAAATACACTCGGTTTGTACGGAGATGAATTCCTAGAAGGTGCTCATTTAGTGAAGTTTAAGGGCGATGTGCAGGAAGAAAAATTTGATTTGCCTGTCGACGGTTTCTTTTTGGCCATCGGACACCGCCCAAATTCTGCCGTATTTGAAAAATACCTCGAAATTGACGCCAACGGATATATCAAAACACAATGGGGAACAACGAAAACGGCCATTCCGGGCATTTTTGCAGCGGGTGATGTAGCCGACCCAAATTACCGGCAAGCCATTACAGCCGCCGGAACAGGTTGTATCGCTGCTATCGAAGTCGAACGCTATTTAAATTCCATAGAATAGAAAGCAAAAGGTAAAAAATTCGTCATTCGTCATTTGTAATTTGTAATTTTTTACTACCTTTGCACCGCTTTTAAAAATTCCGTGTGATGGGAGATTAGGAAGCATCTTAATTTTGAGTAACACAAACAAGTAAAAAATGAAAACATTTCAATTAGAAGGCTCTAAAAGAGAGTTGATTGGCAAAAAAGCTGCAAAGGCTTATCGTAAAGAATCGTTAGTTCCGGGCGTATTGTACGGCGGAGAAGAAACCGTGCATTTCACGGTAAGTAAAGAAGGCATTCGTAAATTGATTTACACGCCTGAAATTTATATCGTGGCTTTGACAATCGACGGAAAAGCATGTCAGGCGATTTTGAAAGACGCTCAATTTCACCCCGTATCGGACGAATTGATTCACGTTGATTTTATACAAATCTTTGACAATAAACCGGTTATAGTCGAAATTCCGGTAGTATTGGAAGGTTTGGCAGAAGGAGTTAAAGCGGGTGGTAAACTCTCATTGGAAATCCGCAAGTTGAAAGTCAAAGGGCTTTACAAAGATTTTCCCGAAAAATTGGTTATCAATGTTGAAAACTTGGGCTTGGGCAAAACCATCCAAGTAGGAAATCTGAATTTTGATAAACTTGAATTGCTGAATGCAAAAGACAATGTGGTAGCTGCGGTTAAATTGACACGTGCGGCACGTGGTGCAGCTGCAGCAGCTAAATAGTTGTAAATGAGGTATTTGATAGTTGGTTTGGGGAATATCGGACGTGAGTACGAGAATACCCGCCACAACATAGGATTCAGGATATTGGACGCTTTGGCTAAAGCGTCCAATGTTGTTTTTGACGTCAATAAACGCTATGGGGCGATTGCCGAAATGCGTTTAAAAAACCGGGAACTTGTGTTGCTAAAACCTTCTACCTACATGAATTTGAGCGGGAACGCGGTACGTTATTGGATGCAAAAAGAAAATATTCCGCTCGAAAATGTACTGATTTTAGTTGATGATTTGGCGTTGCCTTTCGGCACGTTGCGTTTGAAACCCAAAGGAAGCGATGCCGGCCACAACGGATTGAAACATATTCAGGCCATTTTGGGAACAACGCAATACAACCGCCTGCGCTTCGGTATAGGCAACGATTTTCCGGCCGGAATGCAGATTGATTTTGTGTTATGTTCTTTTACGGAAGAAGAACAAAAATTGCTTCCTGCACGTATCGAGTTGGCTACGGAAATTGTGAAAAGTTTTTGTCTGGCAGGTGTAGAAAACACTATGAATCTGTATAATAACAAATAATGAACGAAGTACGGATTGACAAATGGATGTGGGCAGTGCGAATTTTTAAAACCCGCACGATTGCCGTCGAGGCTTGCAAAAAAAACCGCGTGATGGTGAATGATACCGTCGTAAAGCCTTCGCGCATGATTAAAACCGGCGACATCGTTCAGGTACGCAAACCGCCGGTTACTTATTCGTTCAAAGTGCTGGATTTGACCGTTAATCGCGTCGGTGCAAAATTAGTTCCGCAATATTTGGAAAACATCACACCCCCTGAACAATACGAAATCCTTGAACTGCAAAAAATCAGTGGCTTTGTCAATCGCGCACACGGTACAGGCCGTCCGACCAAAAAAGACCGCCGCGATTTAGACGAATTTTCGGAAACGACCTCTGTCGATGATTTTGACTTCGATTTCGACTTTTGATACGGATTTCATTCATGGTGATACGGCTCGTTATTTAATATCGTCATCGCCCGATACAGTTGCTCCACAAAAATCAGGCGGATAAGTTGATGGGAAAAAGTCATTGTAGAAAGTGCGATTTTTTCTTGCGCGATTGCATAGATTTTGGGTGAAAAACCATAAGCCCCACCGATGATAAAAACCAAGCGTTTGGCGACTGTCTGTTTCTTCTTTTCCAGATAGTCTGCAAATTTCAAAGAGGTGAATGCTGTGCCATGTTCATCCAGCAATACAACGTAGTCGCCTGATTGAATGGATTTTAAGATTAATTCGCCTTCTTTTTCCTTTTGCTGTTCAAACGACAGGTTTTTAGCGTTTTTCAAATCGGGAAGGACTTCCATTTCAAACGGAAGATAATGCTTCAGGCGTCCGCAGAACTCGTCGATTCCCGCTTGCACAAAAGCCTGATTGGTCTTTCCGGATACGAGCAAAACCATTTTCATGATTACTCCAAAAGGCTCAACCGGTTACGCAAATTCCGCATTTCATCTTGCAGCGTGTCGATTTTTTCCAGTAAATGGTGAATGGCGTCAATTCCCTCAATATTAATCGATAAATCATAATATAGACGGGCGTAACGATCCAATTGAGACAGTTCTTCGGTATCCAAAAAACGCTCGTTCTCAATTTTCTGCACATGAATTAATCCGTTTTCTTCCAACAAATGAATGAACTGAGGCTCAATCGTGGAATACCGGATATATTCGCTGATAATAATTAAATTTGTTTCCATGGTCTTCAACGGTTATTTAGTTTGTTGCAATTCGTTGAATAAATTCTTTTGCCGTTCCGTCAGATTAGTCGGAATTTGCACGTTGTAGGTTACTATTAAGTCGCCGAAATGTCCCTCTTTTTTGTAAATCGGAAAACCTTTGCCTTTCAAGCGCACTTTCGTTCCCGGTTGTGTTCCGGCTTTGACCTGCATTTTCACTTTTCCACCTAACGTATCGATTAACTTTTCACCACCTAAAACCGCTGTGTATAAGTCAATTTCGGTCGTGGCATACAAATCGTTTCCGTCACGCTTGAAAATCGGGTCGGGCTGAATAATAAATGTAATGTACAAATCACCGTTCGGTGCGCCGTTCGAGCCTTCCCCACCCTGTCCTTTCAGTTTAATTTTTTGTTCGTTAGCTACGCCCGCCGGCACAGTAATCCGTAACTTTTTGCCATTCACTTCAATCATCTGCTGATGTTGTTGAATAGCCTCATGAAGTGTCAAATGTACTTCACCCGAATAATCCGCCCCTTTGTAAGCCGAAGTTCGCCCGCTTCTTGCCCGCGCACTACCGAACAAATTCTCGAAGAAATCGGAATACCCACCGGTGTCGTTGCCGCCAAATCCGCTAAAATCATTGAAATCGCCGTAAGAGTAAGTTCTTCCGCCGCCAAATCCGCCGGCTTGCTGTTGCTGGCGTGCTTGCTCAAATTGGTCGGCATGTTTCCAATTTTCGCCGTATTCATCGTATTTTTTTCGTTTTTCCGGATCACTCAACACCTCGTTCGCCTCATTGATTTCCTGAAATTTCTGATGAGCCAATTTATCATTGGGGTTTAAATCCGGATGGTATTTACGCGCCAATTTGCGGTAAGCCTTCTTCACGTCGTCCGTAGAAGACGTTTTGCTTAACCCCAACACTTTGTAATAATCGATATAAGCCATAATTTTGAATCGCTTTACCTAAAAATTTGCGGTAAAGATATTAAATTTTGGTCATCATTACAATAGTTTTTTTCTCAAAAGTTCGCGCTCAGCCTGCCGGTTGTCCAGAATTTCCCTAAAAGCCAAAATCACTTTTATTTCCTTGTCCGTCAAATCCTTTATTTGCGTCTTTCGCATGGCCGACTGAAAGATAGTTGTGGAAACTCCAACCTTATCACACGCCCTTCTTACATCACCCTGTTGGTGCTCTGTTTCTCTTCTTTTACGGATTGATTCTAATTCGTCCATATTTTTCTGAAGAATTTTAGTTATGTATGCAATAAATTTGCTATATTTGCGCATAAACTTTGCAATATCTTTGCGATAACTTTGCAAAGTTTATGCAAAGAATATGTTATTTATTGCAATAGTTTATCCATTTTCAATGCAAAATTATGATATTTTCTGTTATTTGCAAACGAAAATCAAACAAAATTAATATAATTACTTAAAAAATAAATATATATGTCTGAAAATCAAAAGAATAGTCTTGAAAAATTATTAAAGAAAAACGGTAAGTCAAAACGCGAATTAGCTACTTTTTTAGATGTACATGAGAATGGTATCAATCGAATTCTCAGTAATCGGAACATCAGTTTGAAAAGATTGGAAGAAATCGCCGGGTTTTTGGAATTGGACATTGCGATTATGTTGAAAACCATTTATCCGGCCGAATTGGGCGAGTCGAAATCGTATCGCGTAGCAGAATACGACCGGCACGACAATAACGATGATTTGCTTGTCAGCCTTTTCAAAATCATTGAAAATCAAAAGATTATTAATGATTTGGAACGGAAGAACAGTGAAACGCTGGCCAAGCTGATGAATTCGTACGTGCGGGAAAACGAATAATTCGATCGTATTAACTTTCGGAATAAATCTGCTGTCTGCGAAACTCGGCGCAAGTGATAGCCGTCGCCACAGCCACATTTAACGATTCTGTTGATTGCGCTTCCGGCGGAAAATTCGGAATATAGAGCCGGTGTGTGATATGTTTTTCTAACGTGCGACGAATGCCGTTGCCTTCGTTACCCATGATAATCAAGCCGTTGGACGTCAGTTTTTCGCAGTAAATATTTTTGCCGTCCAAAAACGTACCGTAAACCGGTAGATCCGGCAGTTCGTTCAACAATTCCGGCAGGGAACGATAAAAGACGCGGACGTGGGCAATTCCACCCATGCTCGCTTGCACTGTTTTAGGATTATACACATCGGCACAATCGGGCGAGCAAATGATATTTTTTATTCCAAACCAGTCAGCCAAACGGATAATCGTACCCAGATTGCCCGGATCTTGAATACCGTCCAACATCAGCGTCAATTCGTCTTTTAACGTTTCCGGATTTAAAACAGCCGACCGTTGCACGAAAACCGCCAATACGTCCTGCGGATTTTTCAATAAACTCGTTTTTTCGATGTCGTCCTCGTCAACTACAATCAATTCCTTTGCCTTTATATCGCCCTGAGTCGCCAGCCACACGGGTTTAGCTATCAACAGTTCGCATTCAAAAGCATTTAAAATATCAGCGACTAATTTGTTGCCTTCCGCTAAAAAAAGTCCTAATTCGGTACGTTCTTTCTTCTTTTCCAGCGACTTAATGAACTTGATTTTATTTTTGCTTAACATTCTTCGCATTTTATTCAACAAAACTAATAAAGTATTTTGTAATTAGGATTATCTTTGCACAGAATTTTGAAAAATGAGAACAATTTATTCCGGGTTATTGCTTTTTATCGTGCTGATTTTCTGTTCCTGCAACGCCACAAAGTTCGTTCCCGACGGCGAATATCTGCTGGATAAAATCAGAATAGAGTCTGATATTCCGGGATATAAAAACCTCGAATTACAGTCTTATGTGAGGCAACAGCCTAATTTTAAGATGTTTGGCTTGAACAAAACCATGTTTCAGATTTATAATTGGGCGGGCAAAGACAGCTCGAAGTGGATTAATCGAATGATTTGGAAAATCGGGGAAGAGCCGGTGATTTTCGATTCTACTTTGGTGCAGAAAACGAACTACGAATTTCGGAAAATGTTTGTCAATAAGGGTTATCTCAACGCCGACGTTTCTTCCGAGATTATCCGGCACAATAAAAAAGTGGATGTGATTTACCGCATTCAGGGGAATATACCTTACCGCATACGGAATTACGATACGATTTTGGAAGATACTGCGTTGCAAAAAGAACTGGTTGGCGAAACGAATGTGAAAGCAGGTATGTTGTTTGACCGCAATTTGTTAGATAGCGAAAGAGATAGGCTGACCAATCTTCTGAAAAATCGAGGTTATTTTGCTTTTCTCAAAGACAATATCACTTACGACGCCGACAGTTCGTTGAATAGGAATGCCGTTGATTTGAAACTGAAATTCAAACCGGATTCTACCACCAAAAAATATTATTACGACCAAGTTCATATTTATTTGGATTATGACCCGCTGGTTATTCCCAATTTATCGGATTATCCGAAACAAGACAGCATTATGCGAAACGGCTATACCATTTATTATCAAGGAAATAGACCGTCATTACGAGTTAAAACGCTATTGGAAAATTGTTTTATCACGCCTAACCGGCAATATTCGCAGCTCCGCGAAGAAACGACTTATTCCGCTTTTTCCACGTTGCACGCACTCAACAATATTTACATTCAATACGACGAAAAAGTGCGCAACGATTCCGCATTGCTGGATTGTTCGATTTTGACGATGCCTGCCCGAAAACAAGCCGTTTCGTACTCCATCGAGGGGACGAACACGACCGGTGATTTGGGCGTTGCGACTTCGGTTAATTATGCGCACCGCAATATATTTCGTGGAGGTGAAACGTTTAATTTCCGCGTGCGTGGGGCTTATGAAGCGATGGGCAACCTGTCTAATCCGTATTTAGATTTGGGAGGTGAAATGTCAATCCATATTCCGAAAATCGTTTTTCCCTTTACCAAGCCTTCTTTTTTACGCAGGAGCCAGACCTCTACAACGTTTTCTTTGAGTTATAATTATCAAATGCGTCAAGAATACGACCGCACGTTGTTGTCGGGAGGGCTTAGTTACCAATGGCAAGAACGACAAAAATCGGCGGCGCGCCACCAATTCGACCTGCTGAACATCGATTATGTGTATCTTTCGCGTATCGACAGCCTTTTCTTGTGGCGTTTGCCCGCAAGCGCACAGTATTTCGGTTATAACAACCTGTTTATCGTAGGAATGGGTTATTCGTTCTATCATTCTACGTTCGACCCCATGCAGAAGCAAAAAGACGCACATTCGTTCCGTTTTTCTGTCGAATCGGCAGGAAATGCTTTGTACGCAATCAGTTCGATGTTTGGCCGGGAAAAAGATACGTTCGACTCATATAAATTATTTAATACCTATTTTGCTCAATTCGTAAAAAGTGACTTCGATTATTCCAAAACAATGGTTATTGACAAACAGAACAGTATTGCGTGGCGGATTGGCGGCGGTATCGGTATTCCTTACGGCAATTCGGGCATGTTGCCCTTTGAAAAACGATATTATGCCGGCGGTGCAAACAGCGTGCGGGCGTGGTCGGTGCGCGAATTAGGTCCTGGAAGTTACGTGCCGGATGGTTATACCACTTTTTTTAATCAATCGGGCGACATCAAATTGGAGTTAAATCTCGAATACCGCACTCGTTTCTTTTGGAAATTGGAAGCGGCGGCCTTTATTGACGCAGGCAACATCTGGACGATTAAGGATTATGAAGGACAGGAAGGTGGAAAATTCCGGTTAGATTCGTTTTATAAAGAAATCGCCATCGGCTATGGTCTGGGCTTGCGGTTGGATTTCGATTATTTCTTAATCCGGTTTGACTGCGGAGAAAAAGCCTACAATCCGGCAAAATCAGGCAAAGACCGCTGGACTATTTTGCATCCCAATTTTAAGGAAAACTTTGCCTGGCACATCGCGGTCGGCTATCCTTTTTAATTCACCGGATTGATTTAAATCCGAACACACCGTTTGCAAATCAAAATCTGCAAAAACAATTTGGCGGTTTTAACAGATTTGCTTACCTTTGCAGGCGCAAAATGCAAAAGTGGGTCCGGTAGCTCAGCTGGATAGAGCAACAGCCTTCTAAGCTGTGGGTCAAGAGTTCGAATCTCTTCCGGATCACAAAACAGTAAAAGTCTTAAACACAACAGTTTAAGGCTTTTTTTATTTTAAATTATACGGTAAATATGCTGTAAAACATGCTCGTTTTCAGCAAAGTTTACAAGGTTTTTTTGCTATATTTGCAGGAAAAAAGTACAAACTCAATAGACCACACGCCTAAAGGCGGTGGTCTATTGAGTTAAAAATGTTATTATTTAATATTCTCAAAACAACTCTTTCGGATTAATCTTCAAAAACTCCTCATAAGGAATTCCCCCAGTACCGACCAAAAGCATCTTATCGGGATGAAATTTCTCGTTAAATACACCCATTCCTTCATTATCTGCGCTGGCACCGCTTTTTACTTCCAACCCGATTACTTTATTGCCCTTTTCTAGGATGAAATCTACCTCATTATTACCCTCTCGCCAGTAATGGAGATTATACCGTTCGGAAACCGAATGATTAAGCAAATGGGCACCTACTGACGATTCAACCAATCTGCCCCACAGCTTTGGGTTTACAATGGCAGTCGAATAGGTTTCGTCATCTTGCGATGTTAGTAATGCATTATTATATACTTGGAACTTTGGGCTGGATGATCGTTTCCGGATTACACTTCCTGCATATTTCTCCAATCCACCTAACAAACCGCAATCAGATAATAATTTGAGGTAATTTGCCAAGGTCGTGGTATTGCCTGCATCCTGTAGCTGTCCAGTGATTTTTGTATATGATAGAATCTGCCCTGAGTATAGGCAGCCCAATTCAAATAGCCGTTTCAACAATGCGGGCTTATCCACACGGGTTAACATCAAAATATCTTTGGAGATACTGGTCTCTATAAGCGAATCTTTTATGTAACTTTTCCAACGCTCTTCATCTTCAATTAATGAAGCAGAGCCCGGATATCCACCGAAATAAATATATTGTTCGATAGACCAACCAAATGCAGTTTCCATTTCAGCAAACGACCAGTGACCAAGATAAAACGTCTCAAAACGTCCGGCTAGCGACTCTGTTAAACCTTTCTGAATAAGGAGGCGCGAAGAGCCTAGCAGGATAACCTTGATGTTAACTTTCTCACGGGTATCTTTATCCCATTGTTGCTTAACCACTTCACTCCAGTTATCGATCTTTTGTATCTCATCAATCACAAGGAGATATTCCGAAGCACCGGAGGCTTTCATTTTTAGTCGAGCCGTCTCCCAAGCTTGCATCAACCAAGCCGAGTTAGTTGCTGCAACAGCATCAGCAGACTCAGATACATACGAGATGGATAACTGAGATAACAATTGGTTCACCATAGTGGTTTTACCAACCTGGCGAGGGCCAAGGATTACCTGAATGAACTTTCGCGGCTCTTCTATTCTTGATTTAACTTGTTTCAAATAAGGACGTTCGTACATCTTAAAATAATTTACTCAATACTGAGAGCAAATTTACTCAAAATTATTAGACTGTCAAAATAAACTGAATATTTTTATCAGATTCACTCATCTTCCACAAATTAAATGGCTTTAAATCAGCTATTATATGCAAGTCTTCATAAAACCTGATTACTACAGCCATTAGTACTTTCGCTTGCAGCGTGGAACTGTCAATTGTGATAAACCCGACTTTTTTAACTTGTAGATTTTAAGGCACATATAAAACGGTGTAAAATCCCAACCGGATCACTTAACTAAAATCTATTTTCATTCGCTCATTTGCTAAAATCGTGTTTGGAAACACTGCTTGCGCTTCTTTCAATAATATCGTTTCGTCGGGATAGCGGGCGGAAAAATGCCCTAAAATCAGTTTTTTGACGTGAGCCGCTTGGGCAATGCGTGCGGCTTGCTCGGCTGAAGAATGAAAAGTTTCTTTGGCACGTGCCAAATCTTCGTTACTGAAAGTAGCCTCGTGATAAAGCAAATCCACCCCTTCGATGTAAGGGATAATCTTTTCAGAATAGGCCGTATCGGAACAATAAGCATAGCGACAAGGTGGCTCTGCCGGTTTGGTAAGCCGTTGATTGGGAATGACTTCGCCTTCGGGCGTAACAAAATCTACCCCACTTTTGATGTTGTTGATTTGTGAAACCGGAATGTGATAAAAATCAATCATTTCACGGATAATGTGCGATTGTTTTGGTTTTTCTTCAAACAAAAATCCGGCAGTCGGAACCCGGTGCTTCAATGGAATAGTATAAACATTCACACTGCGGTCTTCCCATATTAGTTGATGTTTGGCCGGATTGAAAGAGTTAAATATTACCTTAAATGGTAACTCTTTACAAAAATAATCCAACATCGGACGAAAAATTTTCTCAGCATCGGGTTGGGCATGAACATACAAATCGGCTGTTCGTCCCATCAGCCCCAACGTAGAAATCAAACCGGGTAACCCGAAACAATGGTCGCCATGCAAATGCGAAAGAAAAATATGACTGAGCCGTTGAAATTGCAGTTTCATCACGCGGAATTGCAATTGCGTACCTTCCCCACAATCAATCATATACAACTTGCCGCGCAGATTAATCACCTGCGAACTCAAAAAATGTTTAGTCGTCGGCAGTGCCGAGCCACAACCTAATATATTTAACTCCCAACGTTCCATTATTCGATGCCTATCAATTTATGAATTTGCAAGCTCAAACACCATTCGGGATGCTGTTTGATTTGTTCCACGCAATAGTCAATGTTGGCTTTTGTTGTTGTTTTGTCGTCAGTAAAAACCGGACTTAAAAAATAAAATCGCGCTTCGGGCAGACTTTTTTGATTGGGAATGATGTCGCCTTTTTGTATCGGTAACCGGATTTCGTCTGCCTGTGGATTGATTTTTTTCGCATAATCCGATTTTCCTTTCGGACTAATCACCTTGTAATCCAGATTTTCAGGCAGCCAGTAATGTCCATTGCTTTCAATAGCCTGCAAAAATCCTTTTTCCTTAAAAAACAAAACAATTTCGTCCGTCAGTTGCAACATTGGCTCACCACCCGTCCAGACAATCCACAGACAAGGATATTGGCTGATCTGTTCGAGGATTTGTTCGAGCAACATCGTTTCTTTGACGGTAAAATCCGTATCGCAAAAATCACAACGTAAATTACAGTCAGCCAACCGGATAAAGATAGATGCTTCGCCTTGCCGTCCGCCTTCGCCCTGCAATGAGTAAAAAATTTCTTTAACGCGCAGGCTCATAGATACAGGAAGTTTGGGGCGTTTCGCTGACCTCTATCGCATATAATTCCGGCATTTCGGGCTTAAACCGTTCATACAGAAACCGGGCAATATTTTCGGAAGTCGGGTGTCCGGGAATAATATCGTTCAAATGTCGGTGGTCTAAAGTATTGTCTATGAATTGTTTCACCGTATGCAGGGATTTATAATCTTTCACAAAACCGTATTCGTCCAATTTCTCCGATTGCAAATGTACCGTAATCAAGTAGTTATGTCCATGCATGCGCGCACAGGGATGGTCTTTTCCCAACAAATCCAGGACGTGCGAAGCCGAAAATGAAAATTGTTTGCTTATTTTATACATCTTTATCGTTTTTGTAAATGCAAATATACGGAACTTTTGCGGTTTATTGCTTAAATTTGTCCGAGCGTTGTAACATTTTTCATTCTCAACCGTCATTTAAGTTAGAAGGCATGAAACAGGACAAATTCAGAAATAACATATTGCCATTGTGTGACAAATTATTTCGTTTAGCCCTGCGCATCACAGGAAACAAGCAAGATGCGGAAGATGTTGTTCAAGATGCGTTATTTAAAATTTGGAAGAAAAGCGACGAGTGGGATTCTATCGCGAATTTGGAAGCCTATTGCTTTCGTTCGACGCGGAACATTGCTATTGATAAGTTGGCATTGAAGGAAAATCAAACGGAAGCATGGAGGGAAAACAATGATTATCCCGAAACAACTCCTTGTATCCAGGAACGTTTGGAGCAGGAAGAACAATTGAAAATGCTCGACGATTTTATTGCTCAACTGCCTGAAAAACAACGTACTATCTTTCAGTTGAGAGAAATAGAGGAATTAAGTTACAAAGAAATTGCCGAGGTGTTGGCGATTTCGGAAGAACAGGTGAAAGTAAATTTATTTAGGTCAAGACAAAAACTGAAAAGTTTTTTTGAAGAATAAACAGAGATGAAACGGTTATTGGAAAAATATTGGCAAGGCGAAACTTCTCTCGAAGAAGAGAAGCGGTTGCAGGAGTTTTTTCTAAACGGCGATGTGCCGGAAGAATGGAAAAAATACCGTCCGCTTTTTGTCTGGAAAGAAAAACAAAAGTCGGTTTCCATTGATAAAAAAGTGGTTACAAAGCCGCAAAAATCGATTATGGTGCAATTTTATCCGGCTCTTAAAATGGCTGCCTCCGTACTGATTATGCTGACGGTGGGTATTGGTTTTTACACGCACTATCAACAGGAAAAAACAATGAATAAGATGTTTTCCGATAAAGCGGTAAATACCGAAAATCCGGCTAAAGACTCTAAAGAAGTCATGGCAAAAGCCTCTGCGGTGCAATTAACGCCGGAAAATATGCTTTCCGAAGAACTGTTGGATTCGATGGAAATGCAAACAAAAGTATTGAAAGATACTTTGCAACAGGAAGAACTGAACTAACTTAAACACATATATAAACTAACTTTTTCGATTAAAAACGGAAAAACGGCCCGACGTGAGTCCCGCCGTTTTTTATTTGATAAAAAACGAATAATTTCCCCGCTCTTGTTAGGATTGAAAAGAATTTATTTTAATTTTGCACTCTGTAAATCAAGTAAATATTTTGCTTATGATAGAAAATTAGCAAGAATATGGATTTTTAAATATTAATAAAGCGTTAGCTTTTATTCTTGGTTTAGAAACTTAGACAATTTCAAAACGGTACGAGAATAAGTAGTTCGACGCTCACGTCGTTTAGCGGCGTGGGCTTACTTATTTGTACCAAGGTAGTCTAAGACCTCTAAACCAGATAAAGTTATAGTCCCACGCTTTCATATTTTAAAATGGTTTTTTCGGGACTTGAAAATCATTGCAGTGATTATGAATTTTGTTCCGTCCGAATTGATTAAAAACGGTATCGACGCTTATCTTATCAAAAAGACTACTGCCTCCCAGTGGATTTATTGGCTTGTGTTGATTGCCGTCGTAGCAGCATTAGCCGCTTTGCCTTTTATTTATGTTGATGTATCGGTGCACGACGCCGGCGTTATCCGACCAATAGCCGAAAAGTCGGAAATCAGAGCAAGTATCACCGAATGGGTAGATTCCGTTTACGTGCGGGAAGGACAAAACTTGAAACAGGGCGATACTATTTTGACATTTCTTCCGTCTAATCCTGATTTTCAAATCGAATACCGGCAAAAACGGCTGGAAGACTTGCAGGCGCATATCAACGATTTATCTTTCTTATCCAGAGGTTTGCGGCCGGATACTTTCCGTTCTATGACACGAAAACAGGAATATTTTTTATTTGTTCAACGGCGGAAAGAGCAGGAAACCAACCTGTCGAAAACCGAAACGGATTTAAACCGGCATTGGACACTTTTCAGTAAAGGAATTATCTCAGCAGAGGAATATGAAAGCTATGAATACGAATACAACAAAAACCAGAACGCTTTAGCTTTGTTGAAAAACAATCAGATTACCCGCAATATCGGCTATATCCGTATCGGTATGCCGGTTAATATTCAGATCGCTTCGTTCAATTACAACGAATGGGGAAGCATTGCCGGAAAAGTAACCGATATTTCGTCCGATTTTTTGACGGATAATACCGGCAATAAAGCCTTTTATAAGGTAAAATGCAGTTTAGACAGAAATTATTTGATAGCGATTAAAATAAAACAGCACGATATTACTGACTGCGGGGCGGCTTGTTTGGCTTCAGTGGCCGCTTATTACGGATTGAAATTTCCGGTTTCGCGGATACGGCAATTTGCCTTTACCGACAAAAAAGGCACGAATGTTTTGGGCATGATTGAAGCCGCGCAAAAGCTGGGTTTGGAAGCCAAAGGTGTGAAAGGTCCTTTTGAATGTTTGAAAGAAATTCCGAAGCCGGCGATTGCCCATGTCGTTGTCAAAGAGCAGTTACAGCATTTTGTCGTTATCTACAAAGTAACGAAAAAGCACATCGTTGTTATGGATCCGGGCGATGGACGGTTGCACAAGAAAACGCACGAGGCTTTTCAAAAAGAATGGACGGGGGTGTTGATTTTACTGCTTCCCTGCAAAACATTTGAGAAAGGAAACCGGAAAAAAAGCGCATTGAAGAGTTTTATGGATTTAATCCGTCCGCACAAAAGTCTTATGACACAGGCGTTGTTCGGAGCGGTTATTTACAGTATTTTAGGACTTTCAACTGCCGTTTATGTAGGGAAAATCACCGATTATGTATTAGTTGATCAAAATCTAAACCTGTTGAACTTAATGGGTATTATCATGATTTTGATTATTCTCCTGAAAACCTTTATTGGTGCAATGAAAAGCATTTTAGCACTGAAAACCGGACAAAAAATTGACGCTTCCCTGATTTTGGGTTATTACAAGCATTTGCTCAGCCTTCCGCAACAATTTTTCGACACCATGCGTGTGGGCGAAATCATTTCACGTATTAACGATGCGGTGAAAATCCGCGTGTTTATCAACAATGTTTCGCTGGATTTGGTGGTTAATTTCCTGATTTTGCTCTTTACTTTCTGCCTAATGTTGTTTTATTCGTGGAAATTAGCGGTTATCGCCTTATTATCCGCACCTTTATTCCTGCTGATTTACTTTCTGTTCAACCGTTTAAATAAAAAATACCAACGGAAAATCATGGAAAGCGGTGCAGATTTGGAAGCGCACTTGGTCGAATCGTTAAACTCGGTTTCCACAATTAAACGTTTTGGATTGGAAGATTTTGCCAATCTGAAAACCGAAGTCCGCTTTGTGAATGTATTGAAAAATACTTATCAGAGCATTTACGGCTCTATAGTCGCCAATAACGGAATAGAATTTGTGTCAGCCGTGATAACCGTTGCCGTTTTGTGGGCGGGTAGCTATTTTGTAATCCATCAGGAATTGACGCCCGGAACACTCATGTTATTTTATACCTTAACCGGCTATGTATTAACTCCGATAGGCAGATTGATTTCATCCAACCAAACCATACAGGACGCTTTGATTGCAGCTGATCGCTTATTCCAGATTTTGGATTTGGAACGCGAAGAAGACGACCAACAAAAAATCCGGTTGGAAAAGGATATGCTCGGCGATATTCAATTTAATAACGTATCGTTCCGCTACGGCTCGCGCAAACAGGTGTTTGAAGCATTGGATTTGACTATTCGCAAAGGGAAAACGACAGCGATTGTCGGGGAAAGCGGATCCGGAAAAACCACTTTGGTTTCGTTGTTGCAACACTTGTATCCCATTCAGTCGGGCAGCATCCATATCGGGAATTACAATATTGCGCAAATCGGCAATGAAAGCCTGCGGCAGATGATCGGCTCTGTTCCGCAACAAATCGAACTGTTTGTCGGAACAGTTATTGAGAATATTGCGTTGGGCGATTTTGAGCCGGACATGAAACGGATTATCGAATTGTGCGAGCAACTGGGTATCCGCGAATTTATCGAAAAACTGCCCAATTCCTACCTGACTTTTGTGGGCGAACATGGCGCATCGCTTTCCGGCGGCGAACGGCAACGGATTGCCATTGCCCGCGCTTTGTATCAAAATCCTGAAATCCTGATTTTTGACGAAGCGACTTCTTCGCTGGATTCGATTTCCGAAAAATATGTCCAGCAAACATTGACGGATTTAGCCCGGCAGGGAAAAACAGTTATTATCATTGCCCACCGGTTAAGCACAATAAAAAATGCAGATACTATTGTGGTGCTGGAAGAAGGAAAAGTTGCCCAAGCCGGAAATCATGCCCAACTGATTGAACAGGAAGGAGTATATCGCCGGTTATGGAACGAACAATACGAATATATTTAAATACTGAAATTTATGATGTTATTTAAGCAAATAGAGATGTTGAACCGTCTGCACAAATTCATTGATCAATCTTGTACCGGCGTGCCAGTTATTTTCGCAAAAAAATTAGGCATCAGCGAACGGCATTTACATGCGGTTATCGAAGAAATGAGAGATTTGGGTGCGCCGATTGATTATTCCCGTCGAAATCGAACCTATTTTTATCGAAAACCCTTTGAAATGAAAATTTCCTGTACGTTCCGGTGCATATCGCCTCAAGAACAAGAGAATATTTTTGCAGGAAGTATTTTAACTTTTTCTTTTACTGCTTTTTTTGTGCAGTGAATACTGCTAATTTCGCACTATCAAACGGAGTTTTTTGAGTGCACGCAAAAATTTTAAATGATTTGCAGGCAAAAATTGTTTGCAATAATGGTCTAATTTTATAAATTTGTAATTTTATGAAAACATTGGATTTAAACGCTTACGGCGTATCTGAAATGAACATGAGTGAATTGATGTCTATTGAAGGAGGAAAATGGAGTTTAGAAAGCATTCTTGGTGTAGTGCTTATCGTCCTTGCTTATGGTGCTTTTGCTCTTGCCGGTCTTTTATAAATGTTATAAAAACTCGCGAAATTGTCCTAAAAAATTAAGATATTCAGTTTTTAGGACAATTTTTGTCGAAATATATTAAAAATGTCAAGCGTAAAATTAATATTAATTCTATTGTTTTTTTCATTGAGAACCTATGTATATTCTCAGTCTGTTCGACTATTTGGAAATATTTTAGACGAAGAAACATTGACACCTGTTTCCAAAGTCAGTATTTTTACTAAAGACAACAAAACTGGAACTTTATCAACCGATAAAGGTATTTTTTCAATTAATATACCTAATTCTAAAACAAATGGTTATCTCTATTTTACGTGTATTGGCTATGAAGCTGATAGCCTGTTAATTTCAAGAATTGTTAGTCCTTTATCTATTCAATTAAAGCCTAAGATCTATTCGCTAAAAGAAATCTATGTCATGCCTGACAGTACATTACTTACTTTGTTGAAAAAAGCATATACTAAAATTCCAGAAAATTATCCAAATCAGCCAATTCGTTATGAAGGATTTTTCCAAGAAAGCACATCGCAAAACGATAGTCTGGTAGAATTAATAGAAGCTGTTTTGACTGTTTATAAGGAATCTTATACTAAAACGAGAGAAATGCCGGGACAGATAGAAATAGTAAAATCCCGAATAAAAAAATTGCAAGAAACTCAATGGGGATTTTTTGGCGGGGCTTTTTCTCCAATTGAAGAAGATATTGTACTGCAAAGAGTGAATTTTATTCAACCGAAAAAATTCAAACATTACCGGTATGAATTTATCGGTATCAAAACATTTCAAGATATAGAATGTTATGCAATTGACTTTCACCCATTAAGTAAGGATAGTAATAACGTGCAGGGAAGTATGTTAATTGATACGAAACATTTAGCTTACATATCGTTTGATATACACGCAGAACACTCTGAAAATGCTAAAAAGTTCATAGGAATGACAAAACCGGTAGAATCTGATGAAAAAGTTCGATATGAGCAGCTAAACGGGAAATGGCATTTAAAACAAATTTCCGTAAAAATGAAACATGAAAGTTGGCATTTAAAATCGCCCTTATATTCAAGTTTTGATTACATAACTACTTGTATTCAAACTGATTCCGTTCGGCCAATTCCGATTGAAAGAAGATTAGAATATACGGATATTATAGAAACAAAGGCTGAAAATTATAATCTCAAAGGTTGGACAGATTTTGATGTTCTTGCTAATGAAAATGTGGAACAATTGGGATTCCAATTTTCAACCAACGAAGCATTATTTATCTATAATAGTGAATTGCCGAAAAGAAAAATTTCACTTGCGGAAAGAATTATCAAAATAGCCCCAAAATTGACTATAGGTTTTGGCGTTAGCTATCGAAACATATCATTTGCCCCTATAAGTACTTCAATAAGATTTCAAAATAGCGATATGTCTCTTTCAAATCTGCCGGCAACTCATGAATCGCCTTTAATTCAAGGAAGTATTGGCTATCGTATTACTAAGAAATGGCGTGTTTATTGGCAAACATCTGACGACTTTTTTAATAAAAATATATCCTCTAATGAAAACAGTTTAGGTATTGAGTTCCGAAAAAATTTGAATAATACGGGTTATCCGATATTTTTAGGGACATCTTTATTATTATCGAATAGAGGTTATTACAGAAGTTTAGGAACTTACGAAAATCTAACACCATTTACATATAATCATAAAAGATTTGATTCAAAGGAGTTAGAATTTAGTTATGGAATGAAGGAACAAGTAATTTCTCCGCAAATTTCTATCGCTAAACGAACAAGTAAATTTATTACAATGGAATTGTATATGAATTATTCGATTCCTATTCACTCTGAAGAAGATTTGCGCATTAAGGAAAAAGATGGATTTTTTCTTTTAAGAAAAAGTACCGTTATTCCATTTAATGATAATCCAAACACTATGAAAAATAATATTTCTATTACTAATTTACAAATAGGATTTATAATTTACTTATTTCGATAATATGAACGAACAATCACACTCTCAATTTGGCATAGAAATTTTGTCATCGCTAAGTGCTTTAAGCAAAGACTTATCTCAAAAATTATTCGTTACGGATTTGTATGTTTATGGTGAAATAGCAGGCAAACAGACCTTTTATTTACCTGAACGAAATGCACAATATTGGATTAATAGTGAGGAGAAGATGCTAACACAAATCAACATTTCTGCTCAAACTGTCCAATTATCGCAAATAAAACAGTTAATAGGTGAATTATCAACAGAAGAAATATTGACTGAAAAAGGGAAAATAGTTCGTCTAAAAAATAAAAATCAAACCATTATTAGTTTCAATGCTGAAATAGAAATAGTAGAATTTGCCGGAATAGAACAAACAGTATTTAATAAATACGAAGAATTTCAATCTGCATTACGTCCAATTTATGTGCCATTAAAAGCCAATGAAATCATTTCTTCAATGACAAATCAATTGATTATCAACGGACAAAAACAAGAAAGTGCAATGAAATTAATAGAGATTAAAACATTACAAAATCCTAATTTATATGATCACTATTTAAATTTCACAATAAGTGGTAAAATTTAAAAGAAAAATTTCGTAGCTTCGTAGATAATTTAATACGAATAACACATACCCAAAACTAAAGTACGATATTTTTATAAAATTGCAACGCTTTCAAGTTCATTTCCACAATTTCTTCGCCTTTCCGTCCGAAAATACTTCTTATGCCGTTTTCCAATTTGGAAAATTCGATATGCAGATAAGGTGCCGCCGCGCCAAGCAGTACAATATTGCTTGAACGGGGAGTGCCCAACTCTTTGGCAATCTGCTCAACATTCAAAATAATTTTGTTCGGTAGATGCTCATAGGCTTCCCGCACTTTTTCCATTTCGGGATAGTTAGGAATGTTTTCAAACGGCTCGGAATGCGTGACAATCCAACCGTCTTTTTTCAGATACGGCAGGTAGCGCAACGCTTCCATCGGCTCAAGCGAAATGATGATGTCTGCATTTCCCAACGGAATTAAATCGGAAGCTATCGGCCGGTCACTGATACGCAGATGCGACTGCACATCGCCGCCCCGCTGGCTCATGCCATGCACTTCGGCCTGTTTCATAAACAATCCTTCTTCCAACGCGGCTTCTCCAATCACAGCGGCCACGGACAAAATACCCTGTCCGCCCACTCCGGCTAATATGATGTCTGTTTTCATTTGCTTTCTTTTTTTGCGGATTTAACTTTTCGGGCGTACGTCTGGATACATTCCCGGCAAGGGATAATCACCGAAACACCCTGATATTCAATCTCTTCGCGTACCATCGCTTTCATTTCTTTGTAATTCTTTTTCAGCGGAACGATTTCGCGGATATGCTCCGGCTCAACACCGATACCTTTACAGATATTATAAATATGTCCGGTCGCTGCCGATTCTTGACCACCGGTCATGCCGGTCGTTTCGTTGTCGGAAATGATAATCAGCACGTTTGCCTTTGCATTCACACAATCCAGCAATCCGGTCATGCCCGAATGCGTGAAAGTCGAATCGCCGATGACGGCAATCGCCGGGAAAATGCCTGCTTCCGACGCGCCTCGTGCCATTGTGATGGACGCGCCCATATCAATACACGAATCAATTGCCCGGAAAGGCGGTAGTGCACCCAGTGTATAGCAACCGATGTCGCTGAATACGCGGGCAGCTTTGTATTCTTCTTTAATTACATCATTCAAAGCCTGATAGACATCGCGGTGTCCGCAACCGGCACACAAGGCAGGCGGACGACTTTCAACGATTTCGGGAACGGCGTAATGCGTGGTTACTTCCAATCCTAAGGCTTTGCGCACGTTGTCGGGATTGAGTTCGCCGGCGCGGTTGAGCGTTCCGTCCAAACGTCCACGAATTTTCAATCCAACACTCAAATAGCCTTTTAGCTGTTCTTCCACCACCGGAAAACCGTCTTCCAACACTAAGATTTCGTCACACATTTCCGTTAATTGCAACAACTTTTTTTTCGGCAACGGATATTGGCTGATTTTCAGTACAGGATGTTCAAATCCGTTCGGATAATTTTCCTGCAAATAATTGAATGCAATCCCACAAGCGACAATACCAACCCCTAAATCCCCTGAAGGGGACTTTACCGAGTGCGGTTGGGAAGCGACTCCCCCTTTAGGGGGCTGGGGGGTAAAAAGTTGATTGTATTTTGAATTTTCGGATGCTTCCAAAAATTCTTTTTGCTTGTCTAACAGAACTTTATATCGTTTGCGAGCAATCGCCGGAAGTAAAATATATTTAGATTGTGCATTTTCTTCTACCTGCACCGGATTTTGCGGTTTCAATTCCCGCGTTTGAACGCCCGCGCGAGAGTGCGCCATGCGCGTCGTAATCCGCAACAAAATAGGATAGCCCCATTTTTCCGAAAGGTCGTAACCTTCATACACCATGTCGTAAGCCTCCTGCTGATTAGACGGCTCAAAAACAGGTATCTGGGCAAAATTTCCATACACACGGTTATCTTGCTCATTTTGAGACGAATGCATCGAAGGGTCGTCGGCAGTAACAATAATCATTCCACCATTAATTCCCGACATGGCCACGTTCATAAAAGCATCAGCTGCCACGTTTAGCCCCACATGTTTCATACACGAGAGCACCCGTTTTCCGGCATACGACATACCCAAAGCCGTTTCTACGGCTGTTTTTTCATTACTGCACCACTTGGAAAAAATTTTCCGTTCCTGCGCTAACCGCGACGACTGGATATACTCCGTAATTTCGGTTGAAGGCGTTCCGGGATAAGAATATACACCCGATAATCCCGCGTCGATAGCGGCTTGGGCAATTGCTTCGTCCCCCAAAAATAAATGTTTTTTCATGCGTTTTTATTTTAAGCCTTCAAAGGTAATAAAAAAGTATTATTTTTGTACTTCAGAACGTTTTAAAAATAGAATATGTTAAAAAAAATCCTGTTTCTACTTTTATTTCCGGTTATGACCGCTTGGGCGCAACCGGCGACACAAATTTCCATTGTTACGGACAATCAATATGGTCAACCGGCAGCTTACGGTTTGGAAAAATTAATCGAAGCATTGCGCACGAAAAAAATAACGTTTGAGCAAGTCGGATCTTTCAATGAGGCTAAAGCTAAAGACCTTATAATTATAGGATTAGCTTCTGATAATGCGATCGCTCAACAGTTGAAAAAAGCGGAAATAAAAATTCCTGAAAGTTCGGAAGCACTAGCCATATTTAGAGATAAATCTCTGCTTGTAGCAGCAGGATATGACGATAAAGGGCTGATGTACGCTCTTTTGGATATAGCCAACCGGATTGGCTGGAGTAACAATCCGGCTAATCCGTTGCAATATGTACGTGAAACAGTATCAGAGCCTTATATCAGAGAACGCGGCATTGCTCTTTACACAATGCACCGCCGATATTGGGAAAGCCGTTTTTATGACGAGGCGTATTGGGAAGCCTATTTTGGTATGATGGCACAAAATCGTTTCAATATGCTCGAAATCCTGTTTGGATACGAAAACGGCGGATTTTTGGCTCCCTGCTATCCCTATTTTTTCGATGTAGAAGGGTATTTGAATGTTAAAATGCAGGATATTTCCGAAGAAAGGCAACAGAAAAATGTAGAAGCGATGCACCGGCTGATTGCGCTGGCGCATGAACATGGCATTGGTGTCCGGCTCGGTATTTGGGATCATATTTATAGGGGTGAGGTACAAGCCGGCGGAAACCCCGATTTTGAATATGTGCCGGGACGTCCCTTGCCTTGGCAAGTCAGCGGCTTGGATTCGACCAATTTGAATGCTTATACCAAAGCGGCTTTCGCCAAATTTTTAAAAACTTTTCCCGATGCGGACGCTATTTTATTTAAAACAAATAACGAGTCCGGATTGAAAACCAGCGAATTGCATGAGTTTAGCGTCAATTTCTTTAAAACCGTAAAGAAATATGCGCCCGATTTACAAATTGATATTCACTCCAAAGGCATTACGGATACGTTGATATGCAGTGTTATCAATCTGGGCATTAAATTCCGGATTGCCCCCAAATTCTGGATGGAACAGATGGGCTTGCCTTTCAGTCCGACGCATGTCAATCGTGAAGACCAGAAAAATCGCCGGCACGGCTATGCCGATTTTTTGCGTTATCCGCAGGAATACAAGATGTTATGGAAATTGTGGAACGGCGGAACAAACCGCGTATTTTTGTGGGGCGACCCGGAATACGTGCGCCGTTTTGCCGAAAGCAGCCGTTTATACAACAGCGAAGCATATGCCGTTTATGAGCCTTTGGCAACCAAGATGGAATCGCAGTTTCACGATGTTGAGCCTTTCCAGCTTTTGCCGGAGAAATACCGGTATTACCGCTACGAATTTGAACGGTATTGGTATTTTTTCCAGACGTTCGGCTTGTGGGGTTACGACCCGCAAACACCGGAAGAAGTGTCGGAAAGAGAATTTCAACAGCGATTGGGCAAAGCCGGTACCATCATTAAACCGGCTTTGAACGAAGCCAGCCGGATACTGCCCCGCATCGTGGCCGCCTGCTATCCTTACAATTTTTTTCCTACTACCAGCGCGTGGCCGGAAAAACAACGATTAGGCGATTTGCCTTTGTATGCCAAAGCGGAAGGCAGTGATATTCAGCAATTTGCCTCTTTCGACGAAGAAGCGCGCGTGCTTTTGGGAGAATTGGAAACCGCCAAAATACGGCCTTCCACTACGGCTTTGTGGCTGGAACAGACCGCTACCGACATTTTACAAAAAGTCGCCGAAGCCGAAAAAGTTGGCGATAAAGACAATAAAGAATTGATTTCGACGGTTACCGATTTAAAAATGCTGACTTACCTAGCTTTGTATCATGCCCGCCGAGTTCCGGCAGCCGTCAATTATTGCCTGTTTTTACGGACACAAGACGTTTCGGCTTTAAATGAAGCCATTGCTTGCGAACAGCGCGCCATCGATGCTTGGCAACAATTGGTAGATGCAGCCGGCGACCATTATGCCGAAAATATTTTGATAGGAAAAAAAGAATTGTCCGGGCATTGGCGCGATGAACTGCGTTTTTTACAGCACAGTTTGGAAAAGTTGAAAGAACAGCAAACGGCTTTCCAAGCGGTCGGAAAAGTTGCAACGTCGCTGCATTATCAGCCGGCTTCGGATATTTCCAACAGCCTGTATTTTACCGTCGAAGAATATTCTGTTTTACCGCTCAAAGCCGGACAGCCGGTTACAATTAAGGTCAAAGTTCAAGCCGAAAACGGTTTAAAATGGTTGCGTTTGCAATATCGTGCTATGAATCAATACAAAGATTTTGAAATGTTGCCGATGACGCCAACCGACGAAAAAGATGTATATGAAACAATTATTCCGGCTGAAAAAATAGATTTGCGTTACGATTTGATGTATTTGTTTGAAATGATGGACAATACCGGCAAAGGCTTCATATTCCCCGATTTGGATAAGGAAACGCCATATAGGATTTTTATACAAACTAAAATTTATAAATCACTCCAATAGCTAGTGTTATGTTAATCACTAAATGTCGGATATAATCTCTTTAGTTTTATGCGAGCATCCTTAGCCGTGAATTGCCAATTGATTTTTGCATTTTTGTTATTTCTATGCATTTGCCACGCCAACACTTCTTCTTGCATTTCGTCCATTGTTGCAATATGTCTGTTCAAACATTGCGCATTTAGCACATGTAGTTCTATCTCTGCCATATTCAGCCAACTGCCATGTTTGGGTGTAAAAACAAACTCAAATCTGTCAATCAATCGTTTGGCTTCTTCGGGCAGAAATGCCTCATAAAAAGCACCAATTGTATGAGTGCCAAAATTATCCATCACCAATGTAATACGTTTGGCTTGAGGATACAGTTCATCGGCGATTCGTTTGATAAATTTGGCCCAGTCCGCTTTCGTTTTTAATTTCGTAACCTCTACCAACCGCTTTCCTTTCAAAGGTTCGTTTGCCATGAAAATATTGGCAACACCATGGCGGATATATTCGTAATCAACACGTGCTTCCTTGCCGGGTTGCATGGCTTCTTCCCTGACCGTTTCTATCAATTGTTCCGGAGATTCGTCCATGCAAACTACCGGAAAATCCTCCTTGTAAGGTCGCTTGTAAACGTCCAAAACCTGTTCCATGTGGGCAACAAATTCCGCGTTCTGTTCGGGTGGAATTACCCAGCCCTTTACTTTCCACGGTTTAAGTTCGTTTTTTTTAATACGTTGCCAATCGAAACGTATGAAATTGAGTCAATATACTGTAATTCAACCATTTTATCTGCCAGCAGTCGCAAAGACCATTTGGCAAAACCTTTCGGTGGCTCACTACAGGCTATCGAAATTATTTTTGCCTCCATATCTCCGTCTATCTTTTTTTCATAGATACGACTGCCTTTATCGCGTTCCAAAGCGGCAGACATTCCCTTTTCTACCAACTTTTTCTTGATGCGATCGATGGTGCGCATATTGATTTTTAACACTTCACAAATGCGTTCATTGGTCATTTTTCCCAAACTAAACCCTCCTTCATCTACATTGAGCAAAACATAGGCTGCCCGGTAGGTTTGTGTACTGTGAAAACCCTTGCTCACGATTTTTTGAAGTTCCAAAACCTCTTCTTTTGTCAATTTTATCCGATACTTTACCATAACTCGTTTTTGGCGGCAAAGGTACAAAAAATATACGGCTTATAAAAATTAACTGAACATTAGTTGTCCGACAAAAGTACTATTTTGTCCCGAAAACCGGACAAGATTTGCCCACTTTTTTCTGTACCTATTCCGATTATTCTTCCAAACTTTATCGCTATAAATTTATTCAATTTTTAGAACGCAAATTGTAATTATAAAATGTAATATCGTATGAAAAAAGTTTTATTCCTGGCATTATTATTAAGTGCCGTAACACAGTTAAAAGCCCAACAAATAGGGAATGGTTGGGCATTGCCTATAGATAGTTTTAATGTTCCGTTAATGACGGGGATGTATCAAACCAATAATCCCATATGTCCTCGTCTTTTGTACTGCATCTTACTACATTTTTATAGGTTGTTTATACACTGCAAAGATAAGCATAATTATTTGATTGACAATGAATTAATTTTTAGAAGTCCCCTCAATTTATAACCGAGTATAGTATAATTGGCTTTGTTCCTATCTCAAAAAAGCCGAAACAACGCAATTTACCGCCCTTGATATACGCAAGGAAAAGCGAATACACCCGCGTACACTCAACCGCTATTTGCAGGAACTCACGCTTTTTCAATATATCCAAGTGGCAGGCGGGAACAAGTACCGCGAGGGCTACCAATATAAAATTACCAATATGGGCGAAAGCAATACATTAAACAGCAGCATAGAAAAAGCCCTGCAAAAAACGCTCGAAACCATTAAGGCGGAACACGAGATATTTACGGCAAGCGAAACCCAAACGCCCGAATTGAACGCAGACGAAACAGGCAGCGGGACAGTAGGACAAAACCCGCAGACCAACACGCAACACGCTGAAACACAAAGCGAAAAGAGTAAGACCAGACCAAGAATTATTCGTCCAACCAAACCCAATCTTAACTTGAGAAGGATCTACTTTCTCCACCACAATTTTCACAAGCGGTTCATTAGGATATGACCCATAAGGGACAACATAATCATCTCTCGGAGCAGTAATAGTCGTCACAATTTGTGCCCAGCTACTGTTATTCGCTGAGAACAGGATCGCAAAAAGGGCGAACCAAAACATTTTTGTTTTCATTTTTTTATTAATTTTTATTTATGTCTTCTTCCTGTTTTTATTTGAAATAAAAATGGAATATTTTGCCTGATTGCAACAGATTAAAGGCTTACAATTTTATGCAAATATATGAATTATTTGAGAAGAATCCATCAATGATGAAATAAGCGAGTGCCGAGCAGAGGTGCAATGGAACGCAGATGACACGGATAAGGCGGATTTACGCGGATTTTTTTATCGCGGATTAATTCCATTATTGTTGCTACAGGGCAAAGGTAGTGAGGCGTATAAAGGCAAGTTCGTCATCCAAGTTTCTTCTTTGTAGTTTGTCAGGGAAGTTTTTATCGCTGTTTTTGGCTTGTTTCGCTCACAATAAATTTTGAAACTTGCTGCATTTAAGTTCTCGCCTGCTTTAACTTCTATTGGAATCAAGTCGCCGTCCCCGTTTTCTATCAGAAAATCAAGTTCGTAGCGACCGTTGTCGAATGGAAAGTAGTTGATGGTCAGTTCTTCATTCAACAGCAGTTGCTGAAAAGCGTATTGCTCTGTTAAAGCACCCTTAAACTCTTCAAAAACAGCATCGCCATCAACAAGTGTTTTGGATTTAAGTTTTGACATTGCACCAAGCAATCCTAAATCGTTGTGGTAAATTTTGAATTCCGAAAAATCCTGATACGCCACAAGCGGAACGCCTGCCTTGGTAACTGCAAAAACCTTGTGCAGCACCCCTGCATCTGTCAACCATTGTATTGCCAATTCAAATTCTTTTGCACGTCCGCCTTCTTTTACCACGCCATAAATAAATTTTTTATTTTTCTTTGCTAACTGGGCAGGCAGGCTGTCCCAAACCATATTTATGCGAGGAACAATCTCTTTGGGTGCGTGTTTTGAAAAATCGTTGCGATAGTTTTTAAGGATTTTATTTTGAATTTGTCGCGCTTTTTTCCAATCGCGATTCTCCGCAAACGCTTTTACTGCTTCGGGCATTCCGCCAACATAAAAATAATATTTCAAGTATTCTTTGAACTTTTCGTGAAAAATCGGCATTATGTCAAAATGCTTTTCTTCAATGATTTTTGCCAAACCGTTTTCTTCGCCCATTGCCATCAAAAATTCGTAAAACGACATTGGATAAAGCGTCATCATATCAACCTTTCCAACGGGAAACGATTCTTCCGAGTGTAGATTTATTCCGAGCAACGAACCGGCAGCAATTATTTGATATTCGGGAGTTTCTTCGCAAAAATATTTCAACGAGGTAATTCCTCTCTTGGCGGCTTGAATTTCGTCCAAAACAATAAGCGTGTCTTCGGGCGTAATTTTTAATCCGGAATAAAATTCAAAGGCAGTAATGAGTCGTCCGGGGTCAAGGTCGTGCAAAAAAACGTTGCGCATTTCTTCGGCTCTCTCAAAATTTATATACACAACTTGCTTGTATTCCTGTTTACCGAACGCTTGAATAAGCCAAGTTTTTCCAACTTGTCGTGCCCCATAAAATATCAGTGGCTTTTTGTTTTTATCTAATTTCCACTGTATAAGCTCTTTAGTCTTACTTCTATACATTTTTTAGCAGTATTTTTGATAGATATTTTACATTTTATATCACTAAATAATGCTACAAAATTACACTTTTTTACATACATAACAAAATGTTTATCACATTACTACCTTCTTCATTACTCGACCGCCATTCCCCAAAACAATCTCGACCACCACCATTTGCCCTTTCAACAAATTGCTTATCTCTATCTTGCCGCTTTTGGAAACTCCTCGTTTCAATAAGGGAGCGTCCGTAAATAATTTTCACATTTTATTAGGTTTTATGACATAATTCCACTCGCCATGGAACTTATATTTTTTAAGATTTATTGCATTTAACTCTTCATCGCTTATCACTATTCCTTTTTTGTACTCGGTATCGTCAAGTTGACATGT